>CAYZVJ010000108.1:0-8393 GCA_964481765.1 uncultured Rikenellaceae bacterium | reverse complement strand
GGTTACTCGAGGGATTACTCTCCCGCTTTCAGCGGGATCGTGATCCCTGAAGGGGGTTCCAGCAAAGATGAAATAAACACTACCGTGTTTTTTTATTTTATTACTCACCTGCTCCGGAAAGCAAGCTTTCTTCGCTGGTTCGGCATAAAATAAAAACCCGGTCATGCCGGGTTTATTTCATCTTTGCGGAGAAAGAGGGATTCGAACCCCCGGTCCGCCGTAAGGCGGACAACAGATTTCGAGTCTGCCCCGTTCGACCACTCCGGCATTTCTCCGATGAAAAGGCAAAAATAATAAAAACCGGCTTATCCCTCAAACTTCCCAACCCAGGCCCGGAATGTTCTTTGGATAAAGCACCCCATCTTTCAGTATAACAGATCCACGGGCCGGGTCATCCACCAGGTCAAGGTGTCCATCCAGGTCAGCATAGATCACATTGGGCCGGGCAAGGGCAAAATGCAAGCCGGCTGAGATCCCCAGTTCGCTCTCATCCATACATCCCACCATCACCTCAAAACCTGCTGCCCGCGCAACCGAATTAATGTGTAACGCTTCGGAGATCCCACCCACCTTCATCAGCTTGATATTGATCATATCCGTCAGCTCACGCTTTGCCATACGAAAAACATCCCTCAGGTTCATCAGGCTCTCATCAGCCATAACGGGTATGGCAACTTTTTTACTGACTATTCCCATTTTTTCCATCTCATCTCTCCGGGTGGGTTGTTCCAGGAGTTCAACCCGCGCATTTTTCGTCTCCCTGAAAAACCGAATTGCCTCTTCAACAGAATACCCCTGGTTGGCATCGAAACGGATCTTAATCTCTTTCCCAACAGCCTCTCTTACCGTAATAATCCGCTCAATATCATCTTCAACATTACGGCCACCTTTTATCTTCAACACTTTAAACCCTTTCTCCTTATGTTCCAGAGCCTTATTTATCATTTCCTGCACCGGCATGATCCCGATGGTAATGCTGGTTCTAATCTGACTCCTGTAGCCACCCAATAACTTATAAACCGGGATCCCGGCTTTTTTAGCCATGATATCATACAACGCCATATCCACCATGGCAATGGCAGACGGTGCTTCAGGAATGTGGTGTTTCAGTTTCTCGATAAGCTTAATGTAACATAGTGGATCTGCGTCCTTCAGGATTGGTTCTATTACATGCCGGAAGCAATGCATCACACTTTTTGATGTCTCTTCTGTAACCTCCGGGTCTGGTGCTGCACATCCAAATCCGGTAATGCCATCATGAGTACTGATCCGGATAAATACATTATCTGCATGATCGATGGTCTCGTAAGCGATGGTGTAGGGTTCAGACAGTTTCATCTGAACCACCCATGCTTCAGTTTCCCTGATTTTCATAAGCTTTGATCAATATTTTTTCTGGTAAAGGTTCTCCAGCGGAGTGTTTTTCAATTCTTCTATCAGGGTCACCAGATGCGCTACCATGATCTCCCATATCTTCTTGCCTTTTGCCTCCGATGCTTTCATCGGATTCCCCATTACACCGTTCTCCGTGATTTTTTTTGTCCTTACATACCAGGGTATCCTTCGGTTAGAAGAAAAATCCAGGTAACTGCTTCCAAATTTGAGGGTCATATCCCTTGCCCTGTCCATTTTTACCAGGTGGGGACGGGTTGCCAGTGATGTACTCGTTTCAATTTCTCCTGCGTGAATATCGTTTTTTGTCTGAGTCAATTGAAGGATATCTTCATCACTTGTCTCTCCTGTATCCACAGCCACGAAAATACCAGCGTCACGGTTGATCATTTGTGCAGCATGATTTAATGTGGGTGCATTATCACCGTGACCATTTACCAGTATCAGCTTTTTTATCCCCTGCCTGGCAAGGTTCATACCTATATCATACACCAGGTGGGACAATGCATTATTGCTGATACTGACTGTTCCCTTGAAATCTTCGTGGTGGTAGGACACACCGTAATAGATGGGAGGAAGTACAAAGGGTTTGGGATGGCTACAGGCTTCTGCTACCCTTTTGGCAAGGTATTCCGCATCAAAAGAGTCGGTGTCCACCGGAAGGTGAGGACCATGCTGTTCGATGGAACCACAGGGTAAAATAGCCAGGTCAATCTCATTCAAACGTTCACTGATCTCAGGCCAGGTAAGCTCGGCCCACAAATAACTCCTGTCTGTTTGCTGATTTGATTTCATATTTTCAACCGGTTGAGCATCCATTTCAAACGGATACAATGTTTTCATTTCCTCTGAGGTCAGGACATTGTAATCTTCCCATTTTCGGTTGGTGTATTTTACTGCACCATCAGCATCGTTGAGCAACAACGAGATAACAGGGTGTCTCAGATCTTCCGGGATATCCCTGGTCCTGGATCGCTCGTGGTCATACCTCAATTTCAGGATCTGCGGATAAGCCCTGGCAAGGCCTTTCGTATATTCATTCAAGTCGATAATCCTTTGCTCAAGCAACATGTGATACAGATGAGCAGCATCGGTACCGATCTGTTTCACCTTACGGGAATTCAATGCCTGGATACATTGATCGATCTGCTCCTTTGTATAACCGCATCTTGACGGATCTTCACCGAGGGCTTTGAGCATACCGACTATCCTGCGGCATTTTTCACATTTTCCGCACGGGAAGATCCGTCCCCCGGATTCATGGCTTGCATGACAGGAGACCTGTTGCTCCTGAAGTTCCGGATAACGTTTTACAAGAATTTTTAATATCAGTATTTCAGAAAGGCTGCGCAGAATAGAAAACTGGCTCAATCGCCAACCTTTTTTCATGTAATACCGTGACAGGGCATTATCAAAATAGCGGCTTTGGTCATACAAACCATCATAGTGTGTGATCCCCTTTAAGGAAGATCTGCGGGTACAGTCGTATTCGTTGCCGATCAGGATCCTGCCTGCCTGTCGTTTCCGTGCTAACGGGATTGCCCCGAAAATAAATACAGCCACTGTCCATAACCGGATCGGATAATCATCCGCCCGGACATCATTGAAATCTTTCCTTATGAATGGAAAGTGCCGAAGCATCCAGTTATATACCCGGTCGCAGTTACTCCATACCCGTGCTGTATTCGGTTCCGTTTTTTTTAAATGGCGATAGGCATTCAGGGATGTGAACCAGTGCCTTCCCGATTCATTGATAAAAACAGGGTGGGTCTCCTTTGCAATCTCTTTAAGGATTCCATACGTTAATAAACTATCCTTCCCCCCGCTGCTCAGTATGACATGCCGGTTCCGGTCTACACTCCATGCATCCCAATGAATGTCGGAATCCGGATAGCTTGTGTTGATGAACTCTATTTTTGCCACTGTGTATTTTCTGAGCTTAATAACATTTATGTTGCAGGCTGCTCCTGTTAAAAAAGGATTTGGTTCCAGGAACTTATTTACATAGATCTCTCGCGAGGTATTTTCCATCATATCCCGGATGAATTGCTTATCGGTATTGTCAAATACCCCATCGAATATGATTTTACGGCAAAAAAGCCCATAATTGAGCGCTACCTGTGCCGTGATCATGCTCGCCAGGTTAGGGCTACTGCCATCATCGGGATTGAATACCGGCTCTTCATACGAGTAGACCAATTCCATTGATTCTTCCTTTTTACCGATTTGTATCCGGTAGGGTGAAGAAATTTTATTATCACGGATTGTTACTGGTCCGACTGTCATCTCATCGATTACCACAAGGTTATCCAACGGATTCCGTTCCGCCTGGTTTGTTCCCGGTATTTTATCTTCCTTCATGGCAATCAACTAACGAGAGGAATGGTCATCTGCTTAATATGTGGTTTAAGCATTTGAACGAGTTCATCCGCACCGTTCAGTAAGACATCAAAGGCAGGCAAACCGGTCGTTTTAAAAATGGATGAACAAATGGCAGGTACCTCTTCCATCTCCATCTTTTCATGATTGATGGTAATGGCTAATACTTTCTTACCTGAAATGAGTTCAATGGCTTCTATCTGCTGTTCCAGCGGATGGATTGTATACCCGGGGAAACCATCGTATTCAAGTCGTTTTGGAGCATGCTGTAAGATCACGAAATCGGGACGCCCGGCAGCAAGGATCTCATATCCGCCCGGGTATGCCGGGTTCATCAGGCTTCCCTGCCCTTCGATGATGATCACATTGGGCTTCTCATCGACCCATGCCGAATAAATCGCATGTTCAATCTCACCCGAAACAAAATCATTTACCAGGGAATCCACAATTACGGAATAGCGTGCTCCCTGCATCCAGGAAGTTTGACCCGTTCCGATCAGTTCTGTCTTATACCCGTTTTTCCGCAATCCGTGAACTATTCTCCAGGCAGTTGTTCGCTTGCCAACGGCAGAATCAGTTCCCAGTATAGCCAGTTTCAGGCAATCCACTTTCTCAATCTTCCCCGAAAAAAAGTGCAGGTATTTCCTCATCGGGGGTTTACGGACATCCCGTATGGTCAACTCGTTCTCCCTGGCAATATCCCTGAACAACTCTTCATCAGAAATAAAATCGTGCAAACCGGATACAATATTGAGCTTATGTTCCAGTGCATATTTGACATCTTTCCAGGTATTACCCTGAAGTTTGCCGCCATCGGGGGCAATCCCGATGACCAGATGAGTTGGATAGGCTCCTTTCCCTTTTCCAACCTCAATCGCTTCAACCAGTGATGATACCACAGGGACTCCCCCGAATTTTCCATCCAGGACTTCCAGGGCATCCCTCCCGGCATATTGTGAATCAATGACAGCAATTACCCTGTATCTTTCTGTAAATCGTACAAGACCGTGTGCTGTTTTTCCGTTGGTGGTGTTAAAAGCACCCTCACAATACACAATTGCATTTCCTTCCATTGTTTGATTCATTTAGTCGTTTATTTCCTTCCCGTTAAAATAGAGACATATCGGTCTCCCTCCATGGGTTCACTATAATGTTCCTGCAAAAAAGCAATTAAGCCTGCTGTCGATGCAGGTAAAACGTTTAATCCTTCCTTATCGCGGAGGGATTTAGCGTAACTCAGCAGTTTTGAATCACTGATATCATCTGCCCAACCCCCGGACTCACGGATGGCTATCAGTGCTTCATCCCCATCCAGGGAATGCCAGTTGATCAGCGGCTCATTGACCAGGGTCTCTTTTATGGCCTCCGGTTTGATGTCTTCACAACTTGCCAGGTTTCGCTTATAGGAGAGAATGATGGGATTTTTCTTGAATGCTGATCCGGCAACCATTTTGGGAATACGTGAGGTTTTTCCCCTCTTGTACAGTGTGGTGAATCCCCGGTATATCCCGGCAAGCAAAGTCCCGTTGGATACAGGAACGGATATAACCTTCGGCGCATCACGAATAGTATCATAGATCTCATTGGCAATTTCAGCATAGGCGATAAACTGAAGATGTTTGTTTGCACCACCCGGATTGGCATCATAATATTCCTTCTCGATTGCAATATTAATGGAGACAGATACTGCATTTTCATAATCCCCCGGGGGTCGCCTGATCTCCGCTCCAAGTTTGACCATTTCGGTGATTCGTCGTGTATGGTAGTTTTCGGGTATATACACAACACATCGTAAATTTGCCAGGTACGCTGCCAAAGCAATAGCTACGCCATAGTTCCCACAGGTTGCTACAGTGATGGTGTCGTATCCCCTCCGTAACGCATCCAGGCATTGAGCAAAGGCTATCCGGTCCTTCTGAGTCCCCGTTGGATTCCCTCCTTCAAACTTCAGGTAGATCTGCCGTAAACCTGCTTCACGTTCAAGATTCCTGGCTCTGGTGAGTGAAGTGTCTCCCACTTCAATATTCATGATATCTTCATAGGCTTCCAGACGCTCTAACTGTGAGTTCTTCTCATCCCCGACAATTTTCCTGAGCTCCTCAGTTTCTCGGGAAATATTCAGATCAGCCGGGGCAACACCATCGATCAGGGCGAACGATGTGTCGCTTCCATGTGAGCCTGATGTAAGTTCGTTCATTTAGCATGTATCATGAAAAGCGTTTGTATATCCTTTTGGTTAAACCGTACTCCTCCTAAGAACCGATTGAAAAGGATGTGCAAATTTACAGCTATTTCCTCGAATATAACCAAAGATCATCGTGAAATAAATTCAATCAGTCATGGTTATGATTTATACCACTCAGACCAGAGAGGTTGAAAATATTTCTATCTTAGCATTTTTGTAATAAGAAATCGAACAATATCCTGTACAACAGGATGAAATTGGTATACGAAAAATACATTATCATTCCGTTTTCTCTTCTTGTCTTTTGCTGGTATTCCGTATCAGCACAGGAGAAAATCATCATCCCGAAAACGGATGGAGAATTGGTGTTTGACGGCATTCCGGATGAAACATTCTGGGATGAGGTGGATCCTTTTCCTGTAGTTATGTTCCAACCGATTCACGGCAACGAACCCACTGAGAAGACAGAGATCAGGTTATGTTATAACGATCAATACCTGCTACTTTCCGGCAGAATGTATGACAAGAACCCTTCAGAGATACAGGAAAATACCAAAAAGAGAGATGAGTTTGGGGGGAATAGCGATGGTTTTGGGATCATCATTGATAATTTCAACGATAACGAAAACGCGATTGCATTTTCAACAACCCCATCCGGGCTGCGGGCTGATATGACTATTTTCAACGATGCTGTTGGTCGTAGAGAGCATATGCCCTTTAACCAGAGCTGGAACACCTTCTGGGATGTGGAAACGGTTGTCAATCATGAGGGGTGGTTTGCAGAGATCCGCATACCCATATCCAGCATCCGGTTTCAGGATAACGGTGATAGTACCATTATGGGAATAACGGTCTGGCGTTGGATCCCTCATAAAAACGAAACGATCATATTCCCGGCAATCCATCCGAAGTATGGTGATTTTGCTATGATGAAACCTTCCCAGACCCAGAAGGTTTTTTTTGAAGATATTGAATCAAAAAAACCGTTGTACATAGCTCCCTATGCCCTCGCGGGGTATACCATGAATAATGACCTGAACGATGAAGAAACGAAATACATCAAGGAGAGTGAGCCCAGCATAGAAGCAGGTTTGGACATTAAATACGGGCTCACTGGTAACCTCACACTTGACTTTACATTAAATACCGATTTTGCACAGGTCGAGGCGGATGATCAGCAGGTTAACCTGACCCGGTTTACCCTCTTCTTCCCCGAGAAAAGACTATTCTTCCAGGAACGATCCAGCACATTCAGTTTCAGCTTCGGAGGTTCAAATGATCTTTTCTACAGCAGGAGGATCGGACTCTTTGAAAACGAAGATGAAGAGCTTCTTCCGGTTAGAATATATGGTGGGCTGCGGGTCTATGGCAGGGCAGGTAAATGGGATCTCGGATTCCTTGATATGCAGACAGCACCTTTTGATACGGTACCATCCGAAAATTTCGGTGTCCTCCGGTTGAGAAGACAGGTGATCAATCCTTACAGTTATATCGGGGGAATGTATACCTCCCGATTGGGTATGAATGGAGCGTACAATATTGCTTACGGACTGGACGGTATCTTTCGTTTATTCGGAGACGATTACCTGGATGTCAAGTGGGCACAGAGCTTCGAAACCGATAGCGCCAACACCATTGCATCAATGAAACCGTCAAGAGTACGGTTAAGCTGGCAAAGACGTTCACAGAAAGGAATCGGTTACGATGCTGCATTTTCCTGGTCAGGAGAAGAATTCAATCCCGGTATGGGCTTCGAGATGAGAGATGATTATTACGTCTACCGCATTCAACTTCAGTATGGCTGGCTTCCGGATGAACACTCGAAGTTATATTCCCACAATGTCAATGTCAGTGTAATGAACTTTTACCGGGTGGAGGATGGAACCCTCGAATCGGCAAGATACGGGCCCGGTTGGAACTTCACGACAAAAAGCATGATGCAGGGACGCCTCTCACTGAGTTATAACCTGGAGGATGTGGATGAAGAGTTTGAGTTTTCTGAAGAAGCTAATATCCCGGTAGGAAAATACGAATATTTTTCAGCCATGGGATTTCTTATGACCCCCATGTCCCGAAGTCTTTATACACTGGGGCAGTTTGATCTGGGTCAGTTTTATGATGGAACCCGGATTTCATTTACTTTGACCCCGACATGGAATATCAATTCCAGCCTCGCCCTTAGCGGGATGTACCAGATAAACCGGTTAAATTTCAAAAAACGCAACCAGGATTACCTGGGACACATCGGGCAACTGAAATTGCTCTATATGTTCAGCACAAAACTTTCTGCCAGCGCTTTCATTCAATACAACAGCGAGATCGAGACCATTATTTCTAACTTTCGACTGCGATACAATCCACGGGAAGGAAATGATTTCTTTATCGTTTACAACGAAGGGACCAATACACTGCTCGACCAGGAAGATCCGGTAAAACC
>CAYZVJ010000107.1:0-8471 GCA_964481765.1 uncultured Rikenellaceae bacterium | reverse complement strand
AGTTAATAGTTATGCCGTAGGCATCCCTTACGGGAAAAGTTATTAGTGATTGGTAAATGGTTTTTACTACCGACTGTGGACTGAAGACTGAAGACTGCCTACTGCTAATTGCTTGCTGTGTAATGCCTACTTTTTTCTCTCACAACTCATTTCTCACAACTCACTGCTTTCTTTTCCCTGCCGCCTTCTGCCTGTAGCCTGCTGCCTAACCACTACTATCCTTCCTGCCTGCCCGACCCTGTCTGCCGGGTAGGTGGCAGGCGGGCCTTCGGCATAACAATTAACTTTTAACTTTTAACCATTAACTTCCTTCTCATTCCTCCCCAACCGGTATCTCGATCTCCTCACCCCAGATCTGTTTCCCGAACCACTGCCAGTTGTGCCACATGGCAGCCAGCTGTTCCTTGGGTTTGGATATCCCGTGACCGAATCCTTTATAGACAATCAGTTTTGTTTCCACGCCCACATCCTGCAATCCCTGGTAGAGTTCATAGGCATTGGGTATGGGAACCCTGCGGTCAAATTCCCCGTGCTGGATCAGGGTGGGTGTCGAGGCGTTGTTTATGTTGGTCATCGGCGATGTTTTCCGATAGATCTCCTCGTTCTCCCAGGGTGTGGCTTTCAGGTACTGCCGGGTAAAGGGGTGGATATCGGTATTCACGTAATAGGTCATCCAGTTCGAGATCCCCGCACCGACCGATATGGCTTTGAACCGGTCCGTATTGGTGGTCAGGAATGCCGAGATGTATCCTCCCTGGCTCCAGCCCATGGCGCCCATTTTATCGGTGTCGATCAATCCCTCCTGGTCAAGGTAATCGATCCCGGACATCACATCCCACATGTCTCCCACACCCAGGTTCTCCACGTTCAGCTTCCGAAAATCTTCTCCGTAACCGGCTGATCCGCGGTAATTTGGCATCAGCACCAGCGCACCCTTATCAAGCCACTGGAGGATCGGGTAGACATAGGCCGGTACGGGGGAGGGCACCGATATTCCGGTCGGACCGCCATGAATGTTGACCAAAAGGGGGTATTTTTTACCAGGGTCGTAATCCATCGGTTTGTGAAGCACTCCCTCGATCGTCGTGCCATCCTTGCTTTTCCAGGTGATCACCTCCGGTTTTGAGTATTTCCAGTTGCTGATCTGCCCGGTGAAATCGGTGATCTTTTTTGGCGGATTTTTACCCAGGTCCGTCAGGTAGATCTCGGTCAGGCTCTCGTCGTTTGCTCCCATGATTGCCATCTTATCACCGGCTTTTGAAAGGGTGAACGCATAGATCCGGGCCGGCGTGGCCATGATCGGTTTTAAACTGCCCTTGTCAGGGTCCATCAGGAAAAGCGGGCGAACCGTTTGCTGGTATGCAGTGCAGTAGATCCCTTTCTTCGTCCAGGTCAGGCCCGAGAGATTCTCATCAAACCCGGTTGCCAGCTCCTTCCCGTTTGAGCCGTCAATATCGATCCGGAAATACCGGCTGTTCATGTAGAAATTGGAGGTAGCGTTGTCCACATCGCTGCTGTAAAGAATGGATCTGCTGTCGGGCGACCAGTCAAGGAATCCGTCGGCAGCCGGATTCTGCACCAGCGGCATGATCTTTTTCGTATCAACATGCAGGATCGAAATATCCGATTTTGTCCAGGAGTTGATCAGCGGATCGGGCTGGTGGTTGAAGGCGATCATTTTCCCGTCGGGTGACCATTCAAACCCGGTTATGGTAAAATCCACGCTGTCGATCAGGGGTTCCGGTTCAGGCCATTTCCGGCATAGATCCGCTTTTTTTGCAGAATCCGTTTCGTAACAGGGGAGGGGATAAAACTCCAGGAATGCCGGATCGAACCCGATAGCCCACAACCGTGTGAGGCGATACTCCTCGTCTTCCACGGAATAGCTTCCGTACCGCTCTTTCCGGGTTTTGTCACTCTTCTCCTCTTTCTCTGTCATGGTAAAAGCGATCATTTTCCCGTCGGGTGACCATTCGAAACCACCCACCCCCTCATCCGTGCGGGTCACCGGGAAGGCTTCGCCTCCATCCGCACGGATCACATGGATCTGGTTTTTATTTCCACGCTCCGAGGTGAAGGCGATCCATTTGCTGTCGGGTGACCATTGGGGTCCGGAACTGCTTCCTTCCGGGTTGTTGGTCAGCTGGAAGGGCGTGCCCCCGTTTTTCGAGATCCAGATCTCCGTGTCGGTGCGGTTCTTATCCCAGTCGGTCTGGCTGACGGTGAAAACAACGTGCTTTCCGTCAGGCGAAATAAAAGGCATGCCGGCACCCTTAAGGGACAACACCTCTTCAAAAGAGGGAACCTTTCGGTTCTCCTGGCCATGGATTAGCAGCCAGGGAAATACTATAATCAAAAAGAAAGCGATCACTTTTTTCATGATGAATGGTATTGGTTTTCGAATGAATAAAGATAGCGAATTTAGTTATTGGTTAATGGTGAATGGTGGATGGTTTTTGGACTGTTGACTGAAGACTGGCGACTGTGGACTATTCCTACCGCCTGCTGCCTACTGAGTACTGCCTGCTGCGTACTGCTCACTGTTCACTGCTCATCCCGAATTTCTCATTTCACTCCGCAACAATAATCTCGATTTCCTGCATGACGGTCTTCCCGCCGGTTGTCACGCTGCACCGCAGATCGAAGCTGACGGTCGCTGCGGGGATAAGGAGGGTATCCAACGGCTCGCTGCCGGTATAATCACGCACCGTGGTCCACCCGGTTGCTCCGGACACCCGGGTCTCCCAGGTATACCGGTAGGGCGAGGTCCCGTTCAAAACGGTGGCGGTGAGAGATACATCATCACCAGACAGGATAGTCGTTGGAAGGTAACTGATTTCAAGATGGACTGAACCGGTCTGGTGAACAGGTATAAACAATACCTCTCCATCACCATATAGAAAGATCTTACCGGTGCGTGAGTTTGGACTGTCATTCTGATTACACAGAATCGTGAAATTGTTATCATTCTGGTTGGTTATTGATAGCCATTCGTCATCTTCGGAAACATTCCATGGATCACATCCGGTATAATTGGTCTCAATGGTAGTCGGATCTTCAGTATTCCCCCTGTAATCAAAGGCAAGTTCTGAAAGCAGGAGATTAAAGGTTGGTAAAACTACTTCAATAGTGATATCACGGCATATCGTTGAATTTGCGTCACCGGTTGCCCTCACATAATAAGTAGTTGTTGTAAGGGGTGCTATTACAATTTCAGAACCACTTCCAATACATGTTCCTCCACAGGAACCCACATACCATTTCCATTCAGCATTTGATCCAAGTGATCCTCCTGAAACGGAAAGCCTGCCGGTACAGTTTTTAACAACAATGACATTGTCTGTAAGGATAAAATCAGCAGGTGTGGATTCTTCAAAATATTGTTGGGTCCAGTATGTTCTGGTTGTGTCTCCTTTATTAGGTTTAAAATGATAGTCAATACGCTTTACTATATTTTGATCTTGATCTCTTATCAAGGTTAGTCTTCCAAAATCGTCATATTCATAAAAGGTAGACCTTTCATCCGGCGCCGTAATCGACCTGACACCTATGAGAGGCTGGTAAGCATATTTGGTTGTTCTTGACTCGGCAGGATATAGATTCACGTTTTCTTTATAGACTGAGTTGGTGGTTTCAGCTACAGGATAAGTCCCTGCCCACCCCCAGTTAATGGAGTGATACAGATCTCCAGGTGTATGGTACTGTAACAGGTTCCCATTACCATCATACTGATCAAAAATCAATTTTACTTCATACGCTGTTCCTTCCAATAGTTCATTGGATGCTGGTAGTAGCTGTGAACCATTGAAAAACCCGTAATTGGTTTTAGTCCCTGCAATTAACTGCCCATTTTTTATTGTCTCTTTTTTCAGGATCGTATTTACCATATGTTTTTGAACCAGACCGTTGTTTATCTCCGATGGTTCAATCTCAGTATCCCCAGGATAATAGAATTTTTGGAGATAAATACTGTTGTCGCTCTCCACACGTTCTACCTGTTTTATTTGAAGATGATCGGGATCATATAGATACGATTCAACAAATTGTATGGGATTCTCACCCTGTATATCAAATCGGCTTGTTTTCTTTACTTTTGGATAATTCCAGGAGGAGACATTGGCATATTTTTGAAAGACAAATGCCGAATTCGATTCAGGGAATTTACGTGCGACCACAAAAGCTGGAATGTAAACCAGGTGGGTGGAATCTTCAAATGAGTTGAACGTAATGGTTTCAACTTCCCTTAATAGCCCATCATTTGATAGTTTTTCTGTTTGTTTTTTTAAACCCCTCTTCCAATCAAAGCTTGTGGCAGGTGGATATGGAAATGAAAGGTTGCTGATATCAGGGTACTCCCATGCCGATGTGAACCGATGGATGGTTTTACCTGCAACGGGACTGGATTCTGTCACCTGACGGTATCCGATATGACTCCCCTGAGTTGAACCCAGTAAATTTTTTCCTGATGAATAGAGGGTTATGGGAGCATAGGAAATGGCAATAGGATTATCTTCATTTAAATAATAGATCTGATCAGGTACATCGTAATAGGAGGGCCATGATTGAAGAATACCGCTTGACCGGATTATCCCATCATGCTTGATGGTGTAATCAAACTCTCGTATACCAATCGTATCGGATTCATTGTCAATTTTAATGATCTTTCTTACCCGCAGACCACCTGTGATTTTATGATTATGCGTTGCAACCGCCTTTCTCCATGTCATGCTGATATAACCGGTTTCTGTTTTAATCCTGGGAATGAATTCAATCAGGTATTTCCCCGGATTCATGAGTTTCGAAAAGGATTGTTGCATAATCCATTCTTCCTGATCCGGATACCACCTGATCTGTTCTTTCCCTGAATACATCCTTTCGAAGATGATGTTTTCAGGATTACTGAAATCCTTTATCCTGACCATCGATAAGGGAATATCCAAACCGAATGCGCTGATCTGATTCGGATGGACCTTGCTTTTGAAAAGGAATTCAATTTTAACCAGGTTCTCGTCTTCCTGTCCAATATCAGCTATTTCAGAACAATAATAACTTTCATCATCCTCCCAGATCCTTTTGCCGGCAATAATCGTCAGATTTTCATAATCATTCGAATAGATGGGATAGGTTTCGTCAAAGGGTGATACCGAATCGGAATATATAATCATTTCCGTGTAATCCCCTTCCTCCTCTGATAAAGCACCCATTGCATAATGCCCTGCTGGTATCCAGATGTTAAAGACTGCTTCCAATCCATGTGCCGTAATCATGTAATCCTGGAATGACAAACTGAAAATGGTATCCGGATCCTCATCAATTTTGGGTTCACTTACAATAAATATGCTGGATAGATTCGAGGGAGGCGTATCTTCCTGACCGGGTGGAGCATCCTTAATACTTCCCTTCAAAACATAAAAAAGGGGAATTATCCTGATCTCCTGATCATGGTTAATATTCAGGGATGCCATGTTTTGAGTCGAAGAATAATGAGTAGCATCATAGGAAGCTGAAATCCTTGATTGCATCGGTTTCCTTGGCAATGAGATGTATCCGAAATCATGTGGCTCAAACTCAAAAACGGTACTCCCCCCGGTTGGATAAACAATCCGTTGGAGCATTCCGGCTTTCATGAAGTCTTCATTTGGTTCCCGGTTTGCACCCCGGGTTCTCCAGATCGCTTCAGATAACTGAGGCAGGTTAAGGTTTATCCCGGTTAGCTTTTCAATATTCTTACCTCTTGCATTATTGCCTGTTGGAGGAATACTGTCGTATTGCCTGTAATTCCGGATAGTTACCTCCGGAATAAAATATTCATTGTATGCGCCATTGAAATACCCCCAGTGATCCTGAGCATATGACCCTCTTGGAGGCAGAGGAGTTGAGTTGTAAAAGAACATATAAGGTGGGTTGGCTGATTCTCCATTGCCGGATAATTCTGTGATGTTATCCAACCTCAATCTTCTGGAGGGAGGAAGATAATCATGCCATGTTCCATAAGCGGCAGTCTCGAAAAAACTGTAATCGAACTGAAAGATTTTAACCGTTTCCTGTGAAAATAGTTCCTTTATCGTAATCCGGTCCAAACCTGTTATTTCACCTCCGGGATAGCCACCAAACGACAAGGTGTTAAACAGAATGGTTCCTTTTGAATATTCTATTTCCCTGAGAAATTTACCATCAATGTCTGTCTGACTGTATCTTTCAAGGTCATCCCAGTTTGGATCGGAATTGCCAACTTTTTTCTGAGGTAGAGGATCACGGCGGCCACTATGATAATCAATATAGCTGAAAACTATATTGTCCTCATTATTGGCTGAACGAATTTGCTTTAAATACCAGCTTGAAATGAACGATTCTCTTCTTGATCCATCTTCATTGATGGGTGTCGAGATTTCAGAAGCATCCCATCCTCCGAATTGATACCTTGTTCCATTTTCATCTACGATCTCCCAGGTGTCTATTCCTCCCGATTGATCCCGGTTATACGAAACGATTAAATTCTGGTGCGGAATAACCACCGGTTGCCCATTTCCGTTCAATATAATCTTACCGCTTCGACCATTAACGTTGAAGAAAAACATGTCTGGTTGTGAATCTGCCCTGCCATCGGCAATTTCAGATAGGTATAGGTTCATCTCTAAATCATCCTCTCCCGGAGGCTTCCATGGTCCGAACAGATCAAGATTAGTTCCCAGTGAAGGAAGTTGATTCCCATGCAGTGATAAATACCCCATGGGATGATCGTCAGCTATTCCTCGTACCGTTCGGGTTATGATCCCACCTGCATTCAAGGACCAACCAAGACCTGTCCACCCGGCGATGTCATTCACTTTTATTCCTGATGAATGATAGTCGAGAGAAATAGTAAAGGATAACTTTCTGCCCTGGACCTCCCAAAGCGGAATATGTATAGAAGGACTACCGGTATATAGAGTGACCGGAATTTCTGCATACATACCCAGAGAAGATGCAGTGGGAGAGGGTGGAATGATGTTTTCCAGCTGGGGGAAAGACTCCTGGGCATTACAGAAACGTGAGAGTGGAAATAAGATAACGAAGATAAAACCCCATATGGAAAAGGATGACTTCATGTACTATTTATTGATCCGTTATAACTATTTTTCTTGATAAAACACTATCCGTAACTCTGATCTGGAGGTAGTAAACCCCACTTGGTAAATCCTTTCTGTTCCATTCCATTTGATGAATTCCGGATTTTTCCTCACTATTTACAATGGTAAAAAGTTTTTTCCCATTCATGTCGAAAAGCGAAATATCGATCCACATATCATCCGGGATAGAATAAAGAATATTTGTTGTTTCAATGAACGGATTTGGGAAATTTGAAAGAGATAGTATCCCTGATGAAACATCCAATCCCACCGGGATTTCAACAAAAGAAGAACAACCAAAACTGTCACTCACAAAAAGGGAATAATTACCCTGAATCAAATTTAACAGGTCAGGTGTCGTATCTCCTGTATTCCACAGGTATGAGAATTGATCCGAAATACCCGAAACGGAAGTATGAATTGAACCGTTTTTCCCATCTGGAAGAAACTCATCGGTCACCTGAAATGCAATGCGAATAGAATCCAATAGCACGTGAATTGAATCACTTTTTTTACATCCAAATTGATCCGTGACTTCAATAATGTAACTTCCTGGTTCGTAGATTTCAAAATACCGGTTATCACCACTGCCTTTGTTCCAATCATATTCTAGAAAACCAGTTCCTGCATCAAGCGTGTCGTAGCTGTTCTCACACAATACCCGGGTGTCCGGCAAGTCGAATGGAATGACTGTACAGGGATCAATATACTTCGTTATGAAAATGTCCTTTAATCCGTGGGAGAAAATTGCTTCCTGATCTGTAACCAGGTCATCGGAAAAGGAACCCATAATGCAGATCTTATCCGAATAATCGGTCAAAATAGTATGTCCCAGATCTTCTGATGTTCCAAAAAAACGCTTACACCACAGTTGCCTGCCCGTTCGGTCAAATTTTAAAAAGAGGATATCGCTTTGCCGGTCAAAACTGGAAATGGTATCCTTATCCATGATGGTTGTTCCCCTGAAAGATCCAAGCGTGAACAGATTCCCGGATGAATCAATACTTATACCATTTATTTCATCCGATTGTTTCCCACCCCAGTGTTTTGTCCAGATTATATCCCCGGCAGGATTCATTTTGACAAGAAACAGATCTTGTTCACCATGAGAAACATAAACCGTGTCCTGTAGTATTATGGAATGGTTAAACGATCCTGAAAAACAAACATTACCGGCTGTATCAATCGCAATTGCCCTGGCTTTGTCATCAAAATCACCACCGATACTTTTTATCCATAATTCATTCCCCGTAGTATCAAATTTCCTGATAAAAATATCCTTACGGCCGGAAGAGAAGATTGTCGTGTCTTTTGTTTCGAACTTTGTTTCATATGTGCCGGCTACAATCAACTCCTTTCCTG
>CAYZVJ010000106.1:0-8922 GCA_964481765.1 uncultured Rikenellaceae bacterium | reverse complement strand
GGCAACAGCCAGGATGAGGAGAAAGAGCAAATGACTGATCTCCGGCATCCTCCTTCTGTTGTTCATGCTGAAAGGGAACCAACCCATGGAGTAACGCGTTGCTGGACTGACAAAGTACGGTTACATTTTTAACCTTGCTGCTTATCCTCTGTTTCGCAGTCAGAATGCATCAGAAAAAAATCACCGGGAGATAGTAGCTCAGTTTTGCCTCCCTCCCCCGGTGAGTATATCAACGATATCGTGTGGTCTTTCCTGGAATGCAATATTACCCGGAAATTAATTCTTTGTACTGGTCAGCGGTCAGCAAATCCTCCAGTTCAGCAGGATCATCGATCGATATTTTGATCATCCAACCCTCCCCATAGGGGTCCTTGTTAACGATTTCCGGACTATCCTCCAGTTTAGCATTCACTTCCAGTACCTTACCTGAAACGGGCATGAACATATCGGAGACGGTTTTCACCGCTTCGATCGTTCCAAAGACCTCCTCTTTGTTAAGCTGTTCACCTTCGGTTTCAATCTCAACGAATACTACATCGCTCAGTTCCCCCTGGGCAAAATCTGTAATCCCGACAAAGGCTTCATCCCCATCAACACGGATCCATTCATGATCTTTGGTATACTTCAAATTTTCTGGAACATTCATGATGATACGATTTATTATTGGTCAATATGATGCTTTCAAAATTAACCATTTTTTAGAAAAACTGTGGGCGTCAGGGTGAAATTAATCGGGTAATGCTCATTTTTATCCATTGGCTAACCTGAATTACCTGAAGTGTAATCCCATGGATCCAATCCCCGGTATACACTACCCATCACTGGGACAGGGTAAAACGGATACTGAAACCGAAGTTTGTATTTGCTGTTGGGAAGGTCAGGGCTACGAACGGATCATTCACGACCCGGTCGAAAAACAACCTCAGGTTAAAGCGGTCGCTCAATACATAGTCGGCCGTGACTTTTATGGTCAGGATCCGCTGACCTGCGGTGGGTTGGTCAACATCTTCAACCAGTTTCCGAATGATGGTTTTGTTATCACGTATCGAAAAATCTGCCCTGAGGTTTAAATCACTTCGTAATTCCCGTTGCTGGCCCCCCGTTCTCAACGTGATCTGTACATCATTAAAACGGTATCCGGCACCCACCACATATTCCTGGCTGTTTACCTCGGTTAGCTGGTTGTTTGCCAGACTCAGGCCCAGTGTCCGGCTCTTTTTCATTTCGAACCGTGTGGTCATATCATTGATCCAGGTGAGGTCGACATTCACCAGGGGACTGAACTGTTCGTTGATGCTGGCATTGATAACTTCATACCTTGGCAGGTAATTGTATTGGATATCACGGATGTGGTTAATCCCACCCTCCTCCTGGTAATAGAGGTTTGTGGTATAGGATCCGATATCGAAAGAGGATCGGTATGCGTGGCTTATGGTGACCGTTTTCAGGAACCGTTGTATAAAGTCAATGTTGGTCAATCCCTCATAGACAATTCGCCAGTTTGGAAGGATGCTCAGGATGGAGGGAAATGTTTCGAGCGAGATTTTATCGGGGTCACGTTTTGAGTATGCAGCAAGAAATGCAGGAATCAGCACCTCCTGCGATGTCAATCCATAACCGTTATTATAACCGGTGGTAATCGGCAATCCGGTTTCAGGATCTATATCCGGGTTATAGCCGGGATCCATTCTTTGTCGTTGCTTTGCCAGCCTTTCGGAAATGGTGAATGTGTATCGTTTGAACCGTTCAAAATTTTCAGAGCGATAATTGTCTTTGGATGATATTTTCTCAAAAGCGGTAAACCCGGTAAAGAAGGTCATGCTGAAGTTCCCGGTTAGCATTCTGTTTCTTGTGCTATCCGGGAAATTCCCATTCACATCGGCAACATAGTAGGCACTCATGTTCTGTGAGAACCGGCGATTAGCGGTCAGGTCTATCCGCATTCCGCCAAAGGGTTCAATGGAACTCCGGAGGTTAAAGTTTTCGCTATGGGTCATAGTGAAGGGATTATTCACCAGTGAATCGAGCGTTAACCAATTGTTTTTAACCGCTTTATCGGCAAATCCCTCATCCTGCCAGCCAAGGATGAACGCCCATCCGGGTGCCAGCTCACCATTCGCCTGATCCATACCCAGGTATTTTGTTCCCGGTTTATACCCGGGTAATATTGTTCCTTCATTTTCTGAATAGGAGATGGAAATATTTTTCACCGCCATAAAGAACCGCGCAGTCGTCTCACCGATTAAGATCAGCGGGCTCTCTTTTCGTTCAATCTGCCCTACGATCTCCACGCTAACGCTCTGGTAATCCTCTGCCGCAGTAAAAACCACTTTCCGGTCGTTTTCAATAACCAGGTCCCCTTCGACCTCCCTGCCATCCTGATCAATCATGGTGACTTCAATATCTTTTGTCATCAGCCGGTGATAGATGGATTTGGGCTCGCCGGCTGTGAGTCTCAGGTTATCGCGCCGATAGGTAACGGTTTTATAACGTTTCTCGTTGGGCGGCTGCCGCTGACCACCCCGGTACCTTTGATTGATCTTATTCAGAAATCCCACTTTATTGTACAGGTTCATCATGTTCAACTGGCCGTTCAGTTGAGCCGTATTCGAATTGATGATGGTATTACCAAGGTCAATATCCAGGCTATCGGGGAAGACAGGACCGATATCCCATTCGTAGGTTGCACTGTACCGTGCTGAAGCAGATATCCAGTTGAACAGTGGAATCTTATTGATCGGCAGAGTATATGTTGCATTAATGACGTGGTGATACCGGGTGGTTCTGCCCAGGTTTTTCAGGTTGGTGAGCACCGAATCTTTCCATGCCTGGTATTCATCCTTATACCGGTCTTTATCCACTCCTCCTTCCGGTTCATCGATTCGGGCTGTATTGTTGGCTGAGAAATCAAATTTCAGGGCTTTGGTGATATCATACTTAAAATCATAATAACGATTCCATTCAAAATCTTTTCTGAAGGTTGGTTCGATTTTCAGGTAAGGATTATTTATATTTCTCGTTTTCACCTCGTTATAGTGCCGGTACAGGTCCGTTCTGAATGAAACGTAGTTCGGCGCCGGATAGAAGTTAATATCTTTGATCAGCCTGAGTGAGGGTGCATTCAGGAAGTTCACGTTTTTAAAGGGTGTGATATTTTTCGGCCGGGAATTATAGACATACCTGATCCCTCCCCGGTAATTTTTGGTCAGGTTTATTTCGGTATTAATATTCCTTGAATAATTCTCATTAAAGGCATAGTTCAGCGACCAGTTTGCCAGGTTCCACGGTCTGGCTTTTCCGCTGCCTCTTTCCACGGTAACATCGGTAAAATTGATGCTTCTCATCCGGGTATAATCCTGTGAGATCTCTTTGATCGAATCCCTTTCCGCATCACTGGAGGCGCGGTCGAGTGCTTCTTTCAAGGGGACATCCGGATCCAGCGGGTTGTATTCGGGATTGATGATTCCTTCCGAATAGCCAACATACACCGGAACCCTCATTCTCAGTTTTTCGGGAAGCAGGCGTCCCAGGTCCATGTTTGTTGAAATATCATACTGTATCACCTGCTCTTTGCTTCTCTCATTCACCTTTTTTTCAATGCTCCCCCATCCGGGCTGACTTGTCATTCCGGCTATGTCCAGGGTACCAAAGTCCGCCAGCCGGGCCTGAAGCCTGGCATTTGCTGCCCAGCCACCCTGCTCGTTAAAATCCGTTAACCGCAATTCGTTGATCCATACCTCGACCGACTTTGGTAATCCATCATCCAGCTGCATGCTGTGCTGTTTTAGCGGATTCCTTACACCGATCATGATCGTCCTTATATTGCTCAGGTTCGGGTTTCCCGAAACGCTAATTTTGCTGTTACCGTCGTACTGGCTGAAAATATCCGAGATACTGATCCCTGAAGAGGGATCTCTCATGGCTTCATTTCTTGCCAGTTTTGTCTGGTGAAAAAGATCAAGGTTAATGACAAATTTATTCTCTTCGGGCCATACAATTCTCCTGTCGGAACCACTATCCTTGTTATATCGCCCCGGAGGGGTTAGTTTCAGGGGCACTTCATACTCATAAAAATTGTTTTTATAATCCGATCCCAACCGGATGAATACGGTGATTTCATCATCAATTAGGGGTATATTGGGCAATGCCTCACCATGTACCTCCATGCGGATTTTCTTATATTGCCTGATATCCAGGTCAACATTTTTAAAGGCTGCCCTGCCATCTCCGTCCTCCAGATCACGAACCTTCAGCACAATGGATTGTTCATTCAATTGTTGCAGCTGGGGGTTTGTCGGATCTATCTCACGTGTAAAACCGGGTGGTAAAACATAATTCACCGGCTCTTTGCTTGCATTTTCCTCAATATTCACCGAAGAGATTTCGAATGAACCATCGGAAGGTTCAGGAATCGTGATGCGCTCTCCACCCTCCAGGAAAGAGAGATTGTACTTCCTCCACTCACCCCGTACCAGGTTTAGCTTCGCAAAACGCAGAATAACCTCCTCCGGAAAACCACGAAGGAACATCCGTAAAAACCGGATGGATTTAAAATCCTGAATAGGCCCCACAATGCGCTGGTAATCGGTCAGGGGAACCCGAAATTGATACCATTTCACAGAAGATTGCTCACCATTGGCAAACTTTACCGTTGAAGTCACAATATCGGTAATAAAATTCTGGCCGATTTGCAGGTCCTCGGGCTTCAGGCTGACATGATACTGGTAGTAGCTTTCCGTTTCGCTCAGGGTATTATCACGGTTGATATCCTCAACATTCGGCAGGGTCGATCCGGTGGTGGGATAAGCTTCAGTCGACTGCTCGGAGGTGGGTGAGTTGCCCTCCAGCCCGTTATACTTTTTGTAGCGTGTGAGAATATCCAGTCCCCGGGCATCATAATCACTCCCCCGGAAATAGTGGAAATCATCACTTGACGGGTCCTCTTCCATCAGGGTATAAACATCCGGATCAACACGGGTTTGGAGTTGTGACAGGTAGGGCTCGAAGAAGGTTTTTTCATCTTCATCCCTCAAACCATCCAGTCCAACATCCTGGTACCTCCGCGAACTGAGATCATTATCGAACGCATTCACCAGCGATTGGATGAGCGGGATCCTTCCCCAATTGGTAGTATCCACCAGCGTAATTTCAGGGGATGTAGGGAGCCCGTTTTCGAAACTTTTCCGGGAATCTTTCAACACATCTTCCGATATATTTCCCAGGTTGAAATAGAGATCTCCTCCCGGATGGTCCGGATCCTCCACGAAGGGATCCATTAACCAGAATTCTATAAACTGAATATTGGCAGCCTCAAAATCATTGGTTTGAACTTCCCGCATGATTCCTCCCCAGCGTGAAACAGGATCATTCAGTCTTCCACCGGCGCCAATACCGGCAGAATAGCTTGATGGTTCCACATCATAGTTATAGGGACCTTTCTCCTCGGGATAAAAGGCAACGTTGAGTACGGCAAGGTTGGTCGGTATACCGCTGGGGCTCTCTTTGTTGGGGAAGATCTCCTTTTCAAACACCTCCCGTACGAAATGACTGGATTGAAGGTCAGGATTATTCTTGATGTGGTTGGGTGTGCTTGAATTATTACGCAGGAAGAGCGGATCAATCACATACCAGGAAATTTTTGCCCGGTTAAATCCATAGGTCACATTGTTGTTGAGTTTTGCTTCAGGGAAAAAGGCATCCTGCCCCTGTGGTGTACTTGATATTGACCAGGCAGCCAGTGATTTGAGATCAATGGGTGTCTCGCTTGCCTCGAAATCATCGATGTAGGATACGCCCTCCTTCTGGATCGCCTTGTTGTGCCCCGGGATCAGGTGGGCAAACTCACCGGTGAATGTGATGCTGGATGGGGTTTTGGTGTCCAGAAAAGGAAGCTTGTCAAGGATATTGGTCAAAAGCTGGGATTCGGTATGATAGGTAGTGTTCAGACCCCAGATGGTATTCGAAATGGGCTCATCACCAATGTTCACCTTCTGTGTCAGCGGTCGTTCTGTGAGGTTCAACAGGGTTGCACCGATGTTAAAATCATCCGAAATGCGGTAATCGAGATGAGTCCCAAGGAGCGTCTTGGTCTGCAGGTTAAACAGCTGATTGGATTCCAGGGAGACCCGGATGGGGGTTTGCGATTCAAGAAGACCGGTATTGATGATCTTTACACGCCCCAGGTTATAATCCACCGTATAATCAACGTTTTCCGTCAGTTTTATTCCCCCCGCTGTTACTACAACCGAGCCCTGGGGTACATTCATGGCATTGAGGGAAATTTCAGATCCCGACGAAGATGAATAGACCCCTGCAAGGATAAATTTATTCTTCTCGGCAATTTGCTGTGCCTTTACCTTGGTTGAATCATACAACTCTTCAAAGACATATTTGTCCGCTACAGCATCGTTTCCGATTCGTTGTCTCAGGTACCTGCCAAACGGTTCAAGCACGGGAAAAATAACACGTCCGGTTTTCGAATCGATGGTTAGCCCTTCGATAAAATCAAACTTGCCATCCGGTGAAGGCTCCAGCTGGGAGTTCAGGTTGTCCATATTCAACACATGCAAAAGGATCTTCTCCTTGATATCTCCTTCGGTAAGGTAGTTGACTGCATTACCCGTCTTATCGTCCAGGTAAAGAACATTCAACTCAAAATCACGGTTGTCGACCTGGTATGCCCCGATAGCATAGATATTTTTCATCATCAGGTCCCAGGTAGGCAATTTGGGTGACAGGTTGGTCCCCTTGAGAAGCTTCACAATGAGCACTTCCGGGGCACTGACCCCATCGGATGAAAATTCCCCAACCTTAAAAACCTGTCCCCCAATGGTGAATTCATAGGCAACGGCAAGGATCTCATCTGCATTCAATGCCGAATTGAGGGATATATACCCCAGCTTTCTGTTGATGGTATATTCCCGTTCACTCAGTTTGCGGGCATTTTCAACCTTTTCATAATCCTGCCCAATGAGAAAATCCGGAGCCAGTGGTCCAAGGATCGAGGTGATCTGGTCAATGCTTCTCACCTGCATATAGGTGGTGATCATCTCCTGGTATAGCCCGTTCAGGTCATTATCGGGATAGGGTCCCGACCCGGTTTGAGCAAACTGCGGAATGGTGTTGAAGATGTTCTCATCCGATTCGGCAAGGTCCATCAATGCCAGGATATTCCTGGAATCCTCAAAGTTTCTCGTCTTATTGGTTACCCATACCTCAATCCGTTCGATGTTGATCCCTGAATTAATGATGGGCAGATTCTGCATCGCCCGGTCGTAATTATTGCGGAAATATTGGGAAAGGAAAAAGTGCTTATTGGCATCGTAATCATCGGCATATATCTCATATTCACTTAATTGTGCTCCACCTTTCACTTCAATAACCGATGTTTTCCCTTTCTGCTGAGAAAAGATGCTGGTGATGGTCAGTTTACCGAATTGCAGCTCGGTCTTCAGTCCGAAGAGGCTCTGGCTTCCGGTTATCAGGGACCCGGTTAATGGTAGTGTTACATCCCCCGCTTCAATCTTCTTTATGATCTCATCTTCTTTCCCTGCATACTCCAGTTTGGTTTTGTTTTCAAAATCAAAGGTGGCTTCGGTATTATAATTCACTCCCAGTTTCATTTTATCGCCGATAGTCCCGGTAACGTTCATTTGAATTTTTTCCTGGAAATCGAACGTGGTGACTTTC
Source organism: uncultured Rikenellaceae bacterium (assembly GCA_964481765.1). Lineage (GTDB taxonomy): Bacteria > Bacteroidota > Bacteroidia > Bacteroidales > VadinHA17. Next base: position 1,233 of record CAYZVJ010000106.1, on the reverse strand, counting down.
CTGAGTTTTTCTGACAGTGCCGGGTTATCGATTTTTGAAATGTTGGCACCAAAGATCAATTCTGCCGACCCCTGGGGTACGATGTCAATGGTATTGCTTCCAAACACCTTATCAAAGGCTTCCACTCCAATGCGCAACTGGGGTATTAGCGAAGCGCGGTAATCCACCCCGCCACCACTTGCTTTTTCCCTCCAGTATTCCCTCATCGACTTTTCAAACTCATACCTCCGGTACTCCTCCAGGCTCATCGATGTGGGCAACCGGTAATTAAAGTTCCCTACTTTTTCCGTAATGATGTATTCATTTGTTTCCGGATCGTATGTAACGGTGGTAATAATGTTTGAGGGAAGGTCAAGGTATAACCCCGATTGCGGTTCGTTCAGGTAGGGATTCCCGGAATGATCATCGAAGTGATACCGCAGGTTTATATCCCGCTCCTTGGGGACGGTATCCTGCTGCTGTACCCGAAAAGCAGGCGAGGAAAAGCTTCCAAAACCCGCATAAACTGCAGGGGTAGAAAGAAGTATTCCAGGCAGAATAAAACAAATCCATACCAGTGAATATTTACACCTTCTCTTCAAAAGTCCAATGGGCAATAGTTTTTAGTACTACAGTTTTTTCAGGGCTTTTTTGATCAACTCTTCAACGGTAATTTCATTCTCCTGCTGAAGAATCTGATCCAGGACTTTCTGAACGGAAGCTTTGGAAAAGCCCAACATCACTAAAGCAGATAACGATTCTTCTCTTAGAGTATTGCTCTCTGTAGCAAATATTTCATCTATTTCGGCGGTTTTTCCGAATTTGTCTTTCAGATCAACAATTACCCGTTGAGCAGATTTCGTCCCAATGCCTTTAATGCTCTTCAGCAACGCGACATTTCCTTCGAAGATTGCCTGTTCTATTTCTGTAGGTGACAGGGAGGAGAGTATCATTCTGGCAGTATTGGCTCCGATACCCGTAACAGAGATCAACATCAGGAACATTTCGCGTTCGCGCTTATCCGCAAATCCGAAAAACAGGTGCGCATCATCCCGGATCACCTGATGAATAAACAATTTTTCCTCTGCTGATTTCGTCAGTTTCGTGTAGGTATTGAGCGAGATGTGGATAAAGTACCCAATATTCCCCGCTTCGATTACAGCATATGTGGGGGTTAGCTCCACCAACCTGCCTTGAATGTATTCGAACATGATAGGATGTCTGGATTAATGGAAGCTAAAATAACGAAAAAAA
>CAYZVJ010000105.1:1722-9317 GCA_964481765.1 uncultured Rikenellaceae bacterium | reverse complement strand
GATGTGGATCTTCCTCCCGGTGCTCTCTATCTGATCAGCAGCTTCCGGTATGTTTCTGTTTGATTTTCCAATTTAATTTGTAGCACATATATACCCGGATTAAGTCCCTCAACGGGTAAAGAGATAGCATGTGATGATATAGGTTGTGATACCTTACGGAGAACCCTTCCTGTAATATTTAGCAGCCGGATCTCAGTCATTCCCATTTGTGATTCAATTGAAAATGATGAACCGGTAACCGGATTGGGATAGATCTTCACAAGGCTGGAATACTCCGGAGGTGTGATGGATGAAGGTTGTCCGGTGATGGTGATTACGATCTGTCCGTATGTTCCCGACCCATCTTTTGAGATAGCCTTTACGATAACATCCCCATCTTTCATTGCGGTAACCAGGCCCTCACTGTTCACGGATGCTTCACCGGTACCGTTCTCCACCACCCAGTAGACCGGTTTGATGGTGGCATTTGCCGGTTCCACGGTTGCGGTAAGCTGACGTGTACCCGCGGGCGTATCGATGGTTGTATTACCCCCTTCTGCAGTAACGGTTATCCCGGTAACCGGGACGACGGTCTCGTTGGTGACCCGGATCAGGACGGTAGCCTGCGGGGTTTGTGAATAACCGTCATGGGCTGTTACCTGGAGCCAGAAGCTGTCGCGTTCGGCTATGATCAATCCATTGGGATCGAATACCTTGATTTCTCCCGTTTGGATATTCATTTCAAAAGGGATCAGACGGACATCGCTGATATAAACAAAGTTGTTATAATTGATGTAATATGTTAGCGGATCCTCTTCTTCATCGGTTGCCACCGGATTGCCAATAGCTGTCCCTGCAGCAGCCTGTTCAGCCACAACAAATTCGTAGGAGTAGATCGGGAAAGCAGGAGTCTCGTTTGCCGGTGCCGGGTCAAAATCATGCCAGCCGAGGTATTCGAAGGTGTTGGCTGAAAGTGTATCCCACTGTTCCAGTGCGTTAAATTCCGACGGATTGGTGGTCACGCCTGTGGAAATACCCGGTTTCCGTATCAGGGTATGATCTGCTGTGATCGCTTTTCCCACACCGGTAAAGTAGGGGTATGTGTCACTCCAGGCTTCTACCGTGCCTCCATCCGGAAGTTCAGCCTCTGCCGGAGCTGGAGGGCCCCAGCGGGCAAAGAGGTCAACCAGGGTGCCGTTGCTCTTTTCAAGTGCTACCGCATCATTCCCGTTGAAATACATCGCTTTGCTGATGTCGTATACCGGGCAGAGGAAAACATCCGCCCGCTGCTCCAGCTGTTCCCAAATCGGAGCTTCCTGACCCTCACCTTCCGGATCCCGCTTATCCAGAACCACAACGTAGGAACGGTAAGGCTGTAACTCGAAAGATGGCAGATCGATATACCACTGTGTCTCAGGAGGGGGGATATCCGCTCCATTTGAATACCGCGTTATGCGATAACCGCCCAGATCGATCGCCGCATCGGTCGGGTTGAAAATCTCAAGCGCTTTGTTGGTTGACCACCCCTCCACATATTCTGAGATGATCAGATCGGTTTGTGCATGTATCAATCCTGAAAAACAGAAGATGATGAGGTAGAGTAGAAGTTTTTTCATATACTGGAATATAATGGTTAATACTAAAGCAATACCTGGAATAAGGGGTTAAAATTAGTAAAATCATATCAGAATCCAGGGCATCGGAGAAGCAAAATATTAACAATGGACAGAAACAGCCTGTAATGAAAGTGAGTGTAGAGTGATTGGAATAAGATTTACTTTATCTGCTGCCGTACAATTTTTTCCAGATCCTCGGGTGTATCAATGGAGAGACTGTCGTATTCGGTGGTTTTAACATAAATGGTATAGCCATGCTCAAGCCAGCGGTTCTGTTCCAGTGATTCTGCCAGTTCAAGTTTGGAGGGTTTTAACCGGGTAATTTCACGGAGTATATCCGCTTGATAGGCATAAATACCAATATGCTTCAGGAAGTTGTGATCCCGGATCCATTCCGGGCGTTCTTTACCCCGGATATGGGGGAGGGGTGAACGGCTGAAGTACAGGGCTTCCTGCCTGAGGTTACAGACTACCTTGGTTATGTTCGGATCATTTAACTCTTCAGTGGATTCTATCACCTTTGCCAGGGTGGCTATCTGGGTAGCAGGATCACTGAAACAGGTCATCAGATGCTGAATCTGTCCGGGATGAATGAATGGTTCATCTCCCTGGATATTAATCACGACATCCACGATCCGGTTATGTTCTGCTGTAAACTTTTCAAGGGCTTCAGCACACCGGTCAGTCCCACTGGCATGCTCGGGTGAGGTGAGAATCACATTTCCCCCGAAATCCTTAACAGCTGTTTCAATCCTTGCATCATCCGTTGCGACCACAACCTGCTCGAGAAGGGATGATGCCTGTTCATATACGCGACGGATCATTGGCTTCCCGGCAATGTCAGCCAGCGGCTTACCGGGGAAGCGGGATGAATGATACCGGGCGGGGATTATACCAAGAAATTGGATCATAGCACGTGATTGAAGAAAATTTCAAAATACATTAAACAAATCAGATACCTTCGAGACACTGTTCAATTACTTTAGGGAAATGTTCATATTCAAGCTGATGAACCCTTTCGGCAAGACTTTCCGGGGTATCCTCTTTTTTTACCGGACAGCGGGCCTGAAAAATAATCTCTCCTTCATCGTATTTTTCATTGACATAATGGATGGAAATTCCCGATTCAGTATCCCCATTATTGATCACGGCTTCATGAACATGCCTTCCATACATCCCTTTTCCGCCATATTTGGGCAGAAGGGCAGGATGAATGTTGATTATTCGCCCCGAGAATCGCTGCAGGATAGTTTTGGGGATTAGCCATAGGAACCCGGCAAGGACCACAAAATCAATCTGAGCATCCCGGAGCTTATCCAATACCACGTCTGTTTCGTAGAATTCTTCGCGTGTAAAGATGAAGGATGGAACACCCAGAGCGGTTGCACGGTTGAGCACATAGGCATCTTTTCGATTTGAGAAAACCAGTGCTACCGTTATCGTTTGATGGCCCTGAAAATACTCAATAACGTTTTGTGCATTGGTCCCGGAACCCGAAGCAAAAATTGCAATCTTTTTCATATACAATGACTTACAAATAACAATTCCATTAAAATTACGCTTATTTTCAAAAATTGAGGAAAAAAAACATATAAAAAACCAAAAAAGATTATTTTTATTTGAATAATTATTGTGAATTACATTTCTTTGCACAGTTACATTTCACCGTTAGTATTAATTAAAACTAAAAGTTATGTCAGACATTGCATCAAGAGTAAAAGCGATAATCGTTGATAAGCTTGGAGTTGATGAAAATGAAGTAACAGATGAAGCTAGTTTCACCAATGATCTTGGAGCAGATTCGCTTGACACGGTTGAGTTAATCATGGAATTTGAAAAGGAGTTCAACCTGGGTATTCCTGATGATCAGGCAGAAACAATCAGTACCGTGGGAGAAGCGATCAAATACATTGAGGAGAACGCTAAATAATTGTTGATACTGCGTTAAAAGAGTATACATATGGAGTTGAAGCGTGTGGTTGTAACAGGCCTTGGAGCGATTACTCCAATAGGGAAGAATGTTCATGAATATTGGGATGGTCTGAAGAATGGTGTTAGCGGGTCTGACTGGATCACACACTTTGATGCCGAAAAATTCAAAACCAGATTTGCCTGCGAAGTAAAACACTTCGATCCCCTCGATTACTTTGACCGGAAAGAGATAAAAAAGTTAGATCTGTTTGCCCAGTTTGCTTTGGTTGCTATTGATGAAGCCATTGTTGATTCGGGTATTGATCTTCAAAAGATCGACATCAACAAAGCAGGGGCGATCTGGGGTTCCGGTATTGGTGGGATAAAAACATTTATGGATGAGATAAAGGGCTTTGAAGCCGGGGATGGAACACCCCGCTTCAGCCCTTTTTATATTCCCAAGATGATTTCCGATATTGTAGCCGGATTCGTCTCTATGAAATATGGATTCCGGGGTCCCAATTTCGGTACCGTTTCTGCCTGTGCAACATCAACCCACGCATTGATCGATGCCTACAATTACATCCGTCTGGGAAAGGCAAATCTTTTTGTGTCGGGTGGTTCTGAAGCAGCCATTAATGAGGCAGGAATGGGTGGCTTCAATGCCATGCAGGCCATTTCAACCAATAACGATGAATACAAAACCGCTTCCCGACCGCTGGACAAAACCCGTGATGGTTTTGTCATGGGAGAGGGAGCAGGAGCCCTTATCCTGGAAGAGTATGAACATGCTATAAGCCGGGGAGCGAAGATCTATTGTGAAATTGCCGGAGGTGGCCTCTCTGCCGATGCTTACCACATTACAGCCCCACATCCTGAAGGACTGGGTGCAGCACTGGCCATGAACTCAGCACTCGAGGATGCAAACATGAAACCGGAAGAGGTTGAGTATGTCAATATCCATGGTACGGCAACTCCACGGGGAGATATTGCTGAAATGCTTGCAATACAAAAAGTCTTCGGTGAACATGCTTATACCATGAATATCAGTGCTACCAAATCACTCACCGGACACCTTCTCGGTGCAGCAGGCGCAGCCGAAACCATAGCGTGCATCTTTGCACTTCAACATGGAATAATCCCGCCAACCATCAATTATTCTCACCCTGATCCTGAAATTGATAGCAAGTTGAACTTAACCATCAATGCGTCACAGAAAAGAGAAATAGATACAGCATTAAGCAACACCTTTGGTTTCGGTGGACATAATGCCAGTATTATCATAAAGAAACTCTCCAGATCCTTTCGTGAATAAAAATTCATCTAACCTGCTCAAGGCAAATTTCACAGGGAAACGAGCGTTTTATTCCCAATTGAAAGCAATCCTGGGTTTTCGCCCCGGAAACCACAAACTGTATGAATTGGCATTTGTTCACAAATCGGCTTCCATAAAACTGGCAGATGGATCACTCGTGAATAATGAGCGACTCGAATTCCTGGGTGATGCAATCCTGGATGCCGCCATTTCACACTACCTCTTTGAAATGTATGATAATCAGGATGAGGGATTTCTGACCAAAATAAGATCAAAGATCGTGAACCGTGATAACCTTAATGCACTGGCTGAAAAAGTGGGGATTGACAGGCTATTGATTTCAAACGTTAACCAGAATATGCTCGGAAAAAACCTCTACGGTAATGCCCTGGAGGCATTGATCGGGGCCATTTACCTGGACCGGGGATACAGGTTTACAAGAAAATACCTGATACGCCGGGTTATTCATCATCATCTTGATCTGAAAGAACTTGAAAAAACCGAAATAGATTTCAAGAGCCAGGTGATTGAATGGGCACAAAAACATAAAAAGGAGATACGCTTTAGTTCATCCGATCATTTTGATGCGGAAAATAAATCGCTACACTTTTCCGTAAAGTTGTTTATCGACGAGCAGCCAGTTGGCTCCGGAGAGGGATTGTCGAAGAAAGAGGCAGAACAACATGCATCAGAAGAAGCGCTGCACAGACTGGAACCTGCAGACAAATAGCTTAGCGCATTGATTTTTTCATAAAATACTGGAATAATGGTTATTTTTATCCTGGTTATTCCTGATGATGATGAAAAAGAGATTACATAAACTTGCCGTTGAACCGGATTATCGGTTTTTTCTCATTGGCATCTCTTCACACGAAAACGATTATCACCTTTGCTGGGCTATAAACCAGAAACTGAACCTTAACCTGCAGAAAAGGGCAAATTATGCATTGTTTAATCCGAAACTGAACACCGACCAGGAATTTTCATTCTATGCTTATGAGGATGAGGAAAGCTACCTGACCTATTACTTATTGTCAAACCGTTGTGATGATGGTTTCCTGGTCGAAGAGTTCAGGAACATCGATTTTTTAATGCAGGTGCACGGTGAATTGCCAGAGGAGGAGCAGGAAAAGCTGATCCGCAGCCTGCGATCGATTCCCATTATCAGCACCTCCTTTGCCATTGATCCCCGTACCCTGAAATCACGGGACCGGCTGTTGCTTCAATGAATAGAAAAAGGCTGCCGCGTTTGCGACAGCCTTCTCTTTTTTTAACCCTAAAAATTTAACCTAAAAAAATAATTACTATTTAGCTTCTTCTATTTTTTCTCTTTTTCAGCCTTTTTCTCTTTTATCTCTTTCTTCTCTTTGGTTGTGTCCTTCTTTACTATGGTAATCTCAATCTCTGCTTCTCCTTCTTTATTCTGTTTCTTAGTCACCTTTACGTTGTTCTTTACAACAACTGTGCCATCCTTATCATTTTTCAGGAAGACATCAAATGTTCCCGCTTCATCATTGTGGGTTTTGATATAGACACTTCCTCCTTTAATATCCTGAATCTCATCGCCTTTCATGATGATAATGCTACCATCTTTTTTCTTGATGACAATCTCTTCAACGTCATCCAAATCTGTTTTTTCCTTAACCACATAGTAGGCTCCCACTTTATCTTCATCCAATTTCTCAAGATCCTTTTCACCAACAAATACAGCCACCGATTTCAGGGAATCTGTTCCCTCTTTCTTCAGTTTAATGGCATGAGTGTGCAGATCACCGGAACGAAGAACCTGAAGATCAATATCTTCAATACCAGCGATTCCCTGTATCAGTTTCTTTAACTCATCGCTATCTGCTCCGGATGTAATATGGAGTGTTGTATCCACCGTTACTTCATCATTTTGCATGACTTTCAGGTGAACTTTGGTCTTCTCCTCATCCTGAGCAAATGCAGTCATTCCCAGAAACAGTATTACTGTAACCAGGAGAAATGGAAAACTTTTTTTGCTTGTTTTCATGAGTAATTTTCATGGTTTGTTTTATGCAACAAAAATACATGGAAGTTATGTTAACGAAACTTAAGGATTGTTAAAGATTGTTAAATATGAATCAGATATATTGAGTAACCCTATCTTTGTATTGTTATGAGCAGAAAGCTGATATGGATTCTGACCATTGTCATGTCTGCTGCATTGCTGGGTTTGATCGGTGTGCAGGGGTACTGGATCCGGAATGCTGTGGAGGTTAAGCAGCAGCAGTTTAAACAGGTGGTAAACAAAGCGCTTGCATCGGTCATTGAACAGCTCGAGGAGATGGAAACCATGAACAATATTGTTGAGGAAATAATCAGCGATTCCATCCCCGGGGAAATCCAGATTATAGGGAACGATGCTGATGATAGCCTCAGCACACGGATCATTGTTGAATCGGGAACAGCAGTCCTCCATGAAGGCAATAGCATCATCTATTTACCCGTCATGCAGTCATACATCCCTGATTCGCTGGATTCCCCTCCTTCATTTCCTGAAGTACGTATCCAGACCCGGGAGCATTATGAATCCTATGTCATCAGGCGAAATGATCTCATAGCATCATTATCGGACAAGGTTGACAATAAAACGATATTCGTTGAGAATGTCCTGAAGAAGATGATCAAGAAAAACCCCAGGATCGAAGAGAGATTGGATCTTGCGATCCTGAATGATTTGATCAGCAAAGAGTTTAGCCAGCGGAATATTGAGTTGGATTATGAGTTTGCCGTGCGAAAAAGCCCGGAGA
>CAYZVJ010000105.1:0-1622 GCA_964481765.1 uncultured Rikenellaceae bacterium | reverse complement strand
TTTTTGAAATCCCTGGGATTCATGGGAGTCTCCTCTGCCCTGTTGACCTTGTTACTGGTCCTTATTTTCCTGTCTACACTCTATATCATCTTCCGGCAAAAGAAATTATCGGAGATCAAGTCGGATTTTGTGAACAACATGACCCATGAACTGAAAACGCCGATATCCACCATTTCGCTGGCATCGCAAATGTTAAAAGACGATAGTATTCCCATCATGGAGAAGAATGTGAACCAGATAACCAAAGTTATTGATGATGAGAGCAAGCGTTTGGGGTACCAGGTTGAGAAAGTACTGCAGATGGCTATTTTCGACCGGGGAAAAATCAGGTTGAAAATGAAGGAGATGGACATTCACCGGCTTATTCAAAATGTGGTTTCAAATTTCACCATGCAGGTTGAAAACAAGAATGGTACCATCGGTCTTCAGCTGGAAGCTATCCCCTCCACCGTGGGTGTTGATGAAGTGCATTTTACCAATATCATTTCAAACCTTCTGGATAATGCCATAAAATATTGTAATAAGAAACCGGAAATACTTATTCGTACAAAAACATCCGGAAGAAAGATCATAATCTCCGTAGAGGATAATGGTGTTGGGATCAGAAAGGAAGATCAGAAACGCATATTTGAACGATTCTATCGTGTTCCTACAGGTAACATTCACAATGTAAAAGGATTCGGACTGGGATTAAGCTATGTAAAAAAGATTGTTGAAGAGCACGATGGCACAATTGTTGTTGATAGTCAGCCACAAAAAGGCACTCGGTTCTCTATATCACTTCCAATTAATACTGGCAATAATGCATAAAATCCGTATCCTATTAGCAGAGGATGATGAAAACCTGGGTTCCCTGTTGAAGGAATATCTCCTGGTTAAAGGGTATGAAACCTGTCTCTATGCAGATGGGAACAAGGCGTATAAGGGATTTATACAGGAGCATTTTGATCTCTGTTTGCTGGATGTTATGATGCCCGTAAAAGATGGATTTACACTGGCGAAAGAGATCCGGTTGATCAACAGCGATATACCGATCATTTTTCTCACTGCGAAATCGATGAAGGATGATGTGTTGGAAGGCTTTTCACTGGGTGCCGATGATTATATCACCAAACCCTTCAGCATGGAGGAACTGCTATTCCGGATCGAAGCCATTCTCAGAAGAACAATTCCCGGCACCAATGATCAGCAACCGGATCAATACGAAATTGGTGATTACCTGTTTGACAGCCAGAAGCAGCAGCTCATTAAAGGGAAAGAGATTCAGAAGCTGACAACCAAGGAATCGGAACTCCTTAAGTTGCTGTGCAACAATAAGAATAAAGTCCTGGAGCGGAATTTTGCCCTGCGAACGATCTGGATTGATGATAATTATTTCAATGCCAGAAGCATGGATGTTTATATTACCAAGTTACGCAAATACCTGAAGAATGATCCCTCCATCCAGATTATCAATATTCACGGGAAAGGATACAAGCTGATTTGTTAATCCCCAAGGTGCCATTTTTCTGGTTTGTTAAACCCTTTCAGTTTTGCATATTCTTTAGCCTGGTGCATGAACGCCTGCAACCGCAATTCAATGGCTGCATCATCCTGTCCGTCGTATGCAATGCTTTCATAGG
>CAYZVJ010000104.1:0-9491 GCA_964481765.1 uncultured Rikenellaceae bacterium | reverse complement strand
TCATTATCACCATAAAATTAGCATAAAAGTAAAAAAAGTTAATTGTTATAAGTTATAAGTTAATGTTGAGATTTAACCTTCATCGGACCACTTAAAGCTCGTCCGACGAATAAAGAGGAAAAGTTATACACTGGATTTGTTCACCGATAAAATTTTTTTACCGACACATATTTTATATTTTTAAAGAGTAATAGCCAAGTATGAAAATCCTAAAATAAATTCGATGAACAGAAGAAATTTTATGAAGAAATCGATGGTGGCAGGTGCTCTATCGTTTACCACCGGTGCCACCCTTTTAAGTTCAACTTCCGGAGAGGCAAAGAAATACAGTTCCATCTCCGGTCCGGAAAAACCATTCAAATTAAAGTATGCACCAGGATTTGAGACATTCAGGCAGCACGCTGGAGATGACTGGAAAGATCGCATAAAGTATATGTGTGATCAGGGTTTCAGGGCAATGTTCGACAATGGACTAATGGATAAACCACCGGAGCAGCAGGAAGAAATAGCAAAGATCATGGATCAGCTTGGGATGACCCTCGGTCCCTTTGTCCTTTATGCTGATTTCAGTGCAGAATCCTTTGTTTTAGACCATTCAGAAGTTCGTGATATGCTATTGAAACGATTGCAGTTGGGGGTGGAAACTGCCAAGAGGGCAAATGCTAAATGGGCCCTGGTTGTTCCGGGACGGTATAACCAAAGGATGGAATGGGATTATCAGACAGCAAATGTCATCGAGAATCTCAGATTCTGTGCTGAAATCCTCGAAGCAGCAGGAGTAGTGATGGTTCTGGAACCCCTCAATCCTCATGATCATCCTGGCTTATTTTTGACCAAAATGCCTCAGGCATATAGCCTGTGTAAAGCGGTGAATAATCCCAGTTGTAAAATTGTTGATGATATCTACCACCAGCAGATCACCGAAGGGAATCTTATCCCGAATATTGACCGATCATGGAGCGAGATTGCGTCTTTTCATGTTGGCGACACACCGGGCCGTAAAGAGCCGACCAGTGGTGAAATAAACTACAGAAATATTTTTAAACACCTGTATGAAAAGAAATACAATGGTGTAATCTGTATGGAACATGGAATCTCACAGGGAGGGCTGGAAGGAGAGAAAAAACTGATTGAAGCCTATCGTTACGTGGATGATTTTTAATAAAAAAAGTAAAAAGTACTTTTATCTTTTCCCATTGGGATGCCTTCGGCATTACTTTATTCTTTTATCTTGAAAAAAACCGGTCCGAAACGTTTCAGACCGGTTTTTACATTGTGTATAAAGTTCGGAACGTTTTTTTTTATCCTCTGTCTCTATCTTCATCTGCAGGGCTTCCCGGCAGCGGGATAACCGGTGTCATATCCATGGGGCCCAGTGCATAAGTATCTTTTCCAAGCTTCAGATCCGAGTTCATCATCTCTTCCCAGGTAACCTCTTTGCCTGTATGGGCAGAGATCCTCCCCATAATGGCTGTCAGGGTTGAATGGGCGACGTTCTCCCCTTCGTTAATGGGTGTATTGGTACGGATGGCAGTTACCAGGTCAATGTGCTCCTGATCATAAGGATCTACCTTGGGTCTGCCTGTTGGTTCTCCATTCTCGTCCAGCGGATATTCATAGGTCCATTTAACTGATCCGTCCGGGTTGAAGATGGTGTTAACGCCATTTGAATATCCTTTTGTTCCCCTGATATACTCTGAAACGCTGTTTGCGCAGTCGTTGATCTGGCGACACATGCTATGCAGGTGCATGTCGTTATCGTAAACGAAATCGACACTGAAATTATCGTACTGGTCACCTGTGATCCTTCTCAGCCGGCTGCCAAATGCGACCGCTTTTAGGGGATGTTTGCCGGTATACCAGTTGATGACATCGATATTGTGAACGTGTTGTTCCACGATGTGATCACCCGACAACCAGGTCCAGTTCACCCAGTTGCGGATCATCCATTCCATATCGCTCCATCCCTCTTCACGGTTCCGGTGCCATAGTTTCGACTGGTTCCAGTAGCAGTTCCCGGCAACAATATCACCGATCGCACCATTCAGGATCTGTTCATAGGTTTTCAGGTAATCCCTCTGGTGTCTCCGTTGTGTGCCGGCAACGACCGACAGTCCCAGCTCTCCAGCTCTTTTTGCTGTGGCGAGGATCGAGCGCGCACCAACAGGATCCACACATACGGGTTTCTCCATGAATACGTGTTTCCTGGCTTTGACGGCGGCGTCAAAATGGTCCGGCCTGAAGACCGGTGGTGTGGCAAGGATAATAATGTCCACTCCTGAATCGATCACTTTTTCGAAGGCATCGAACCCAAGGAAACAGTTTTCATCCGCTATTTCAACGCCTTTTTTCTCCTTCAACTCTTTCCGGGTGGTTTCAATCTGGTCCTGAAACAGATCGCCCAGGGCGGTAAGCTCAAGGTTAGGGCCTGCATTCAGGAAATTTTCAGCAGCACCCCTGCCCCTGCCTCCGCATCCGATCAGTCCGGCTTTCAGCAACGGACCATCCGGCGCTTCATCAAGGGGTTCTGGCAATGTTGTTACTGAACGGGGCTCACTGGTACACGCTGAAATGATACCATTAATACCCACTGCACCCAGGGCACCAATTACCGCGGTATTTTCCAGGAACTTTCGACGACTGAATTTTTCTTTTGTTTCTTCCATAATTATTTTGTTTATCGGTTTATTCTGTTGTTAAAAGTAATATTTATTTTGCATGGGGGAAATGAAAAGAATCAGATTCTCACTATTTTTTAAAAAAGATTCCACCATGAAATAATGAAATGCAGGAATGAAAGAATATTGGCATGTAAAAATAAAATTTCCTTTCAGAAATCTAAATATAATTGTTAATTTTAGTCGGATTTATTCCGAACTTTCAATCATTCAAATACATCCTTTAAATTTATCGTTATGGACAAAGAAAAAGAGAAGAACTCAATTTCAAGACGCTCGTTTGTCGGAAGAACTGCGGCCGCAACGGCTGCATTTACTGTATTACCCAGCTACGTTGTCAGTGGGCTCGGATACAAACCGCCAAGTGATAAGCTGAATATTGCAGGAATTGGTATTGGAGGAATGGGTTTTGCCAACCTGAAGAACATTACCGGCGAAAATATTGTAGCCCTCTGCGATGTTGACTGGGGCTACAGCAAGCAGGTATTTGAGACTTACCCCGATGCAAAAAAGTACAAGGATTTTCGTAAGATGTATGATGAGATGGGCAAATCGATCGATGCGGTTGTCATCGCTACTGCCGACCATACCCATGCAATCACAGCGTCCAATGCGATCGTTATGGGGAAGCACGTTTATGTTCAGAAACCCCTTACGCACAGTGTGTATGAATCGAGGCTTCTCACAAACCTGGCAAAAAAATACAAGGTTGCCACTTCGATGGGAAACCAGGGATCATCCGGTGAGGGTGTAAACCTGGTTTGCGAATGGATCTGGAATGGAGAGATTGGAGAGGTGAAGAAAGTGGAGGCGTTTACTGACCGGCCGATCTGGCCCCAGGGCCTTAACCGCCCGGCAGAAGTAATGGATGTTCCGTCAACACTGGATTGGGATCTGTTCATTGGTCCTGCACCGGTTCGTCCATACAACGCCATTTATCATCCCTGGAACTGGCGCGGATGGTGGGATTTCGGTACCGGCGCACTGGGAGATATGGCCTGCCATATCCTGCATCCTGTTTTTGTGGGACTGAAACTGCAGTATCCGGTGAAAGTCCAGGGTAGCTCAACCCTGTTGCTTACCGATTGTGCCCCCAATGCCGAGATGGTGCAGATGACTTTTCCTGCCCGCGAAAAACCAGATAGCATTATGGTTGAACTGCCCGCAGTTAACGTTACCTGGTATGACGGAGGCTTGCAACCATTGAAACCCGAAGGATGGCCTGATGGACGAAGCATGAACGATGCCGGAGGAGGGGTTCTGTTCCATGGCACCAAAGATACGCTCGTTTGTGGATGTTATGGCAAGGATCCATGGTTGCTTTCAGGCCGTAAGCCGGATGCACCAAAAGTAAGGAGACGGGTGAAAACAAACCACGAAATGGATTGGGTAAGAGCATGCAAGGAGAGCCCTGAGAACAGGGTTCAAACAGCATCCCCCTTCAATGAAGCCGGACCATTCAATGAAATGGTGGTTATGGGTGTTCTGGCAGTCCGCCTCCAGGGACTGAATAAAGAACTCGACTGGGATGGAAAGAACATGACATTTACCAATATCAACGATAGTGAAAAAGTCAGAATTTGCATAGAAGACAATTTTACTATCCATGATGGTCACCCCACATTCAATAAGAAATGGACCGACCCGATGAGTGCCAAAGCATTCTCAAAAGAACTGATCAAGCATACATACCGCGATGGCTGGTCATTGCCCGCAATGCCGTGATGGGGAAGTTAAACGTTAAAAGTTATAAGTTAATAGTTGTAAGAACTTAAAGTCCCATAGAGAAATGAAAAATAGTTTATTGTATTTACTGAGTTTAGCGTTCATTGCATTTATGGTATCCTGCAAATCTTCTACAACCTCTGAAAAAACAGATAAAGAGGCTGTTGCAGAAGAGATTGCAGAACCAAATACCCTGACTCAGGCGGAAATTGATGCCGGCTGGGTGCTGCTGTTTGATGGTAAAACGTCAACAGGATGGCGGGGGTATGGTATGGAGTCATTTCCCGATTCAGGATGGATTATCCAGGATGGAACCTTGATGTGCAAGGGATCCGGAAGAGGAGAAGCCGGTGGAGTTGGAGGAGATATCATGACGGTGAAAAAGTACAAATGGTTCGAGTTGAAATATGAATGGAAAATTTCGGAAGGAGGAAACAGTGGCGTTTTCTATTTGGCTCAGGAGAGAGATGACCAGAGAATCTGGTATGCCGCACCCGAAATGCAGATCGTTGACAACCTCAACCACCCCGATGGAAGGGATGAAATCCATTGTGCAGGCAGCATGTATGGTCTATACCCCGCACCGAAAGATGCCGTAAAACCTCTGGGAGAATGGAACCAGGCATCCATACTGGTATTTAAAGGAACTGTTGAACACGTTCTGAATGGAAAAAAACTGTTCCAGGCTCACCTCTGGACACCGGAATGGAATGCCAGAGTGGATACCAGTAAATTCATGGACTTCAACCCGGGTTTTGCCAATGTGGCTGATGAGGGATACATCGGTTTGCAGGACCACGGTGATGATGTATGGTTCCGGAATATTAAGATTAAGGAGTCGAAGTAACAGTGAAATTGCGAACAGGAAAAGCGGACCGGATCCCCTGGTCCGCTTTTCCTGGTATGATAAAAGACGTACAACGGTATTCGGTAACGAAGCCCGCCCTGTGAAATAATGCTTTGCAATAGTGCTACGCAGTATAGCCTTATTTTTCTTTCACAGGGCCCGGGTCGTTTAGCGTCCTACGTCAGTCGTCTTTTCTTCTTTTCGAATACCGTAACCGACCCACGAAACGGGCATCGTTACCGCCAAACGATTAACGTTTTTCATTATTTCACAGTGGAAACAACCGTATGACAGCGGAGCGAATGACAACTGTATGACCATTGTATGACTATGGAGTTACTATGGAGTTACACGAGCGCAGTGAGTGAATTACAACCGAATTACTATCAAGTTACTAGCGTTTTAAACAATCCCCCATACTCCCCCGCAACATCTTTCCACCTCATCTTTTCATGCGCGATTGCCTGTAATCGTTTACCACAGGCACTGAAGGCTACAGTGGAGGTGTTTCTCAGAATATCTTTTAAAACGGTTTTCTCCCTGAAATAATAAGCCTGGTTTTCAGTGGTGTTGATGTTGAAAGGGTTTTCGTGAGCGATTACAGGAAGGCCCAGGTACATGGCTTCCACCAGTGTCGGGTTTGTTCCGCCGCTGCTATGACCGTGAATATAGATGGAAGCATTGGATCTGAGCTTGTCCAGCTCATGCTGGTCATATATCGGATCCAGGAGAAAAATATTGCTGTATTGCTGAAACCTTTGTTGTAACCGTTTACCATACCTGCCCGACCGCCAGTTCCCGATAATTATAATCGTTCCATCCGGTATTTCGCTGAATGCTTCCAGGATCAGTTCGTAATTGTTTTCAGGTACGATCCGGCCGACCGAAATAGCATATCCCCTGAATGGTTCACTGCTCATCTGTTGCATAAACGGATATTTTTCAGTGTCGTTTTCCTCAGCTGTAACAGACAAGACATGATCTCCTCCATAACCGATCAAGGCAGGGAATTTCCCATACCTCTGTTTCAGGTAATCCTCAATGGCAGGATTATCTGCGATCACCTTATGAGCTGACTTCACTGCAATCCGTTCGGATAGTTTCAGGAAAAACCGGATTGCCCGGTTCCACCGTTTTCTTTGCCACTCCAGACCATCGGTATGAACAATGATCCTCCGGTTTGTAAATATCCTTATTAAGGGAAGAAACATTGCTCCCGAAGCACCAAGAACCAGGAATATCTCAGCACGACAAAGAGCATGGAATAGTGAAAACAGATCGTAAAAAATACTCTGGTAACCATTGGCTTTAAACGGAACATAAACCAGGTCAGCCTTTTCCCAACGGCCACTTCTCTCAGCAGGTTTGTAAAGCCTTCTGCTGCAATACACGGTGATATGGAAATCCTGGCTCAGGTGATTTACCAGTTCCCGTACCAATGTTTCAAAACCGCCATACCTGGCAGGTAAACCTGCCGTTCCTATGATCGCAACCTTTGTATCCATTCCTCAATACATAGAATTCTCACTCGTTTTTACCTACATCCGTCCAGGATGATCCGGGTATAGCTGCGGTACGGGGTCACTTTGATAGATTCTACCGGTATCCAGATCCATCATGGACAGTTTACCGTAATAGCCAGCTCCCGTATCCATCATCCATACTTCACATGCCTTAATCGGAAGAGAAGAACCATAATTGAGCGTGGGTGTATGTCCCACGAAAATCCTCACGAACGGGCTCATTTGCTCTTCAATGTCCAGCTCTTTTTTATAGAGCGCGAGATTTACCAGGTTCCTGTCCCAAATAAAGGTTTCCCTCTCCTGTTCATCGATTGGCCTGCCGGGATCGATGCCTCCATGGACGAATAGCTGATTATTCTCAATATAATACTCATCTGCCTCAATTAATAACCTGTGATGTTCAGGGATCATCCCATTGGGATAGCAATCCGTGGTGCTTTTCCCTCCCTGTACCAACCATACATACGGCGTCTCACCTGTATCCGCCCAGTTGAGTGCCCACTCATCGTGATTCCCGATGATATATACCAGGTTACGGATGGAGCAGAGTTCATGGAATACTTTACCCACTTCCGGCCATCCGTCACACGCATCCCCCAGGCTGATCAACCTGTCTGAGTCATAATCGAACCCGGCACGTTCAAAACATTGAATCAATGCCTTGTGCGCTCCATGAATATCTCCGATTACAAATGTTCTGGATGGCTTATTCTTACTCACGATCAATGATTTGTAATAAAGTTATTTTCTCGCAACCCGATTTCAATTCGGGTTGCGAGTTTTTGAAAACCCGGGAGCCATACACCGAATTGAATTTAATTTAGTTCAGTTATCTTTCTCTATACTATTCATCAGCTCCTGCATCCGTTTAACGTGTGATCCTTTCCAGTAGACTTTCTTGCATCTGGCACACTGGTAAAAGTCATTATAGTATTGCCTGGTTCTGGGTTTCAGGTGTTGAATAATCTGACTTTTGGATGTTTTCTCTATCACGCCGTTACAATGCATACACCGTTGAAAAGGCTGAAATTGGCTTGACAGATCGAAATGGCGGATGACTTCCCTGAACTGCTCGACCGGATCCTGTGACCGGATCCAGTAACCGTGAGTAACTCTCTTATATTTCAGGATACCGACATCCCTGGTTAATATGATCCTCTTTTCATTCCGGGAAATGTCCACAATTTCTGAGTCGGAATAGTGCCTTTCATACAGTGTGTCAAATCCGGTCATTCTCAGGTATTTTGCAAGTTTTCCGAGGTGAACATCGAGAATAAACCGTGTATCCCTGAGTGGATTTTCCCTGAGTCTGTTTACCGGCGAAATATCGAGGCATTCAAATACAGGATAAACAGAAACGTTGTCCTCTTCAGATAAGTGGTGACTGAAGGTTACCGATTCCCCGTTTACCAGGATAAGATCCACTTCACTGTGCGGAACTCCAATTGCCTCAATAGCATCTTTAACTGACGGAGATCCGGAGAACCGGTAGGAGAAGCTCTTTTTACGCTTCTGTTCAGGAAGGAAATCATTCAGCTCCTCATAGAAGCGGAAGGAAGCAGTTTTCATAAAACCGGATTCCCTTTCAGTCCGATTTCGTCAGCGACTTCACGCATGCCCATGATCGTGTCTGTGATCAATTCCGACAGCTCCACGTTCATCATTGCTGCTCCTTTTTCAATAATGGAACGGTCTACGCCCGCAGCAAACCGTTTGTCATTCCATTTCTTTTTAACGGATTTTGCTTGCATATCGAGCACACTTTTTGAAGGCCTGACCAGGGCACTGGTGACGACCAGTCCGGTCAACTCGTCGATTGCAAACAAAACTTTCTCCATCAGGCTCATTGGCTCTGTATCGGTTACTATTCCGTAACCATGACTCATCACAGCCCGGATATACTCTTCAGGCCATTGGTTTTTTCTGAGGATCTCTTCGGTTTTTTTGCAATGCTGATCAGGATACTTTTCATAATCCAGGTCATGAATCAATCCGATTATACCCCATTTTTCTTCATCTTCATTGTATTTACGAGCCATATACCTCATTACTCCTTCAACAGCCAATGCATGTTTAGTGAGGCTTTCTGATTGATTGTATTTCCTGAACAATTCCCAGGCGTCATCCCGGGTCGGAATAAATTCTTCCATGATGTTTTGATTTTAATTCGAAAGATACAAATTACCCTTCATAAGAAAAAGAGGTACACGAACCATTAACGTCTTACGTCCGTCGGTCACGATGCCCGCCCTGTGAAATAATGCTTTGCAATAGTGCTACGCAGTATAGCCTTATTTTTCTTTCACAGGGCCCGTTTCGTAAAGCGTCCTACGTCAGTCGTTTTTTGTACGTTACCGTTACCGAATTACGATACTGGCCTCGTTACCGAATACCGAATTACGTTTGTTTATCCCTTCTCTTCTCCCAACGCCATTTTCACCCCAGCAGTCGCATGAATATGGGTAGTGTCAAACAGAGGAATAGTACAATCCTCCTGTTTAATAATCAAGGGGATTTCTGTACATCCCAGAATCACTCCTTCAGCTCCGGATGCTCCCAGGCGATCAACAATGGTAATAAAATGCTCGCGGGATTTACTACTGATCTTTCCCTGCACCAATTCATGATAGACAACCTCATGAATAAAATCTCTCTCCTCCGGAGCCGGGATGATGACTTCCACACCGAAGGAACGATGCAGACGCTCTTTGTAGAAAT
>CAYZVJ010000103.1:0-9583 GCA_964481765.1 uncultured Rikenellaceae bacterium | reverse complement strand
AACACAACATGGAGGTGATCAAAGTTGCCGATTATATCATCGATATCGGTAGAGAAGGCGGAAAGGAGGGGGGGCGGATTGTTTTTGAAGGGCCACCGGAAAAAATAATTCAACACCAGAATAGTTACACCGCTGCTTTCCTGGAAAAAGAATTGCAATAACTATCCCGGTTGTTTGTATGGTTATTTTTTAAAAATGTCATACATTGTCTGATCATCACAAAAATTACTGGAATAATGATACAAGGATTTCAATCGCTTTGGATCGGTAATTCCCATTCATCCAGGTTCTTTATGGTGCTGGTTGTTCTTCCCTTTTTTTTAGCAACCAGAGATACGGTTGATCCCCGGCAAAAATACGAGGTTTTCCTCAACAGACATTTCAAGAATTGCCCACCCTATCAGCTAACTGATGATAGTGAAATGTATCCTGCAGATCACCCCGAACTTGCAGCTTTCCAGGATTTTATAATGACCGTTGATCCGGCTGAAGGCATTGTACCTTCTTATCGGTTAAAAAATGCATTAATTGCAACCAGGGAAATCCAAAAGAAATCGGAGAGTTTAGGACTTTTCTTCCAATGGCAGGAAATCCTTGCCGATATGGGTGGACGAACACGTGCCCTGATGTTTGATCCAAACGATCCGAATAAAAGAAAAGTCTGGGCAGGAGCAGTCACCGGCGGTTTATGGTTTAACCAGGATGTTTTTACAGGTTTTTATGCATGGCAACCTGTCGATGACTTCTGGGATAACCTGGTGGTCAGCTCCATTGTCTATGATCCGCAAAATCCTCAGGTTTTTTATGTTGGTACAGGAGAACC
Organism: uncultured Rikenellaceae bacterium; assembly: GCA_964481765.1. Classification (GTDB taxonomy): domain Bacteria; phylum Bacteroidota; class Bacteroidia; order Bacteroidales; family VadinHA17. The sequence goes on along the minus strand of CAYZVJ010000103.1, from coordinate 8,760 downwards.
CCAGACGGCAGTGACAATTTACCGGGAATCCTCCGGTGTGGGAATGGGTATCTGGAAAACAACAGACGGCGGTGAAAGCTGGGAGTTGTTGCCGTCAACTTCCGGGTTTGCCTATGTGACAGATATTGTTGTACGGGTAGAGGATAAGACAAGCGTGGTATATGCTGCAGTTGTTTCAGGTGTTTATAAAGGGGAAAACCACCAGAGTGATCCCTGTGATGGACTATACCGCTCGACAGATGGTGGAACTTCATGGGAACAGGTTCTACCTTTAATCCAGGATACAAATGCCCCGTATGCGGTGGCAGACCTGACCCTTGGTGCCGATGGCAGATTGTATGCCGGAACCATGAGAAACCTACAAGGATTTGGAGCTGCTACAATTCTCTTTTCCGATGATGGTTTCAACTGGAATATCTTCGATGACTATAACGAGGAAATTAAAAACACATCCCTGCCGGATAGCAATGTCCCGGGAAGGGTGATGTTAGCCGCCTCTCCTTCCGATGAAAATATAATTTATGCTGTGCTGACAAGTGGGGCATTTGACGGCGCAAAATTCTTACGGACACATGCCTATGCCATAATCCGCTCGGATGACAGAGGAGAAACATGGGCAAAAACCGGTATGCCGTATGAAGAAGAAAGAAACTGGGCCTATATTGCCTGGCATGCGCTGCTGCTTGAAGTGGACCCGAATAACCCCGATGTGCTATATGCTGGCGGACTCGATATGTATAAATCAGTCGATGGAGGTAGCAACTGGTACAAAATTTCTGACTGGACAGGGATGTATGAGACTGGAACAGAACTTCCTTATGTTCATGGCGATTTCCACAAAATAGCATTTCAGCCCGGATCATCAGACTTTTTCCTGATCGGGACTGATGGTGGGATTTTTTTGACAAATTCGGGAAGTGATTCCCTTCCCGTGTTTTACGAAAGTAATCAGGGATACAATACCATCCAGTATTATACCTGTGCCATTCATCCGGTGGCTGGTAAATCCTACTATCTTGCCGGAACACAGGACAACGGAACGCTCCGTTACCTGAATCTGCCGATAACAATACGGAATCTGATCACCGGTGGAGACGGTGCTTATTGCTTCATTGATAAAGATGAACCGGAAATAAACATTGCGTCAGTCTATTATAACCGATATTATATCTTACGAAATTCGGTTGGAGACAATCTGGAATTCTCAAATTATATTGGTGATTTTATAAGTGGAATATTCGTCAATCCGGCCGACTATGATGACAGGAACAATGCGATATATGCCAACGCCGCGACGTTCTATCGTGAACTACCCGATTATATCCTGAGAATATTGAATGTTACGGATGAATTTCCTGCAGGCGAATACCTGGATTTAAATACTAACACCAAAGTTCCGTTTTCTCATGTAAAAGTATCTCCCCACTCCCCCAATAACTCAACAACACTCTTCCTTGGAACTCAATCCGGCAGATTGTTCAGGGTGGAAAATGCGGAGAGCAATCCCGATGTCAATGAATTAACAGGTATCGCGTTCCCCACAGGGAATATCTCCTGTGTGGATGTTGGTCCGAATGAGAACCACCTGATCGTAACCTTTTCAAATTTTGGGGTATCCTCTGTTTGGAAAACAACCGATGGCGGAAGTAGCTGGAAAGATGTTGAAGGAAACCTGCCGGATATGCCGGTCCGCTGGGTAATGTATCACCCGATGGACGTCCGAAAAGCCTTCCTGGCTACCGAACTGGGAATATGGTCAACGGGCGACCTTGAAAAAAACCCGGTCACCTGGATACCGGATAATGACGGACTGGCAAATGTAAGAACCGATATGCTTCGGCTCAGGGAATCCGATATGAGCGTGTTGGTTGCAACACACGGAAGGGGACTCTTTATTCATCATAACCTGACCCTTGACAGGAGTGAACCACTGTCAGACGAATTGTCAGAGAAAGTTACGCTATTCCCAAATCCTTCAACCGGTGTATTCCGGATAAAAGGAGAAATCATGGGAGACCTCTCCTTGAAAGTCTATGATATTTCCGGAAAAATAATCTTTGAAAAAGATTTCGATGCAGGAGAAAACCAGCTTGATCTCGAAATAAACCTTTCACACTGCCCGAAAGGATATTATATCGTTCATGGAAATACTGCGCATGGAGAATTCAGAAAAACAATTATCCTGCAATAATTTGTATATTCATCGGGTAAATTAGTTAACTATCCTGTTTTAAAATTACTACCATTATGACTAAAAATGAAGACAAGATCAGACAGGCTTTTGAGGAAAAAAACTGGAACGAGATCCAGACAGCTGACTCCTGGAAAGTCTTTAAAATATTAGCCGAGTTTGTTGAGGGTTTTGAAAAACTGGCACGCATCGGCCCCTGTGTATCCATTTTTGGCTCTGCCAGAACAATTCCCGATAGTCCCTATTTCAAACTGGCCGAGGAAATAGCCTTCAATCTTACACAGAGAGGTTACGGGGTGATAACCGGCGGGGGACCGGGAATTATGGAAGCTGCTAATATGGGTGCTAAAAGAGGTAAAGGAAAATCTGTTGGTATCAACATCGACCTGCCGATGGAACAGGAACCCAACCTGTTCATCGATCCCGATAAACTGATCTCATTCGATCACTTTTTTGTCAGAAAAGTCATGTTCATGAAATATGCCCAGGGATTTATTGTCCTTCCCGGTGGCTTCGGAACCTTTGACGAACTCTTTGAAGCAATTACACTGATCCAGACTGAAAAAATCGGGAAATTCCCCATTATCCTTGTCGGTTCATCCTACTGGGAAGGATTGATACAATGGATCAGGGAAGTGATGCTTGACCGGGAAAAAAACGTGAGCCCCGATGACCTTGAAATATTCACCGTCGTTGAAACAGCCGAAGCTGCTGTGGATGTGATCGACCAATTCTATTCGAAGTACCTGCTGAGTCCAAACTTCTGATAGTTAATCAGTAATGGTTGGTAAATTGACGATTCTTGTTGAAAATTATCAACAATTGTTAATATCCTTTGTTAATAAATTGTTATTATTGTATAAAATTATCATCCATTCAACCACCTCGTAAATACAACATTATGGTCCGTAGAAATATCATGTTCAATTTTTTGATCTTGCTCTTTTTTTGTGGATCAGTATCCGGTCAGCAGGTTACCCTGTCAATGACTGTTCCTGATCAGATGGTTGCCGGAACAACCGTTCTGGTAGAGGTCCAGGTAAATACTGCAGGTCAGCAGGGGTTTGCACGCTTTCAACAGACATTGCCACCGGGGATTACCGCACGGGCAGGTCAGGCGAAAAATGCTGATTTTACTTTTGAGGATCAAAGGGTTCATCTGATCTGGCTAAAGCTTCCGGAAGGGAATGATTTACGATTCAACTACACCATACAGGCCCACGAAACCCTCAAGGGAGAGTTCACCCTGGCAGGGGAATTTTCCTATATTGAGGAGGATGACCGAAATGAAGTTATTATCCCTCCCAGAACCATAACCATCACACCATCGCCGAATGTTGATCCCGCTTTGATTGTGGATATTGCAGATTTTAAAGAGGAAGTTGTGAAACCCGATATTACCGTCCGGACATATGATATTGCCTGCTACCGGGAAGTACCCTATTTTTCAGCAACCGATAATGCCTGGATCGTGAATGTTCTGGTTTGTCCCGCAGAAGTGAAGAGACTTGCCCGGGTGGAAGAACAGGTTCCCGCAGGATTTATAGCAGAAAGCATAAGCAGCCAGGGATCGATTTTTTCGTTTAAATCCGGTATTGCTAAATTTCTCTGGATGGACCTGCCTGACGATCCCCTCTTTGTGGTCTCCTATAAGGTGACGCCTGAAGAAGGACAGTCTCTCGGGAAAGGTGCCTTGATAGGAACATTTACGTACATGCAGGAGGATGTGGCAAGAAGTATTCCGATTGTCGAAAAAGCGATAAAGCTGACCAATGTATCTGCCGGCGAATTGAATGGGATTATGGCCTCTCTGGTAGAGCCTCAGGAGAAACCGATAGAGCAGGTTGAGGAAGTGCAGCAACCGGTAAAACAGGTCACCCAACCCGTAAGAACCGAAACAAAAGCCGGAGTAGTGTATAAAGTGCAGATCAGGGCTGCAAGAAAACCATTGAACATTGAAACATTTTTCAAACCGTATAAAATAGAGGGAAAGATATCCTCTGAGTTTAACGAAGGATGGTATAAATATACTACCGGATCCTTTTCATCCTACCGGGAAGCAAGAGAATATGCAGACCGCCTGTTACGAACATCCGGCCTGAAGGAGGCGTTTATTTGTGCATATGCCGATGGTAAAAGGATACCGGTCAAAAGAGCCCTTGAACTGACAAACCAGGTCTGGTTCAGGTAATTGATCATCGTTGCAGGCAATGATTTAAACCGGCAAGTATGCCAGTGAGGAATGTGATTCTGTACATATTGTTTGTCTTTCTGGTGCTCCTGTACCAGGATAACCTTTTCGGACAGGTGATACCGGGGGATAGTCTCTCCGTTGAGGAAGAGGCTCCGTCCTATTTTCAGTACAAACCGTTGATCGGAATAGGCACAGGAACCTTCAACTTCTTTGGTGATGTAAACGACAATTTTCATACACCGGTCAGCGGCAAGTTCTCGCCGAAAATTACCGTATCCTCCTACCTTGACCGGGCTCGCCGGATAAACCTTGAATTCTTTTACCTTGCAGGCGTTCTCTCCGGAAACCAGAATAAACCCGGGAAAACCTTGAACTTCCGGACTGAGGTTACGGATTTTGGTGTTGGTCTCCACCTCAGTCTCCGGGATTTTCAGAAAAACAGGTGGGCACTCAGTCCGTACGTTGGGATTGGTATTGAATCATTCCGTTTTAATTCGAAAGGAGACCTGCTTGATGCGGACAGTTTAGGGTATAACTATACATCCGGAGGAACCCTCCTTGATTCGGAGGATAACCTGACAAGCAGAGATTATACCTACGAAACAGACCTCAGGGAAGCTGATCTCTATGGATACGGTAAATTTTCCGAATCCAGCTTCAGCATTCCATTGGATGTGGGATTTGACCTGGCACTGTCGGAACGGATCAGCCTGCGGTTCGGCACATCATTCCACTTTCTCTTTACCGATTATGCGGATAATAAAACCTCCGATGATTACGGATTGTTTGGAAACAAAGGAAACGACATGTTCACCAATGCCTATGTATCCCTGCATATTGACCTGTTTAATATGCCTGTTATTATGAACCTTCCGAAATTGTTTGTCGAAGCAGAATTCGATGAAACAATGCAGGAAGATGAAGATGGAGATAAGGTCCTGGACTTTTTCGATCAGTGCCCCTTTACACAGTTTGGGGCTGAAGTGGATACGTATGGTTGCCCGCTGGATGGAGATCAGGATGGAGTGCCCAATTACAGTGACCAGGAGTTGAATACACCATATGGAGCCTTTGTAAACGAGGAAGGTGTCAGCCTTTCTGAAGAGGAAATCATAGCCCTCCTTGCTCAAAAAGATGCTGTAGAACGGGAAAATGTCAGTTACTACCTCAACCGGCAAGCTATTTTTTCCAGGTATGGCAGGGGATCGGGAGAAGCTGTTCCCGATAAATTTAAATCATTTGACACCGATGAAGACGGCATCATTTCGTTCGATGAACTGCTTCACTCGATCGATGCGTTCTTTGATTTCAGAACCTTCCTCTCCCAGGAGGATATCTATGATTTCATCGAATTTTTCTTCCAGCAATAAATAGTAATCCGAACCGTCAACCGTATTTCATGAACATCCCTCATCCTTCCTTTCGCATAACTCAACTACCCACTCACTGATTCAACCATTAGGTCTGAGTTCATTCACTTCATAATTCATTATTCTCGGCTCCTTTATTCGTCAGACCAACTTGCCACGGCACATTCCAGCGCTTAGTGGTCAGACGAAGATCATCCTTCTCAAAGTCTCATAGACACACAGTCTCTGTCCCTCATTCCCTCCGGTCCATCTCCCGCCTTGCATCCTTTCGTTTCAGTTCCTCTCTCCGGTCGTATTCCCTTTTCCCCCTTGCCAGGGCAATATCAAGTTTTGCCAATCCATTGTCAGTAAGGAATAACCGCAAAGCAATAATCGTTAAACCACTCTCCGTTACTTTTCTCTTCAGCTTCAGCAATTCCTTCTTGTTCAACAACAATTTTCTGTCCCTGTTGGGAATGTGGTTGTTGTAACTCCCCCAGGCGTATTCGGCAATGTGTATCCCGCGAACCCACAATTCATGATCGATAAAAAAGCAGTATGCATCAGTCAGGCTGACCTTCCCCAGACGGATTGATTTGATTTCAGTACCGGTCAGCTGGATTCCTGCGGTGAATTTCTCCAGAACGGAGTAATCATGGTAGGCTTTCCGGTTCTTTATGGAGATGTTAGCACTCATTGAATTTCCGTTTTTTTCAAGGTAAGTCGTACAGAACAGACCGGAACCTCAGGATAACAACAACTGGTCATGTAAGGGCATTCATCCCATAGGAGACAAAAAGGCTTGTTGAGAGTGCTCCAAGACCCGTATTCAATAATACATATACAACCAGGATTGTAATGGAACAGATAATCCCGTAGATTAACCTGCTCTCTTTCGGCGTTTCCATCATCGGACCCAACCCCATCCATAAGATATATACGGAATAGAGACCAAAAATGACAATAAAAAAGAGTGGTAAGAGCAGACTGGCGATGGAATGGATAATGAATACAGCTGTATAAGAGTAGGTTGCCAGTTTAAAGGACGATGTAAAGTCCTTTTTTGATTCAAACCTTGGTGACAGTTCATTGATGATATATGCTGATATGTAAATGGATAGAAAAGCCCCGAGCGAAGTGACCACCGCACCAAGTACCATGATACTGACGGTTACATAATTTCTGAACAGGAAAATTCCAAGGAAGGTGGTTATTGCCAGTAAGAAGATAAAGGGCAGCACGTAATTCCTGACAACTCCCGATCGGCTAGCCTGCTCTTCTTTAATAACCTGCCATTCTTCAACCGGACTGGTAATAAAATTCTTTGCTCGCTGGAAAAATTCGATAAGATCCATCTGGCTCCTGTTACTTAAGTTCAACAAATTTAATTATTTTTATATAACTCCTTTTACCAAAAAGCAACATCCGTTCAATGGTTCCCTGCAGAAACAACATCGAATCCTCCTGTAACCTTATTTGTATCCTGGGACCTACAGCTTCCGGGAAAACCAGGTTAGCCTCCCTGCTGGCATCCGGAATAGGGGGTGAAATCATCAGTGCTGATTCCCGCCAGGTGTATCGTAATATGGACCTGGGTACCGGAAAGGATTATGCCGATTACAGGGTTCAAAACCGGTCTGTCCCGGTACACCTGATCGATATTGTGGATGCAGGTTACAAATACAACCTGTATGAATACCAGAAGGATTTTGTCCCGGTTTTCCGGCAGGTGACAGCACGCGGAAACATGCCTATCCTGTGTGGCGGATCGGGAATGTACCTGGAAGGAATTTTGAGGGCTTACCGATTAATTAATGTACCACCCGATAAACAGCTGAGAAAAAGCCTGGAAGGGAAATCAATGAAGAAACTGACATCCATGCTTTCTTCTTTTAAGCCGCTGCATAACGTGACGGATACCAGCACCAGGAAACGATTGATTCGGGCTATTGAGATCGAACAGTATTATGCTGCACATCCGGAAACAGAACATGATTTTCCACACATCCTGCCTGTCGTCTTCGGAATTACTCTGGATCGTGAGACCAGAAGGAAAAGGATATCCGAACGACTTATCAGGCGAATGGATGGAGGTATGATAGGGGAGGTTAGAAACCTGCTTGACTCCGGAGTCCCTCCCTCCATCCTGATCTATTATGGACTGGAATACAAGTTTATTACCCGGCACCTTCTGGGTGAATATTCATACGAACAGATGATGAAAAAACTGGAAACTGCCATTCATCAGTTTGCCAAAAGACAGATGACCTGGTTCCGCGGGATGGAAAAAAGAGGAATAACCATTCACTGGCTGGACGGAACCCTGCCGGTTGAAGAAAATGTGGATAAAATAAAACAGATGCTGAAAAATTTTCAGACACGCCCGGAGGAATAAACCTCCCGCTATCAACTAAAGAAATGTTCGACCTTCAAAATCAGAAATCCAACTTACAAATGGCTGTTAAATTAATCCCGCTGAAAGCGGGGTTAATCGTTAATAGTCAACGCTATTTAGGTATTGACACTCATTTACCCAGCACCCAGCAACAAGCACCCAGCACCTCTTTTTTCTCACCTCTCACAGTCTCTTCGTCAGTGTCACTTCGTCACTCTGTCGTTCTCTCTGCTCCTTTATTCGTCAGACCAACTTGCCACGGCACATTCCAGCGCTTAGTGGTCAGACGAAGATCATCCTTCTCAAAGTCTCATAGTCTCCCAGTCCCTCAGTCTCACAGTCTCTCAGTCTCTTAGTCTCACAGTCTCTCCTTCTCACATTCCCGTAACTCGTAATCCGTATCCCGTACCGATTTATTGCGGCCAACTCACCACTCACCACTCATAACTCATTTTTTCTTTTTTACCGAGAACCGAGGACCGAGGACCGAGGACCTATTTTAACTCAAAACTCACCACTCACTTCTCACCTTCCTCCTTCCCTACACTCGCCATATAGATGACAAACTCATCCCTGCCGTCAATGCCGATAATATCATTCATTTGATCATCATCAAAGGCTGCGATAGCAC
>CAYZVJ010000102.1:7829-10337 GCA_964481765.1 uncultured Rikenellaceae bacterium | reverse complement strand
TCATCCACAAAGCAGATGGTGGTGACCATGAGGGCAAAATCAAAACTGTTATCGGAATAGGGAAGGTTTTCAGCCACCCCGTCCAATGCATTGATGTTTTTCTTTTTTGCTTTTTCCCGCATTGCCCTTGAAGGTTCGACTCCTTCTGTAATCCCCAGGAGTTCGGCAAACATTCCGCTTCCCACGCCGATTTCCACTCCCTTTCCTGAATCGGGCAGCACGCTTTTAATCGCTTTTAACTCCGATTGAAAAGCATACTTATTCACCACAAACCAACGGTCATATTCATCAGAGTATTTATCAAACGGCTTCGTCTTTGGCATGTTTATATTCCCTTATTTTTTATTCACGGCTGTTTTCAAAATCCCGTTCGAAATGGTAAACAGTTTAAATTCAGATGGGTTGTTTTTCCATTCATCTTCAAGCCAACGCATGTGTTTGGTCAGGATGGTAATGATTTCTTCAGGTTTTTTCAACGGGACTTTCACAGGGATAAAATACCTATTGACCAATTTTATGTTTTTGCCAAATTGCGTTGAGACCAATACATTAACGTTCTTCTCCTTAAGAAATTTAATAATACGATTTCCTTTTCTTACGGATCCATGTTCGATCTCTTCATCAAGCAACCTAAACGTATTGATCTCTTCAGATATCAAGGTCATTTTATCGGATTCGAGAGCATAAATAAGATACCGGTGTGCATCCCCAAAGTGTTTTTTTTGAAATTGGTTTTCCTGGTTTACTGCAAATGCAAATCGTAATTTCATTGGTTAACAATTTTTATGGCTTCTTCACTACTATATTTTCTTTGTCATCTCATAAGCACCATGAATAGCATCCTGAGCATTCCCTACATGCATTGCATCACCAACCACATATACGGGAATTTTATGTTTCAATTTATTTTCAAGCGGATTATAACTGTTCATGCCCGTTGAAACCACGATAATATCTATGTTATCAAATTGAATATTCTTCCCCTCTTTTTCCGCATAAACAGTAGTGCCTTCTACCCTTTTTATCCGTGTATGATCACTGAAAAGGGTTCCCTTTTCCTTCATCATTTTTAACGAGAGGTTTTTAGCAATCATCTCCATATCTTCACCAAAATCCGTTGTTCGTTTAACAATAATGATTCTATTCCCTCTTGGTATTAATGCAGTAGCAATATCAACACCGATAAGCCCTCCACCGATTACAAGGATATTCTTGTTTTGCGGCAGGTTTTCCTTCAAAAGAATATCCGCCCAATAATAGTTGTCTAACCCGGGGATTTGCGGCACAGAAGGTTTTGCTCCTGTTGCCAGTATTGCACCATCGTACCCGGATAGATCATCCGATTCTTTCACTTCTCTTGGAATAACGTTTACCTGGTTGTTTTTAAGTTCTTCAACAAAATAAGGAACCAGTGATGCCATTGATTTTTTATTTGGAGTCAAGGGTGCAAGATTGAATTGTCCACCCAATTCCTCTTTTTCAAACAGGTCCACGGAGTGCCCCCTTTTTCGTAATGTTATTGCTGCTTCCATGCCTGCCAATCCACCACCGACCACAGCAAATTTCTTCGATTTCTCTGTTTTTTTTAGAATAACTGATTCCCGGCCTACTTCCGGATTTACAAGACATTGTAACCCTTGCCCTGATTTTACTCCCCCCAGGCAACCTTCTGCACAAGCCATGCAGGGGATGATATTCCCATCCACCTCTTCCAGGTATTTCCCGATAAAATCAGGATCAGCAATCATGGAACGTCCTACGGCAAGATACGCTGCTTTCTCTTCATGCAAAAGAAAATTGATATCATCCTTAGTATTGATCCTTCCCAAATAGACAACCGGCACATTCGTTTTTTGCCGGATAGCATCTGCCAGCTCCCATGTCTTTCCTTTCGGAGTAAACATGTGTTGAAAAAACCAGGGCGGTGTCGAACAGACTGTCCCGGCGGTTATATGTAAAGCATCCATTCCATGTTCCTCAAGGATTTGCGCAAAGGGTATCATCTCATCCAGATGAAAACCTTCTTTAATCATTTCATCCCCACTGATTCTTGCAATAATGGGAATACCAACGGCTTTTCTAACAGCAGTGACGACTTCAATTGGGAATTTTATTCGATTTTTGAAACTACCTCCATACCCATCATTCCTGTTGTTTACTGCTGGAGATACGAATTGGGCCAGTAAGTATCCATGCCCCAGTTGAAGCTCAATGATATCAAACCCGGCATCAATGGCTCTTTTCGAGCCTTCAACAAACAGTTGAATGACCTTTTCCATCATGTTCCGGTCCATTTTCTCCGGTGTAGCCCCTCCGCTTTCACAAGGCTTGTCGGTTGAAGACCAAAAGTAATTACCGGGAATTCCCGGATTTGCCATTCTGCCCGGATGGTTCAGGTGGGCAATTGCCTTAGCTCCTTTTCGATGGATTACATTCGTTAATTCTTTCAGTCCTTCCCGTTTCGATGGACTATCAATGCCCAGCTGAGTTGGCAATTCTCTGAGCCCG
>CAYZVJ010000102.1:4328-7729 GCA_964481765.1 uncultured Rikenellaceae bacterium | reverse complement strand
GGTCCGTTTCCGGTAATCAGGATATGGGGATTCATTTCGAATAGCTTCTGGGCAGTTTTCGGTCCTGCGCCATGCGCTTCTTCTTCAATGGCGCGGTTGTCAATTGAAGTGAGTTCATCTTTTTCCTCATCGTAACAGAGTAAAAAACGGGTTCTGCCAAATCGGGGATCGATCAAAGAATCCCAACCGGTTTCCTGGGTTGTAAATGCTATTTTCATTTTTTATCGTTTTTAAGAATTTGCCTAACCTGATTCCAGCTCTCCCTGACTGTACGGCTCAATTCATTATGGTCATACTCAACAACTGTTTGACCCATTGTTAATGCATGAATGAATGATTCATTGTATGGAAGACTGGCAATATATAAAATTTGTTTTTCCTCAAGGAATTCACGAATTTGTTCAGCAACAAGCCTGTTTATATCGAATTTGTTGATGATACAGCCTGCTCTTATTTTGAACTGTTTAACCAGCTCGTAAACCCGTTTCAGGTCGTGCAGTCCCGACAGGGTTGGCTCGGTCACCAAAACAACAAAATCAGCTCCTGAGAGGGATGAAATGACAGGGCACCCAATGCCGGGTGAACCATCTACCAATATCAGGTCTATCCCTTTTTCGGTAGCAATTTTTTTTGCTTCCTGCTTTACTTTCGCTACCAGCTTGCCGGAATTCTCAGCTCCTATACCAAGAGCAGCATCAACCATGATATTGCCGGCTTTTGTATTGGATATACGCCATACACCGACATTCTGTTCCTCCATGATGATTGCATTTTCAGGACAAACGAGGCTGCAATAGCCGCATCCCTCACAATTCAGGGGATCAACGCGGTACTGCCCACGCGAAAAGTGAAGTGCATCAAACCGGCATCGCTCTTCACAAATACCACAATTCGTACACTTTTCCTCATCAATCACAGCCATTTTACCACTGTAAAAATCATCGGTTTGGATCACTTCCGGTGCCAACAGAAGATGCAGATCGGCTGCATCGACATCGCAATCCGCAACAACAGTATCCTCTCCCTCCAACACGGCAAATGCTGCAGTCAGGGATGTTTTGCCTGTTCCTCCTTTACCCGAAATGATCACAACCTCTTTCATTTTGCACCTCCCTGCCTGAACTCCACGATATATTGTTCAATTTTTTGCAGTTGTTGTTTGAATTCAGGAACCTGCGTATAAATTAATTCCCCACGGGAATACAACTCGGCAATCTTTCGCTGGTTTGGTATTTTCGCAATAACCGGAATACGTTCCTTCTCGCAATAGTGTGCGACATTATCATTCCCAGCACCGTCCCGGTTAATAACCACGGCAAAATCACTCTCTATTGTCCTCATGGTCTCAACCGCCAACTTCAGATCATGCAATCCAAATGGAGTCGGTTCTGTAACCAGGATGACAAGATCCACCCCTTTTGTTGCTTCAATAACCGGGCATGATGTTCCGGGTGGTGCATCATAAATGGTAAAATCAGGTGGGGGCTGAAGTGCATTGACAAATCCTTTGGTTTGTGAAATAAGGGGAACCGCTTGCTCCTGACCGATATCCAGTCGCCCTTCAACAACATCCAGGGTGTTGATCTTGACGTGTTCAATCGTACCGATTTTTTGCGGTTTCATGGGTAATGCAGATTCGGAGCACAATTCCGAACATGCATAACAACTATGACACAATTCCGGAAAAACCAGGATGATCGTATTGAGCTGGATCACTGCATTGAAGTTGCATCGTTTCTGACAATCCCCACACAAGATGCACTTTTCAGCAATCCATTCGGGAACCATTTTATCGATCTCTTTTTCACCAACCGGCTCACCGGTTAGAAATAACCGGGAATCCGGTTCTTCCACATCAAGATCGGCAAGAGTGGTCCGGTATGAGTTGGCTAAAAAATGTGCCAGGTTGGTCGCCAGGGTTGTTTTTCCTGTACCACCTTTTCCGCTTGCAACTGTTATCTTCAAAAAATTCAGGAATTAATGATCGCAAGGATTTTCACCGGTTAGCAACTGGTTCTTCAAAAAATCCTCAACCAGTGCCTCAGGAGATCCTGAGTTTACACCCAGGTAAACCTCAATGTTATACTGACTGAAAATATGTTGAGCCCGCTGCCCAATTCCTGCGGCAATGATCACGTGAACACCATGCTCGGATAAAAACCTTGGGTAAATCCCGGGTTGATGACCGGGTGGAGTTACATACCGGACTTTGCTGACCTTGTTGTCTTCCGTTTCAACAAGCGCAAATTGTTCACAATGCCCAAAATGAGGGGTCAATTCCCCCCTGACTGTTGGAATAGCAATTACCCTTTTCATTGCTTTTTGTTTGGTTTTTCTATTGTATTATTAAAAATCAAGGACCTCAATCTCCGGGTCCAAAACACGTTTATTACTTCTTTCTCTGAAGCAACTCCTCCCGGATCATTGGTTTACCACATTTCGGGCATTTCATACCGGTGCATTTTACACCCTGCTCATGCGGGACTTTTTCCCCACACTTTGCGCAAACACAATATCCACCGGGTCCAAAGCTTCCTCCTTTATTCCGGCCCTGTCCTCCACCACGACCCAAGCCGCGACCACGGCCCATGTTCATTCCTTTTCCCGTACCATTCATGCTTGTCAGTTTTTAAGATTCGTCATTTTCTGATTAAACAAATGATATTGGGTGACCCAACACCATATACTTTTAGAGTATTGCTGTTGAGACACCCCCTATCATTCAACATTACTCTTCCTTCGTTTTGGTAAGCTGTTCTTCCAAAAACGACAGTTGTTCTTTCAGGATCCTTATCTCATTCTCAATCAGGGTTTTTTCAGATACATTGGGCATACTCTCAGGGTAAACGGGTTCGTATCCATGCCTGTATCCATAACCCATTCCCCTGCCCCTGCCGTATCCATAACGAAACCCCCTTCCAAATCCTCTTCCACCAATCCCTCCTTGTTCCATAAATCCCGGGCGATTATTGCCTGCGCAATAACCCATTTGTCTTCCTGTCATCGGGCCCATACCTCCCGGCCCTGTTCTGTCTCCTCTTGGCATTATGACCTCCTTTCTTTTGGTTTGTATCTATGCAACATCGACCGTGTCCGAATCCTCCAGCCAGATTTACAAGATGCTTTGACTGGCAGACCGGACATTCGGTTATTGACCGATTCATGTTTATATTAAACATATGTCCACAATCACGACACTGGATAATATTGTTCCTGAAATGGACATTGCCTCCATCGATTGTAAGCATTCTCCCACGGATGATAAGATCGGCTATTTTCCTTCTTGCTTTTTCAATCAGCCGTGAAAACGTAGAGCGTGATATCTCCATTTCATCTGCCGCTTCAGCATGGGATAAGCCATCGTAATCGCACAACCGGAAGGCTTCAAACTCATCCAGGGA
>CAYZVJ010000102.1:0-4228 GCA_964481765.1 uncultured Rikenellaceae bacterium | reverse complement strand
CATGGGATAAGCCATCGTAATCGCACAACCGGAAGGCTTCAAACTCATCCAGGGATAGATAGGTTCGTTCCAGATGGCGCCCGGCAATGCCCAACGGTTTAAATTCCGTGAAAATAGGCGGTTCATGAACAATTCTCTGTTTCTCCGGCCTTGGCATTTTTAAAGAATTATTACCTTTAATGAATAAAAATAATGAACATATGTGCAATATTATGAAAAAATTTTACCGTTTCCAAAAAATTGCAAAAAAATTTTACTGTTTTGTTAAGGTAGAACTGGATTGGGTAAATTACGCATTTCGGAACGTCAGACCAAACCTGAAAGAGAAAGACTACCCCGTTTCACTGATTTTCTTCAGCAGGTTCAGGTCTTTAATGATTGTTATTATTGCCATCATTGCGCTTGGATTTATAACCTGCTGCAGGTATTAATAAATTGACTTCCCGAAACGATTATCCCAATTCACTTATTTTTCTTAACAAATCCATGTTGCGGATTTCTATCGTTTTACCCTCAATGCGCAACAACCCATCCTTTCTGAATTCTGACAGAATCCGGATCACATTTTCAGTTCTCATATCAATCAGATCACCCAGTTCTTTTCTGGAGATGGGTAGATCGAATTTCCCGGATCGGTATATCTGATCTGCAAACATCAAAATAATGTAGGCAATTCTTCCACGCAATTGCTTACCGGCAAGATCAATCTGAGTTTTCAGTACCTGGTCAGAAATGATACTCATCTTTTCAATAATGGTCAATGCAAATTCCCCATTCCGTTTGATAATGGTTTTAACGGTATCCAGGTTAATAAAGCATAGAGAGGAGTCCTCAACTGCCCGGATGGAATAGAGGTAGTTTGAATTGGAAAAAACCGTCAGCAACCCGATAAAATCCATCGGTTTTGCAATGCTGATGATGTGCTCATGCCTGTCTCTTGTTTCCTTATACAGTTTAACCAGGCCTTCTTTTAAATATATGAAGCTTTTTACACTCTCCCCTGCATGACAGATGATATCTCCCTTTCTGAAATCATGCTCTGTTTTGTTGATATTGACCTCCAACAGTTCTTCCCTGGTTAATGTATCGAAAAGGTATGATTTATAAATGCATGCTTCGCAGGTAAACTGTTTCTCTTTGTTATTCATAAATTAATATATCTATACATTTATATATTATGATATATAACATTATTGATATATATCATACTCTGATTCTTTCCCCCGATAAAAGCCTGATATACATTTGCAAAAAATCAGGGATCTTAAAAATATCATAAAACAAGGAACAAAACAAACGGATTTATTCAATGAAGAAAATAGTAATACTTGGAGGTGGAACCGGTGGAACCATCATGGCAAACAAGCTCCGCAAAGCCCTTGAACGGGATGAATGGGAAATTACACTGGTTGACCAGCATAAAATCCATTATTATCAACCCGGATTCCTCTTCATCCCTTTTGGGATCTATAACAAATACGATGTTATGAAACCCAAAAGTGATTTTTTTCCTGCCGGTGTAACTGTGATCTATTCCACCATAGACCGGATTGAAGGGGAAAACAACAAAGTTCACCTTGAAGAAGGGAAGGTTTTGCAGTATGACTTTCTCATCATTGCTACGGGGACGCAAATTAAGCCGGAGGAAACTCCTGGATTGAAAGGAGAACTCTGGTATAAAGAAATTTTTGATTTCTATACCATTGAGGGGGCTGTGGCATTGCGTGAGTTTTTTAAAACATGGCAGGGTGGCCGTCTTGTGATGAATATCGCCGAGCTCCCATTTAAATGTCCTGTGGCACCCCTTGAATTTGTTTTTCTTGCCGATGCCTATTTTCATGAGATTGGCATACGGGATAAAGTGGATATAACCTTTGTCACCCCGCTTCCGGGAGCATTTACCAAACCACATGCAACGAAAATGCTGGGTCAGCTCCTGGAGGAAAAAAACATCAACGTGGTTCCGGAATTTTACCTGGAACGGGTCGACAATACTGAAAAGAAAATCATCTCCTATGATGAACAGGAGATCCCGTTTGATGTCCTTACTATTGTCCCGGTTAATATGGGCAGTGATATGATTGAAAGAAGTGGAATAGGAGATGATTTAAACTTTGTTCCCACGGACAAATATACCCTGCAATCGGAGAAATTTGAAAATGTTTTCGTCCTGGGTGATGCTGCAAACATTCCCACATCGAAAGCAGGGTCTGTGGTCCATTTTGCTGCCGATGTGTTGTTTGAGAACCTGCTGAGTGCCATAGAAGGAAGACCCTTGCTGGCAAAGTTTGACGGGCACTCCAACTGTTACATTGAAACCGGTTTCGGGAAAGGATCAATCATTGATTTCAACTACGATACGGAGCCATTACCAGGAACATTCCCGCTTCCCGGGATCGGTCCTTTTGGCCTGCTGCAAAACACCAAAATGAATCATTACGGGAAGGTGTTGTTCCGGTGGATATACTGGCACATTTTGTTACGTGGAAAAGAGATGCCCATTGAATCGGAAATGTCAATGGCAGGTAAAAAACTATAGGTAAAATCCCTACGTCCATGGCAGATAAAAAGACACAGCTACAAATTGATGAGATCAATCAGAAACTTGATCTGGTTCTGCATTATGTTAATGAACAACGGTTGAAAAGTGAACGGATGGACGACCTTGTAACAGATGTTTCCATTATTGGTAAAGACCTTTTTGACACTGCCGTCTATGAGCTCGATAATCAAGGCATAGAACTGGATGTTGAAGAGATGAAGGTTTTAGCCTTTAAACTGATCAAGAATACAGGAAACTTTACCCGTGTTCTTGAAATGTTCGAAAGTGCCACTGATTTTATTATGGACGCGGGACCCGTGGCAAGAGAGGTGATCATTGATCTGATCAAGAAATTGCATGAGTTTGAGCAGAAGGGCTATTTTGAATTTTTCAGGGAATTATACCGGGTCATGGATAACATTATCGTCAATTACTCTGAAGAGGATGTGCGGCTACTGGCAAATAATATTGTCACCATACTCGATACGGTTAAAAACCTGACGCAACCGGAAATGCTGAAAGCGATGAACAATGCTGTGAACATTTATAAAAACCTTGGCACGGAAGATATTGAAGAATACTCCCTGTTTAGAGCCCTCCGGGAAATGAGGTCGCCGGAGATGAGGCGGGGGATTGGTTTCATCATGACCTTTTTAAAAAATTTATCAAGAGAACAAAACGTCAATTAATTACAAATTCTAATTCATTAAAACGTATCATTATGGCAACAAAAAATATTGCTGGAAGCTCTGTCGATGTGAATGAGGAGGGCTATTTAACCGATCCTTCACAGTGGACAAGAGAAATTGCAGGTGAGCTTGCAAAAGAAGAAAACATTGAATTGACTGATAAGCACTTCGAAGTACTGGAATTCCTGAGAAAAGAATACCAGACGGGTGCCCAGTTAACCATTCGTAAAGTAGGGAAATCCGGTATCATAGACATTAAAGGGTTATACGATCTGTTTCCCGGAGGACCGTTAAAAAAATCATCGAAGATAGCCGGAATTCCGAAACCGGCCAGTTGTGTTTAATCCGTTAACCCAGAAGAAAATGAGTCAAAAAGAAGATAGACCATTAAAGAAAGTATGCATCATCTGTGCAAAAGGAAGCATTGAAGATGTATATGCAACCCTGGTAATGGCGAATGGCGCCGTTATGGAGGGTATTGAGGCCAAGGTGTTTTTTACCTTTTTCGGATTGGATGCTATTACAAAAAAGCAAATGAAGAAGTTACATACCGGTGTGGTTGGAAATCCTGCACTGAGGATGCCTGGAGGAATCCCCTTTCCTACGCTCCTGGGTATTATTCCCGGAGTGGAGGCCGGTGTATCCGCCATGATGAAAAAGCAGATGGAAAATCTGGATATACCCCCCGTTGATGAATTCCTCGATATGATCACAGCAGGCGGTGGAGAGATCTATGCCTGTAAACTGGCTTCAGATATGTTTAAATTAAAGAAAGAAGATCTTTCGGAACACGTTATGGATATCATTACGGTCGGTGATTTTTATGCCATGGCTGGTGGTGAAAACACACAGATAATTTTTACCTAAACGAAGCAATTATTTTTTCAATCGCTTAATCCCTGTATTTTTACAGGGATTTTTTTTGCTATTTTGTAACCTATCATTTCCATGTGATGGATCCGCAACAGGTAACGGGAATTATTCTGGCAGGAGGCAA
>CAYZVJ010000101.1:2184-10477 GCA_964481765.1 uncultured Rikenellaceae bacterium | reverse complement strand
ATACCGGGAGAATAAAAAATATGCATTGTATATTTGTTGGAGATGTTAAACAAAAATAGGACTTTTCCATAATTTCTTTCCAGGTTCGGTTTTATTTTTATAATCGTTAAACAGTGAAGAAGATCGGTCTTTTATCGGATACACATGGGTATCTTGACCCTTCCCTGGAGGAATTTTTCTCTGACTGTGATGAAGTATGGCACGCGGGTGATATCGGGAATCTGGAAATATGTGACAGGTTCGAAGCACGGAAAATCTTCCGGGCAGTTTACGGTAACATTGATGGAACGGCGATCAGAAGAAGATTCCCGGAACACCTTCGTTTCTTTTGCGAAAACGTTGATGTCTTGATTTCCCATATTGGGGGATACCCGGAGAAGTACGACCAATCCATACGTGATGCCATTCGAAAAGACCCACCCATGCTTTTTATTTCAGGACATTCCCACATCCTTAAGGTAATGTATGATAAAAAGCGTAAGCTTTTGCATATTAATCCCGGGGCAGCAGGTAAATCGGGACTGCACAAAAAGATCACGGCAGTGCGCTTTGTGATCGACGGAACGGAGATCAAAGATCTGGAGGTATTTGAGAAGGAGAGGGGGTAAGTGATTCAGTTAATAAGTTGATAAGTTTTGTCCATCTTATAACATATAACTTATCACGAATAACTTTCTTCATCTCTCCATTTCCCCTTCTTCTCCGGGATCCCGGTTTCTGAATCGACTGAGGAATGAATTGAGTTTCTGGGCTACAGCAACCATATAGATATAGGATGTCTCCCCGCTTCTCACCTTTAAGCGTCGCTGGCTTTCATTCAAGCTGGTCAACAGGGCGTTATACTCTTTGTTTGATGAGCTGCTTTGCAGCACACCTCTGGAGTAGCTGAAGTAATACCAGGTGTTATCATCCATTTCCAGGTAGACATCAAACAGGTCTCCGCTTCGTTTTTTCTGTATTTCCAGGTGCCCATCCACCATGACATTCAACTGGGTATTCAGGATGTTCCCTATGCCTATCTTACCGACAGAGCGGTAGGAACTGGTAGCGTCATTCCATACCAGGTTAACGTGGGTCAGCAGAATATTGAATTGCAATTCAGGTGGCAGTTGGCTGACCCTGCCATAGAGATTAGTCTCTTCCCTGAGGGCTCTCGCTTTCTCCTTCCCGATGATCTCTTCTATTCCTTTTCTATAGCTGGATGTCCCAAGGTCAGCTCCTTCAAGAGTTGGCATTGCGTCAATTTCATTTACCATCATATCAAATGCCTCCGGGAGGAAAAAGAAATTGAGCCCTATGATCAACTCCATCCGGGATACATTGGATACAAGGTTTTGGGTGATGTTACCCACAGTGGTCATCGAGAGTTGACCATAGTCAACAGCAAGATTCAGTTTTCCCTCTCCATATAATTCACAAGAGTTCGTGTTGAATACAATGAAATTTCCGGTGTTGTTTTCATCAGCCAGCTTCTCACGGCTACCAATTTTATAGTTGCCTGAACCCTGATCGAAAAAGATAAAACCTTCGGCGGTTGATATGGGATTATCACTGTAAGTCTTTCGTCTTGAGAGTAGTGCAGAATAGATGTGCGTGGAGTCGTTACTGATGAAGTGGCCGTTGAATATGCGATTATTGTTTATGTCTCTGGGCTCTGTAGGAACCGGAATCATGACGTTTTCGGGGTCAATTTCTGCTGTGAATTTTATGTGCCTTCGTTCCAGGTTTTCACAGCCATGTACAACCCGTGCACCACCCGTAAAGGTTAGGAATTTGTTTTCGGCATCGAGGCTAACATCACCAATGTATTCAAAAGCCGGGTTCAGGGTAAAATTCTCCGATTCGATGATACTGCCCTGGGCAGTCGTATATCCCGATTCATTTACCCGGATGTTATCGAATTCTATTATTTGTACGGTCTCGTTTTCATCGACGTAGTTATACTTCCCCGAGGCAGTATAATCGTTTTTGTTCAGAATATTGACATTGGCCGAATGAATCCTGTGTTTCTGATTTGCCATGATAATTGCATTCTCAAGGGTTCTTATCTGTGCCCGGTTTTCAATATTCACTTTTCCTTCATATGGAAAAACGAGTGCATCAGCCACTTCGATGAAATTCACATTATATGCCGTGATGAGATTTTCTCTCAGGTTAAAAACAGCTGAATCGGTAACAAATCCCAGGGAATCCTGTCTGGGATTGATGGACACAAAGGTTGGCTGTTCAAGTCTGGCATCCATCAGCCGGAGGGAGTCCTCTTCGGGTATCATTTCCCTGGGATGTTTCTCTTTTGTTCCCAGTGCCACCTCTTTCACTTCCATATTCCAGTTAAAATAACTCAGGGTGCTTACGTATTCATTTTCGGGGAATTTTACAAGAGCTGAATCCTCATTGGATGAGAATAGTCCCTTACTCTTCTGGAAATCTATCTGGGAACTTACGTTTTCGGCAATGAAGGAGTAACCATCGGTACGAATTGATTTCAGGAAGAAATCAGCCGTATCGGTATCAATGGTATTCTTACCGTAATTGAAATTTTCTGCAGTCAGGTTTGCATCCGGCATAATCATCGTCCCGGAACCTGTCAACCCGGATGGACTCATCCGGATGGAGCCATCAAGGCGGGTACCTTCGTTAAACATGGTGATGTTTTTATCGATCTTTTCAGCAAACCACTCATCGTCATTTGGATACCACTTCACGCTCACATTATCAGCCAGGACCATGGGAAACAGATCACTGGTTCCTGATTCGGTGACCTGGAATTCAGTGGCTGTTGCATGCATGGAATCGGGATAGAACATAAAATTTTCCGATAGTGTAGCGGAATTGAGATAGGTAAGTTTCCCTTTTCCCTTCAAACCTTTGTTGCTCATGTTTATATTATCGTAGAACATGCCCTTCCCACCGTAGACTGGAATTCCTTCTTCCGGAACGACCATCTTAAACCCAAGCGAATTGTCCTCCTGTACCGTGAGGGTCTGGGTTATGGTCGGAAAGACACTCCCGCTTGTGAATCGACCTTCGAAGGCAACATCCTCTTTCGAAAATTTGTCAAGACTGTAAACGGTATAAGGTTCCAGTTCGAAATAGAAACTCTCACGGGGATAGATACTATCCAGGTTGGATGCATTCTCGTAATATACGTAAGAGTTTTCTTTGCTCTGGAATATAGGATATTCGGGGAAACTGGTCAGTCCTGATTTGTTTTGTGGATCGTCAATCAGGAGATCCCCTGTCACTAGTTCAATGATATTCTCGATATCTGAAATATAGGGATTGCCATACCGGTCATACTCTTCTCCCTGTATGGCTATGCTTAAGGAATCGATGTTATTGAGGTTGATCTTGAAGGTATCATAGTCAAAAGCAAAATCCTCCCCGAAAAAAGTAAATAATCCGGCCTGGATCTTCCCGTCAAAATTGAAATTCCTGTTTTTCTTCAGGATAATTTTTTCACCCCTGGGGTAAATTGCTACATTCTGGGAGTCGCTGATGTGGATTTCCGGCACCCCATTAATGGTCAGTTCCATGGTCCGCAGATCGAGTGAAGCATTTTCAAGCGGAGCAGTGGTATTTGAAACAAAATCGATGACATCATAATCAATATTCCCGGCAAAGGCGTCCAGGTAATCAAACAGTTTCTCCCTCAAGGTCACTTCGCCGGATTCTTCGTCGAAATAGACAAATCCGTCGGTTGATAATCGGATACACAACTGTATTACATGGGATGTGGGTTTTTCCAGGATTTTTGCCAGTTCCTCAACGGGAAAATCGTCGGAGTAGTAATATTCACCAAATTTCTTCAGGATAACCAGCGGGTGATTTTCATCAAGAGCCTGGATCCTGTAAAAATGATTTTCATTAAAAAAATTGTTCGATTCAAAGGTTGCCTGTCCAATGGCTGCCCCTCTTTGCATGGTGAATTTGATCGTGGGCTCGTCAATTTTCCATGCCAGCAGCTCAAAGTCCATATCGATGTTGTGGTAGGAGCTATAATAGGGCGTTTGCATCATAACATCGTCAGTCCGGTAAAGCGATAATTCCCGACCTTCAACATTGTAGCTCAAGGCTATCCTGGGGTGATAGATTGAATCATCCTGAAGATAGATCGTTATTTCTGTATTGATGCTGGATACCCGGTCACTCAAAAACACGAAGAATTGGGACCCCACCTTCATAAAGAGGGTATCGTTCCTGTAAAATTTAAGCCAGGCATTTTCCATCTGGTTACCGGATCCATTCATTTTGGCTCCCTGCATTGACAATCCTCCTTCAAAATCCACATTTTCGTAAATGTCTTCGATCACAAACCGTTTTGTATAGGAATTGAATCGTGGATAGATTGCTCTCTGGGGAGTCGTCACCCTGGTAATTTTGTTTTCAAGTTCACCCAGGAGGGGTTCGGTGAAATAATGTGAATTAGTAAAATAGACGGAATCAGCCTGGTATTGTGATTTTGTCATATCAATCTTGTAATCAAATAGTTCAGCAAATACATTCGCCTCATCAAAACCCGCCCTGATCCAATTTACCTTTCCACCTTTTCCTTCCCAGTGCACCGTTACCGGGTTAAAAATTCCGGAGGTCTCTGTTAGAGTGCCACTGTCCCTCTGAGCATAGCAGATCAAATCCGTTTTATCAAATGTTACAAAGATGGTGGAATCATAATGGAAACGAAAATCGTCGGCAGTAGCAACCCACCGTACGGAAGCAGATTGATATAGTGTTTTTTCAGATAATAACCAGACTGCGATCTCCAGAAATCGGTCAACTTCTCTGAGTTGTACTTTCCGGTCCCGGATAAGAGAGAGAAGTCCGGATTCCCATGCATCATAACTTGCCTGCTCGTGGTTGATCTGTTTGAAGTGAAAGAGGGCTAAAAAATAATTGCTGAAATGAGGTACAGGCCTGGCTTTGCGCGATAAAAATGCATTCGAGACCTGAATAATTCGTGATTTCTCTTCCAATGAGAACACACCGGAAAGCCAGAAATGCTGGAAGTTGTTAAGCACCTGTTGCGTCTCTTCATTCAGTTTTGTGCCCATATAAAGGTTCACTTCCTCAATAAATTTTTCCGGATCTTCAGAAAATGAACTCAGTTGCTGGGAATAGATCACTGAATGTCCGGATATCAGGATAAGCATCAGTGTGGTTAATAAACATCTTGCCATCATTCCGATCTTGAAATTATAAATATAGGAACACTACTCATGCCATCCAAACAGGATTTTGTTCAGATATTAACCAATCAGAGATTTTATCAAACGGATCATTTGTGAATTGTACCCTCGGCTCAATGTATTTCATTGGTTTTTTAGGTTGAAATACCACCTCCTGGGAAAGGTCAGGTTCAGGGCCTGTCAGAAAGAATAAATGATTGAAACAAAATCTTCGGCCACAAGAGAAGCTCCGCCTATTAATCCGCCATCAACGTCCGGATTTTGGAACAACTCATGTGCGTTGGATGGTTTACAGCTTCCTCCATACAGGATCGTCAATTCCTCTGAAATGGAGCTTCCATATTTTTTATCGACCAGGCCACGTATGTACTGATGCATTTCCTGTGCCTGTTCCGGTGTGGCAGTAACCCCGGTACCTATAGCCCAAACCGGTTCATAGGCGATGATAACCCTGGAAAATTCGGAGCTGTCCAGCGTAAAGAGACCGTTTTCCAGCTGCTTTTGGATCACCTCAAAATGAATACCCTTTTCCCGTTGGTTGAGGATCTCACCACAACAAAAAATTGGATAAAGGTTATTTTTCAGGGCAATGTTTATCTTTTTGTTAAGCATCCTGTCATCTTCACCAAAATAGCTTCTCCTTTCCGAATGACCGATGATAACATGAGTTGCACCTGTTGAAGCAACCATTTCGGCAGAAATTTCGCCAGTGAATGCTCCCTTTTCTTCACTGGCACAGTTTTGAGCTGCTACTGAAATTAGCTGGGGATCAATCATCTTTGTGATATCTGATAAAAGGATAAAGGGAGGGGCAAGGATCACGTCAGCTTCTTTCTTACCCCTCATTTTCAGCAATTCATTTATCCTGCCAGCAAGCTCAAGGCCTTCTTTCAGAGAATTGTTCATTTTCCAATTTCCGGCCACAATTTTTTTTCTCATGGTTTAAAGGTTACGTTTATAATTATTCGTTTGTTGGTTATTATGATTCAGATCAGGTTTTTATTTTTCTTGTTCGTGGGATGTTCCTTCGTATGATTTCAAACAGTGCAATTCCGAGGAATGCCAGCAACAGTAAATTATAACTCCTTGATCTTTCCAGGTTGCGTGCATATTTTTCAAGAAGTTGTGCCAGAAAATGATCGTTCCACTTTTCCGGACCGGGAAAATCCCGATGATGCCACTTACCCAGAATGACACCCTCCTTAATCAGCAGAAAGCCCGGATTAGACCGGATGATGGTTTTCAATGTAGTTTCATCGGTATTGAAAACATCAAAATTCAGGTTTAATTCCTGCTTCAGGTTATTGACCTCTGACGTTAAGCTTGATGTCAGCAGATAAAACGGGAAATTGTTCACGGCACAATAAATGGCAAGGTCATTTGCTTTTTCCAATCCTTCACGGTTAGCATTTGACATGTTGTATGAAACCACCAGGAAAGAGTTCTCAGGGTCTGATAATAGCTCGTCCGTGATATTGTAACCATCTTGTGAGATGATCTCAAAATCATGAATTGGTGGTGTGTATCCCTCATTGATAAGAAAGGATTGTTGGTCCACGAATGTCCAGGTAGAATCCTGCCACGGAAAATTATCCATGGTAAACTCTTTCTGGATGCCATCCTTTTCATAGATAAGGATTGTTTCATATTCATCGGCTGCAGCTCCTTCAGGAATTTCCATTTTATCAGGAATATAAGCACCGATATTGTAGGGTCTGAAATCCAGAAAGGGCAAATGCCGGTAAGAGTACACCGATAGAAAAGTGAATAGCAGGAAGAACGTACTAAGAATTCCCCATTCAGTACCTGAGGAGTAAACCGGTTTATACATTTTCCTGGTAAAGAAGACCACCATAACAAAAACCAGTAGAATCAGGTTCTTAAAGAATGTTTCCCAGTTGGTAAGTACGATGGCGTCGCCAAAACAACCGCAATCTGATACCGGATTAGTTATTGCCAGAATTAGTGTGAGTGGCGTAAAGAAACCCATGAAGATGAGCACTCCCCAGGCTCCAAGTTTAGGCCTGTATCCAATAAGCAAGGATATTCCAATGGTAAATTCGGTTGTGGAGAGAAGTATTGCCAGGGGTAGTGCAATGGGATTTAGAAAATCAATCCCGAAAGCAACAAAGTAATCATGAAATTTATAAGTGGATCCAAGCGGGTCAATTCCTTTTACAAAACCGGAAAAAACAAATACAATGCCTACAATGATCCGGCAAAGAAGACGTACTACTATCATACCTCAGATTTACTCCTTTATGTGATTATACAATGTTTTTTTTCTGCAACAAAGCCAGAATTTCATGAAATATCTCCTTCGGTGGCAAAATGGTTGATCCTTTACTGCAACAGTTTACCACATGAAAACGTGGATTCCGCTTCGCTTCGGAAAGGTACACTTCTCTCACTTTTTCCTGGAACTGCAGGTTCTCTTCATGAATATCCGGCCTTCCGTTCAAATAACCCCTGTCTCCCCCGGTTCTGATTCTGGTAAGTTTTTCCCTGGTAAACTGAGATGGGACGTCTAGAAACAGAACAAGATCAGGTTTAGGGATCCTATTGTATTCATATTCAAAGGATAGAATCCAGTTACGCAATTCTTCCTTACTTTCTGCCTGATCAAGCTTAGCACATTGAAACGCAATGTTTGAATCGACATACCGATCAACAATCACCAGGTAATCTTCTTCAATCCAGGATGTAATGGTTGCTGATGCATCAGTACGATCACCACCGTATATAAGAGCAACCAGGTATGGATTCACCGAGTGGATATCTCCAAATTCCCCCCTGAGAAAGCGTGCTATCAAACCACCATAGTAAGGGGCATCGGTCCTCGGGAAATGAAGGTGCTTAAAACCGGTTTTTATGGTTTCAAGATAATCCTGAAGCAATTTAATCTGGGTTGATTTTCCTGCCCCATCCAGGCCTTCGATAACAATGAAACTCATGGAATCTATATATCTTTACCGATGTCAATAATCAAAAAAGTTCTCTTGCTTTTATTATTTTTGTAATGAATAGTAAATAGTATAAATGGATTTTAAAGATACATTTTTTTCGAAAAAGCACACGCTGAATATCCGTGGTAGTTTATTGGACCT
>CAYZVJ010000101.1:0-2084 GCA_964481765.1 uncultured Rikenellaceae bacterium | reverse complement strand
GCAGGTATTGCCCGTGAGATGGTCAGGGAATATGGTGTGGACATGATCAATGATATATCAGCGGGCAGCATGGATGGTGAAATGTTTGATACAGTTGCAGAACTTCAGGTTCCATACATTATCATGCACATGAAAGGAACTCCTGCGAATATGCAGGACAATCCCACCTATGAAAATGTTACACGGGAGATACTGCACTATTTTTCTGAAAAAATTCAGGCATTAACCCTTCTCGGAGTTGCAGATATCATCGTGGATCCTGGTTTTGGTTTTGGAAAAACCCTCGACCATAATTATGAGCTACTGGCAAATCTCGACTCATTTAACATGATGGAATTACCGGTAATGGCTGGTCTTTCGAGGAAATCAATGATCTATAAATTCTTTGACACCACTCCGGATAAAGCCTTAAATGGAACTACTGTACTGCATACTATTGCTCTGTTAAAAGGTGTTGATATTCTTCGGGTGCACGATGTTAAGGAGGCGATGGAGACTATTGCCCTGGTCGAAAAAGTGAGGGAATCACAGAAATGATATGGGAAAAGTGATCAATTATTTGTTACATTTGTTCATCAACTGATTCAGGCTATGATTCCTGTATTTATTACCCTGCGTATTCTGGACATCATCGATATACTGCTGGTCGCTGTGCTCTTATATCAGGTATATCGTTTAATCAAGGGAACCGTTGCAATCAATATTTTTATCGCTGTTTTTGCCGTTTATCTTCTGTGGCTGGTAGTAAAAGCATTAAACATGGAGTTGATCGGTTCAATCCTCGGTCAGGTCATCGGTGTTGGAGTGATCGCCCTGATCATTGTTTTTCAACAGGAGATCAGAAGATTTTTGATGATCATTGGCACACGGTATCTTTCCAGGAGGAATTTTACACTCGAAAGCCTCTTTTCTGTGAACCTGAAAACCAGCTCCAGTGTCAACGTTGAAGCCATTGTTACAGCATGTGAGAACATGAGTGCATCGAAAACCGGAGCATTGATCGTTATTGCCCGGAAATCAGAATTATCGACCATAACAGAAGGAGGAGATATTCTCAATGCCGAAACATCAAGCAGACTTCTTGAATCGATTTTTTTTGGAAACAACCCCCTGCATGATGGCGCCGTAATCATTATCGGAGAAAAAATCCATGCTGCACGATGTGTACTCCCGATTTCTGAAAACATTTACCTCCCGGCAAACTTTGGAACAAGGCATCGTGCGGCTCTGGGTATGACAGAGAAAACGGATGCTCTGGTGATCGTGGTATCTGAAGAGACCGGAGAAATTTCTGTGTGTAAAACGGGAGAGATCACTACAGGACTGACTTCTGCTGAGTTCCGTGAATTTCTCAAGAAAGAGATATAGATCCCGGTTCCCTGAATCTCGCAATAGCTGTATACCTAATCCTTTTCACTATCCTGCTTTTTCCTTCGGATCCTGAGAAAGTCTGCTTTCGATTCTTCCCCCTTCACAAGCCTTATGATGTTTTTTTTGTGTGTAATGATAAGCAATATGGCAACGGACACCGAAAAAATGATCAATGATGTCATGGATGTCCTGAAAACAACAATTACTAAAATGGGGAATGATATTCCCGCAATCAATGAGCTGAGGGATACATATTTTGTGATCACCAGAATCAGGACAAAAATACAAAAGCAAATAAGGGTTGACAATGGATCAATCGCAATCACGACACCAACCAGTGTTGATACCCCTTTACCACCCTTGAATTGGGCATAAACAGGAAAGATATGCCCAAGCGTGGCAGCCACTCCAAGGAAAATCTGGAAATTTAAAAAAGCGGCGGTTTCCGGCGGGTAGAACCGGGATAAATAGATGAGATTAACAGCGAGCCATCCCTTAAAAATATCGAACAGCAGAACGGGAATTCCGGGTTTCCAGCCAAGTACCCGGATGGTATTGGTCGCTCCGGCGTTTCCACTGCCATGTTCACGGATATCAATGTTGAAAAAGCGCTTTCCTATCCAGATTGATGTAGGAATAGCCCCAAGCAGATAGGCAGCAAGAATCATCAGGATTTGATAAACCAGTTGCATAACGGCAAAGATTTATTATCC
>CAYZVJ010000100.1:0-10637 GCA_964481765.1 uncultured Rikenellaceae bacterium | reverse complement strand
GTTTCAAACCAGAGTTCTTTTCGATAAGAAATCATGTGATTAGTTTCTAATGGTTAATTGAATCTTATAAAAAAACTGGATCATTCGTTGTTTTTTGACAATTAACCATTAACATTTAACATTTAACTTCCTTTAAAATCACCCAATCCCCAACGACTTTATAATCCCATCAATCCTTTTTTCGAGCATTGCATCCACCTTTTCGAAGTCGGCCCTGTCGTTCAGTTTCTCCTTCACGCTGAAGTAGAACTTAATTTTCGGCTCAGTACCGGAAGGTCGCATCGAGATTTTTGCCCCATCCTCCAGGATAAACTGCAGGACATTGGATTTTGGAAGTGTGATCTCATACCGGAGGTGGGAAATGAGATCATACGTTTGTTGTTTCAGGTAATCGTGGATAAGCATAACGGGTGAATCGTTAATGGTTTCCGGGGGGTTATTTCTGAAGTTGTCCATGATGTTCCTGATCTCCTCGGCTCCGGCTTTCCCTGTCTTTACAATGTTTATCAATTGTTCTTTATAGAGCCGGTATTTCACGTAAATATCCAGAAGCAATTCATAGAGTGACTTTCCCTGGTCAGCTGCCCATGCTGCGACTTCAGCAATCATGGAACAGGATATTACCGCATCCTTATCACGGACGAATTCTCCGACCATGTAACCATAGCTCTCTTCACCCCCGGCAATAAAGACCTTTTTCCCTTCGTGTTTTTTGATAAGATCTGCAATGTATTTGAATCCGGTTAATACATTATAATGATCTACCTTGAAGTCATCGGCAATTTCGACCAGAAGATCGGTTGTAACAATGGTTTTGACGATATATTCTCTACCGGTTAGTTTTCCTTTTGCCGACCATTGCGATAACAGGTAATGGATCAGCAAGGTTGCCGTCTGGTTTCCATTCAGGAGGATGAATTCTCCATCCGGTTTTCTTACGGCAATTCCAACCCGGTCAGCATCGGGATCCGTTCCCATGACCAGGTCTGCATTCACACTTTTTGCTTTTTCGATTGCCATGAAAAGTGCCGCCGGTTCTTCCGGATTTGGTGATTTTACGGTGGGGAAGTTCCCGTCCGGAATATCCTGTTCGGGAACATGATAAATGTTTTTGAATCCGAATTCATTCAGCGATGCGGGGACCAGTTTCACTCCTGTTCCATGGATTGGTGTGTAGACGATCTTCAGGTCGCTGTTTTTTTCAATGATCTCCGGCGAGAGAGAAAGGGTCTTTACTTTATTAAGGTATAGTATATCAAACGCTTCACCAATAATTTCAATGTTTTTTTTCGGGCCATCGAATTTCACCTCGTCAATGGACTTAATTTTCTGAACTTCGTCTATGATATTTTTGTCGTGTGGACTAATAATTTGCCCTCCGTCGTCCCAGTAGGCTTTGAACCCATTGTATTCTTTCGGATTGTGTGAAGCGGTAATTACGATCCCGCTCTGGCAGTGAAAATGCCGGATTGCAAAAGAGAGTTCCGGTGTAGGGCGAAGGGATTCAAACAGGAAAACTTTCATCCCATTGGCTGAAAATATACCGGCAGCTGTTTCTGAAAAGAGACGGCTATTGTTCCTTGAGTCATGGGCTATGGCTACCTTTATCTGATTGAGTTTGCTGAACTGTGCCATGAGGTAGTTACACAATCCTTGTGTAGCCATTCCGACGGTATATATGTTCATCCGGTTTGTGCCGGCTCCCATTATTCCGCGTAATCCTCCCGTTCCAAATTCAAGGTTTTTATAGAATGCCTCGATCAATTCGGTTTCATCCTCTTCAAGCATGTATTTCACCTGTTTTCTTGTCTCTTCATCGTAACTTTCGGAGAGCCAGGTCCGGGCTCTCTCCTGTACAGTTTCTTTCAGATTATTCTGTTTCATTGAGTGGTTATTTTTGTTGAATTTTTTGCATACAGACAGACAAACTTTCCTGCCATTCGGGTATTCTGATCTTGTATCGTGATTTTATTTTCTCTTTGTTCAAAATGCTGTAAGCCGGACGTGGTGCAGGTAGTGGATATTCATCGGTTTTGATTGGAACAACCTCACATCTGCTGTGGTTTTTCTTGACAATTGTCAGAGCCAGTTCATGCCAGCTGCATGATCCTTCATTCGAGTAGTGGTACATTCCCGGTTGCCAGGAACAGGTACCGGCAGAAATGGCTGAAATAATGGTAAGAATTGAATGGGCAAGGTCGTGTGCATAGGTCGGTGATCCCACCTGATCGGTTACAACGCTGATGGATTTCTTCTTATGGCTGAGTGCGTTAATCTTTTTTACAAAATTGTTACCATAGGAGGAGTAGAGCCAGGATGTTCGGATGACCATGTTATTGGCATATTGCAGTACATGATTTTCTCCGGCAAGTTTTGATTTCCCGTATACTGATAAAGGATTTGGCACATCCTCTTCCTGGTAGGGACTGCCTTTCATACCATCAAAAACATAATCTGTTGAGATATGGATCAGTCGTGAGGCATGGCTATCTGACAGCTTAGCCAGGTATTCGGGTCCTGTAGCGTTAATAAGGTATGCGGATTCAGAATCCCCTTCAGCACGGTCTACCTGAGTGTAGCTTGCACAATTTATTACATAGTGGATCGGATGCTCCTGAAAAAAGATGGATAGTGTCTTGAAATCGGTAATATCAAGGGTGTCGACATCATGAAAAAGGAAGGCAAAACCTGGAAAATGGTGTGCGATATCTTTGATTTCACTTCCCAATTGACCATATGAACCGGTAACCAGAACTGTTAACATAAGTAGAATAGGGTTTTATAGAGGATCTATTTTATTTTTCTCCATAAGTAAAATTCATTTCTGCTTTGGCAAAGGTCGGATGAGCCCGGTCTTTTGCTGAAATGATTGCCATGGATGTATCCAATCCCCAGTCGATATTCAGAAAGGGATCATTGTAAATAATTCCCCGTTCAACTTCCGGATTATAGTAGGTATCGCATTTATATAACACAACGGCATACTCACTCAATACGGCGAATCCATGGGCGAAACCGGGGGGTACCAGGAGTTGCTTTTTATTTTTTCCACTCAGGAGCATACCCAGCCATTTCCCGAAAGAAGGAGCGTTTTTTCGAAGATCTACGGCCACATCCATGATCTCTCCTTCCACAACCCGGATGAGTTTTGCCTGGGCGAAGGGAGCAAGCTGATAATGCAGCCCCCTGAGCACTCCTTTACAGGATCTGGATTCGTTATCCTGGACGAACAGGAGATCCAGGTTCTGACCCTGAAACTCATTCCTGTTAAAACTTTCAAAGAAGTAGCCTCTTTCGTCTTCAAATACGTTTGGCTCCAGGACGAGCAGTTGCGGTATATCGGTTTCGATGATTTTCATCTTAATCTTTCTTATCCCAGGTTTTGATATTTTCTCTGGCAAGCTTTTGCAGGTATTTTCCGTAAAGACTATTCTTGAATGGTTCTGCCAGTTTCAGCAATTGTTTTTCACTGATATAGCCTCTTTTATAAGCTATTTCTTCGATACAGGAGGCTTTAAGTCCCTGCCTTTGTTCGAGGGTAGCGATGAAATTCGATGCCTGGAGAAGGCTTTCGTAGGTTCCGGTATCGAGCCATGCCATCCCCCGTCCCATGATCCTGACCTGAAGCTTTCCTTCTTCAAGATAGATTTTGTTAAGATCGGTTATTTCCAGTTCGCCACGGGCAGAGGGGGTTAGCGATTTTGCTTTTTCAACCACATCGTTGCTGTAGAAATATAATCCGGTAACGGCGTAATTGGATTTTGGCTTTACCGGTTTTTCCTCAATAGTGATCGCTTTCCCTGCTTCGTTGAACTCAACCACTCCATACCGTTGGGGGTCATTTACATAATATCCAAACACAACGGCACCGTCTTTCAATTCTGCCGTTTCAAGAAGTATGTTTCCAAATCCGTGCCCGTAAAAGATATTATCTCCCAGGATCAGACAGACATTTTCGTTCCCGATGAAATTTTCTCCGATAAGAAAAGCCTGTGCCAGTCCTTCCGGAGCGGGTTGAACGGCATATTCGATGGTTAAACCAATCTGATTACCCGTGCCAAACAGATCTTCATAGAGGCGAATATCCTGCGGTGTGGAGATGATCAATATTTCCCTTATTCCAGCAAGCATTAAGACCGATAACGGGTAATAAATCATCGGTTTATCATAAACCGGGATGATCTGTTTTGATATGCTTTTTGTTATCGGATACAAACGGGTACCTGCACCTCCGGCTAAAATAATTCCTCTCATATTTTCAGTATTTTTTTAAAATAATCAATGGTAGCGTTTAATCCTTCTTCCAGGCCTACCTTTGGAGTCCAGTCCAATTTCTGTCGGGCAAGGTTTATATCCGGCTTTCGTTGCATAGGATCATCTTCGGGGAGGGGATGAAATGCGATACTCGATTTCGACCGGGTCAAACTCAGGATCAGGTTTGCCAGGTCCAGGATGCTTATTTCCTGCGGATTTCCCAGGTTTACTGGTCCGGTCAGATCATCGGATGCATTCATTAGCCGGATCACTCCATCTATCAGATCGTCTACGTACTGAAAACTCCTGGTCTGGCTACCATCACCAAATATGGATATTTCTTTACCCTTCAGCGCCTGAACGATAAAATTAGAGATCACCCGACCGTCATTGGGATCCATTCTTGGACCATAGGTGTTGAATATCCTGGCTATGCGTATGTCTATGTTATTCTGTGTGTGGTAATTTACAAAAATGGTTTCTGCGCACCGTTTCCCTTCGTCATAGCAGGAGCGTGCACCAATTGGATTGACATTACCCCAGTATGTTTCTGGCTGGGGATGAATCTCCGGGTCTCCGTATACCTCACTGGTTGATGCCTGAAGAATTTTAGCTTTTATTCGCCTTGCCAGGCCGAGCATGTTAATGGCTCCCACGACGGAAGTCTTGATTGTTTTTATTGGGTTGATCTGGTAGTGGAGGGGAGAGGCGGGACAGGCCAGATTATAGATCTCGTCCACTTCCGCGTAAAACGGAACCGTTACATCATGCCGGATAAGTTCAAAATAGGGATGATTGATGAGGTGAAGCACATTGGACCGGGATCCTGTGAAATAGTTATCGAGGGAGATCACCTCGTGACCGTCATTGAGTAATCGTTCACAAAGGTGTGACCCGATAAATCCTGCTCCTCCGGTAACTAAAATTCTTTTCATGCGGTAATCAATCAAACAGAAATAAAGCTATATAAAATTATCAGATAAATAGCTGTTAACCAGGATCAGGAACGCCCGATACCATAATAGGTAAAACCCAGATCACGAAGTTCAACGGGATCATAAATGTTCCTGCCATCGAATACTACTTTTTCTTTCAATAGTTTACCAACAACCTTAAAATTGGGCATCCTGAATTCGGGCCATTCGGTAATCAGGATCAGACCATCGGCATCCACCAGGGCTTCGTAAGGTTCGTTAACATACTCAATGGAAGATCCAAATCTTTTTTTTGCTTCCTGCATGGCTACAGGATCATAGGCTTTGATTGAAGCTCCTGCGTCCAGTAGTTTATTAACGATTTCCAGCGACGGAGCCTCTCTCATGTCATCCGTATGCGGTTTGAATGATAACCCCCAGACACCAAAATGTTTATT
Source organism: uncultured Rikenellaceae bacterium (assembly GCA_964481765.1). Lineage (GTDB taxonomy): Bacteria > Bacteroidota > Bacteroidia > Bacteroidales > VadinHA17. The sequence goes on along the minus strand of CAYZVJ010000100.1, from coordinate 5,011 downwards.
ACGGAGCTCCTCTCCGAAGTGTGAAAGTATCTTTTCAACCAGCACCGATTTTTGCCGGGTATTGACCCCTTCAACTGCTTTCATGATTTCCAGCGAATAGTGGTAGTCGTCTCCTGTTTTGATTAACGCTTTAACATCTTTCGGGAAGCAGGACCCTCCATACCCCACACCTGGATATATAAATTTGTTTCCAATTCTTGAATCGCTTCCGATCCCTCTTCTCACCATGTTGATATCTGCTCCCAGAAGGTCACAAAGATTTGCAAGATCGTTCATGAAGCTGATTTTGGTAGCCAGCATCGCATTGGCAGCGTATTTTGTCAATTCTGCCGATGGGATATCCATGATGAAGATCGGGTGGTTATTCAGGAGAAAAGGCTTGTAGAGCTTCTTCATAATCCCTTCGGCTTTATCCGAATCGAGACCGATGATGATCCTGTCAGGTTTCAGGAAATCGTTTATGGCATTCCCCTCTTTCAGAAATTCAGGGTTGGAAACAATATCGAAAGGTATTTTTTTATTTCGTTTCTTCAATTGCTGGCCGACAACCTCATTAATCTTTTTGGCAGTACCTACCGGCACAGTACTTTTTGTTGCAATTACCAGGTAGTGATCCATGAGTTGCCCAACTTTTGCAGCAACATCAAGAACATGGTTAAGATCAGCAGATCCGTTTTCGTCCGGTGGAGTTCCAACCGCAATAAACAATACTTCACAGCCACTTAGACCTTCTCTTAACTCTGTTGTGAATACAATCCGTTCTTTATCCCTGTTTTTCCTGATCATCTGTTCAAGACCTGGCTCAAAGATGGGAATGATTCCCCTGTTTAATTTGTCAATTTTATGCTTATCAATATCAATACAGGTAACATCAATTCCTGTTTCAGCAAAACAAGTACCGGTGACTAAGCCAACGTAACCGATTCCAACGATTGAGATTTTCATATTTCTCTTATGAATTTGTATGAAATCACTGGTATAATGGCACCAGAAAAACCGAGCGTTACATTATTTTGCCAATAAAGATAGCGTAAATGAATTGATATAGAAAAAATTATTTTTTTCCGGAGATTCCGTGAATGTATGGAATAAAATCTTAATTTTGCACCTCGAATTATAATTTTTGATAATGTCTAACTTATTAACTATTAATTATTAAATGACGAAAAAAGAAGAGAAACCAATCCTGGATGATGTTCAGGACAAAAAAGGAGATCCCGATGGACCTGATGAGAAAAAGGAAACACCAGAAAAACCTGAGGTAAAATCCGAAACCACCAAGTCAGATACCAAAAAAACAGGGACTAAAAGCACAGAAAAGAAAGAGGAAAAGAAATCCAGAACAACTGCAAAAGCCAAATCAGAAACCGGCGATAAAAAAGTCAAAAAAGAAGGAGAGAAAGAGACAAAAGAAGCTCCTGCCGAGGAGTTTGATTGGGAGAAGTTCACGGCTGATGAAGATGAATACAGTGCCGAGAGAAGAGCTGAATATGAGGCAATGTACGATGAAACGTTGTCCACCGTCTCGGTAAATGAAGTAGTGCAGGGGAAAGTGATTTCCATGAGCAAGCGCGAAGTGGTTATCAATATCGGGTATAAATCGGAAGGTGTGGTGAGTCTGAATGAATTCCGGTACAATCCCGATCTCAAAATTGGCGATGAAGTTGAAGTTTACGTTGAGAGCCAGGAAGATAAAAAAGGACAACTCGTTTTATCCCATAAAAAAGCAAGAGCACTCCGCTCCTGGGAGCGTGTTAATGCAGCCCTTGAGAATGATGAAATCATTACAGGATACATAAAATGCAGAACAAAGGGTGGAATGATCGTTGATGTTTTTGGCATCGAAGCATTCCTTCCGGGTTCACAGATCGATGTCAAACCGATACGCGACTACGACGTTTTCGTTGACAAAACCATGGAGTTTAAAGTGGTTAAGATAAATCATGAATTTAAGAATGTGGTAGTGTCACACAAGGCATTGATTGAAGCAGAACTGGAGCAGCAGAAAAAAGAAATCATTGCCAAACTTGAAAAAGGTCAGGTTCTGGAAGGAACAGTTAAGAATATTACATCCTATGGAGTGTTTATTGATCTTGGGGGCGTTGACGGATTGATTCATATAACTGACCTTTCATGGGGACGTGTAAATCATCCGGAAGAGATCGTGGAGCTTGATCAAAAACTGAATGTCGTTATTCTCGATTTCGATGATGATAAAAAAAGAATTGCTCTTGGCTTGAAGCAACTGACTCCCCATCCATGGGATTCGCTCGATCCGGAACTCAAGATAGGAGATAGAGTGAAAGGAAAAGTTGTTGTAATGGCCGACTACGGAGCATTTGTTGAGATCGCTCCCGGTGTGGAAGGATTGATCCATGTCTCTGAAATGTCATGGTCACAGCACCTCCGGAGTGCACAGGAGTTCCTAAAGGTTGGAGATGAAATTGAAGCTCAGATTCTTACTCTGGACAGGGAAGAAAGAAAAATGTCTCTTGGTATAAAACAGCTGAAAGAGGATCCATGGGAAAAGATTGATGAGAAGTACAGTGTGGGTTCAAAGCATACTGCCAGGGTGAGAAACTTTACAAACTTCGGGGTATTTGTTGAAATTGAAGAGGGGGTGGACGGATTGATCCATATTTCGGACCTGTCCTGGACAAAGAAAGTGAAACACCCGGCAGAATTTACCTCCATCGATGCTGATATTGAGGTGGTGGTTCTGGAAATTGATAAGGAGAACAGAAGGTTGAGCCTCGGACATAAACAGCTGGAAGAGAATCCATGGGATGTCTTTGAAACCGTTTTTACCGTCGATTCGATTCATGAAGGAACCATTGTGGAAGTGTTTGACAAAGGGGCACTTGTTGCACTTCCCTATGGCGTCGAAGGGTTCGTTACACCAAAACACCTGGTCAAAAAAGATGGATCATCTGCTAAAATCGATGAAAAACTTTCGTTTAAAGTGATTGAATTTTCTAAATCGGCAAAACGGATTATCCTGTCTCACAGCCGAATTTTTGAAGACGAGGAGCGCGGTAAAACAAGGACGGATAAACAGGTGCAAAAGGATGAAACCAAAAAAACTGCCAGGAAACCCAAAAGTGGAATCGAAAAAACAACACTTGGTGATATTTCAAACCTGGCTGCGCTGAAAAGTGAAATGGAAGAAAAAGAAAATAAAGCTGCTGAGAAAAAGAAAAAATAACTATATTTAAGTTTTAAATTCTTTTGCCATGGAATTCAATATCGAAAAGAAAGACAACTTTACCTTGATTCAGGTGTTGGAGGAAAAACTGGATACTCATATTGCTCCTAACCTGAAATCAGAACTGGTCTTAATCTCAGGGAATGGCGAAAAAAATATCATTCTCGATTTGAGTAATTGTCGCTATTGCGATTCCTCGGGACTTAGCGCAATTCTGGTTGCTAATCGCCTCTGTAAGAATGCAAATGGGACATTTGTTCTGACGGGATTAACCGAAGCAGTCGAGAGATTAATTACCATTTCCCAGCTGGATACGGTACTCAGTATTACGGAAACATTAGATGGTGCTGTCGAACTAATTAATGAAGAAGCGCAGTAGGTAAGGTGACATTCTCCTTAACTATATTAGGTAGTAGTTCAGCTTTACCAACATCCACAAGATTTCCATCCGCTCATGTACTGAATGTACATGAGCGTTTTTTTTTAATTGATTGTGGTGAGGGAACACAGATGCAAATGCGCAAGTTCAAAATCAAATTCGGGAAAATCAACCATATTTTTATCAGCCACCTTCATGGTGACCATACCCTGGGATTATTCGGGCTTATTTCTACCCTTGTTTTACTTGACAGAAAAACCAAACTGACCATTTATGCCCCACCTCAGTTGGAACAAATAGTGAATAGTCACCTGAAAGCATTTGATATAACCCTCCCGTTTACACTCCAGTTCATTCCCCTGAATTGTACATCCTCAGAAAGAATATACGAGGATAAAATTCTTTTTGTAGAGACCATCCCACTGAAACACAGGGTGCCAACATGTGGCTTCCTGTTTAAGGAAAAGCTACGGTTAAAAAATATCCGGAAGGAGATGATTGAGAAATATAAGATCCCCATCAGAAAAATGCAGGAGCTGAAGGAAGGAGCGGATTTAACCCTGGAATCGGGTGAGGTTATACCCAATGACCAGGTAACCATTCTACCCGACCCACCAAGATCATTTGCCTACTGTAGCGATACATTATATACCAAAGGTATTTTAACCAAAATCAAAGGCGTTGATCTGCTGTATCATGAAGCAACATTCATGCATGACATGGTTGAACAGGCTCGGGATAATTTCCACAGCACGGGTTACCAGGCAGCCATGCTGGCAAAGCAGGCAGGTGCCGGCAAACTGATCCTGGGACACTTCTCGGCAAGGTATAAGGATTTAAATCCGTTGCTCCAGGAGGCCAGAATGGTGTTTGAAAATACATTCCTCGCTGAAGATGGTGCCTCTTTTCACCTGTAATCCCCTTAACCAGGCTATCTGTATGGAATACATCGCAACAGGTTTGTGAAATGGAAAAGATGCTATCTTTGAACAAATTTTTTCCGGCGTTTTATTACCGTTTTGAAAAACAGGCCAAATTGTTTTATTTGCATCTTGAGTTAATGCATTAATAAAAAGTTATTCTGTGCAAGAGAAAATTCTGATTCTGGATTTTGGATCCCAGTATACCCAGCTGATCGCAAGGCGCATAAGGGAAATGAATGTGTATTGTGAAATTCATCCTTTTAACCTCTTTCCTGCTTTCGACCAGTCGGTTAAAGGAATAATATTATCCGGGAGTCCCTTTTCAGTCAGAGATCCCGAGGCACCTTCACTTGATCTGACAACCCTGAAGGGCAGTCGCCCTTTACTGGGGATCTGTTACGGTGCACAGTTGCTGGCACAATCATTTGGTGGTGAGGTTCTGCCTTCAGATACAAGGGAATACGGACGAGCTAACCTGAAGTTTGTGGATAGAACAACTGACCT
>CAYZVJ010000099.1:4829-11308 GCA_964481765.1 uncultured Rikenellaceae bacterium | reverse complement strand
CAGGTAACATAATCACCAAACCAACTGTGCCCCAGTTCATGCGCTACCAGAAAAAACCGGAAATCCGATAAGGTGGTCATGGTCTGATGTTCCATACCACCTCCCATCGGTGCCAGACAGTGACCATATTTCTCATCATAGAATGGATAAAGAACATACAGGCTGGAAAACAGTTCAACCAGTTCTTTCGTATTATCAATCAATGGCCTGTTCTGAGTGAGATAATCCGGATGATCGTAAATGTAGTTCTGGATCAGTATCGAATCGGGAAATCCTTCGGGATGTGCATAAAGGCTGTAATCCTGGTAATCGGCAATGGTCATGGAGATCAGGTAATAGGCAATGGGATGGTATGTTTTCCACTCGTACCTGACCTTATTCCCCGGTAACGAAACAACACCGGTCAATATCCCGTTGGACCCTGCCATAAGGGTATTATCGGTAGTAATAAAAACGTATACAGAATCTGCCTTATCCGAAAGGACCTGTTTGCATGGGAACCAGTCGAGGGCACTGTACGGTTCGGATAAAGACCATGTTACCTGTTTGCCCCAGGTTGGATCAATCCCGGTACTCATTCCTGCGAAAAACCCTTCCGATATCACTGTTCCTCCGTAAAAAACCTGCACAGAAAAATATTCTTTGAAGGGAAGAGGAACTTCAAGGTTTACGATTACAATATCATCTCCCGCAATAGCGTCATGCTTTATACCGTTTACCAGGACTGAATCAACGATAAGACCGGAATTCAATTCAAACACAAGGGTCTGAAGTGATGGCACTTTGGTAACCGCTCCAATGGTTGTATTTCCGGAAATGGTGGTAGACGTGTTGTTTGCTTCCAGGTCAAGGAAATAGAATGTTACATCATAGTCATCCAGGGCAATGTTGTTAGCCTTTGCCCGGGAGGAGTACAGTGTTTCTTTTACCTGCAGGGATTCCCCCTTCCAGTCACTGAAATCATTTTTCTGCCCGACAGCAACAACCAGAGAGGGTATCAAGAGAAAAAAAAGAATTGTACGTCTATCCATTGCCATACCCTTTCTACTGCAAGTTTACAACTTTTTTCTCAATGAGGGCAAGTGCTTCGCTCGGTTCATTGTTATAGCAACCTGTTCGGGGATAGCAGCATTGTGTCCTCTTGAGGGGACTATAGGGGTGATTGGATCTCCGATGCGTTTAGCATTTTATACAGATGAAGTTTTGATATGGTTTCCGGATTATTGCCTGGTGACTTTTGGTCCATGGAAGGATTTCCCGCCGAATAACAGCGCAGTTGTACCGTGGTTTTGTGGCTTACAATATACCCCACCGGGGTATTTCTATTGAAATAAACTATTTGATTTTTTTCTTTTACCGAGCACCGAGGACCCCCGCCTGAACGACTATGCTTTTCAGTCGGGCAGGGAGCACCTATAAAGGTTATTAGGTTAATGGTTAGTAAGTTATTGAGTACATTGATGTAAGCCATTGACTTAAAGGTATATGTCTGAATTGGTTTTGTTTAATACCATGCCACCAACTCTTAAGTTTTCCAATCAGACACCTCAATAACCCAATAACTCACACTCTCATCCCGAATTTATCCAAATCTATGATTTGGCAATAAATTCGAGGATCCTCGAAAAAATAAGAAATCGAAGATTTCTGTTTTTTCGGGACTACTATCCTTCATTTCATTATTTCACCCTCTTAGCAGTAACTGACATCTGGTATTCCGGAGGTCCGAGGGTTCCGGTAAATTCATCCTCATTGAACTCACCGGTAATATCAATAAGATATGGACCATAATAGAAATGAGCAGTAAGCTTACCGTCTTCGATTTTCAGGTCCTCCATCTCTATCGATCCCTGATCTGCCTCCATTGTACCGGTAAATTTCTCACCATCATGTGTGATAACCATTGCTGCATCAATTGGGCCATCTGGTGTCTCCATGTGGTACTCCCATGAGCCAGTATACTTTTTTATTGCCATTCGGGTTGTTCCACAACCAGACAGGATGGTTATTGCTGAGATAACAATGAAAACCATGAGGGATGAACCGGATTGTATAATTTTCATTTTTTAAAAATTCAGGTTATTGCGTTGTGTTTTTGATAGGAGCTCCTGAAAACTGAGACGGAATTCCATTTTCACCTGAAAGATACCATCTTTCCATGGATTTTACAAGCATAAGGCATAGTTGTAACGCAGAAAATACAAAGTTCTTCCAACCGTTTTTTCCGGCATCACTCCGCATCTTTCACGCATCGGAATCCCACGGTGGCACAGCGGTCAAATCCCGGTGATATCAGCAGGAGCATCTGCGTTTTATTCAAGGGTTGTGGCCCCCCTTTCACGTACCAAATACTTGAGGAGGGATTATAATAACTACCTCCCCGGATTATAGAAAAGTAGTAGCTTCCATTGTCGTACACATCATTTGTCATTTGCCACACATTCCCCACCAGATCAGCAATATCAAAGGGACTTATTCCTTTCGGAAAGGCGTCAACCGGTGTAGGTCGTTCAAAGGCATTGTTGCATTTTGTCCCATGAAACTCATTGCCCCATGGCCAGATCCTTCCATCCGTCCCCTGTGCAGCATATTGCCATTCTATTTCTGTGGGGAGGCGTTTGCCTGCCCATTCGGCATATGCCCGGGCATCATCGAGGGAGACATACACCACGGGGTAATTATCCTGTCCCTGTGGATAGGTCCCATTTTCCCAATGCTTAAGGAAATTAACAGGATCAGCGGGCTGGTAGTTTGAAGATATCATGAATTCATAAAAATCGGCGTTGGTCACCGGGTACTCATCCATAAAAAACCGCTCAACATGGACTTTTTCAGGAGTTGTATAATCGGGATAGGGAATGAACTGGTCGTCGTTCGTCACTGAAAAATAGAAATCACCGGCAGGTATCTCCCCCATATTGGCAAAGGGTCTCTTTACCCTGGTAGTATGTTTTACTTTGCTGATCATCCAGGATTTTCCAGGCTGGATTTTTACCACCCGTTCATCAAGCAGGTTATTCTCTTCAAACAACTGGATCACTATTTTTCCTTCGTAACGACCGAAAAGATCCATGATACGAAGCTGAAGTGAGTCAGGATTATACGTTTTGGATATTCCCTGGTAAGAGGGCATTCCTTTCCATATAACCACCCTGTCTCCCCGGCTGGCATGAATCAGGAGGGTATCCCTGCTGATCATAGCATTCAAAATGTTTGGAAACCGGGCAAGGCATTCCAGGCTGCCTTCTTTTCGTGTATTTGACCACTGCTTATTGAATGCTTCGGTATGAGCGGGTAAATACCAGTCAGCACCGGACCGCTGCAACTCAAGCTCCTCATGATTCCACAGGCTGATGTAATGATGTTCGGGTGACGGGATTGCCTTAATAAGCGCTCCGGTATAGCCATACGGGTCAAAACTCAGGACAGTATAGATTGTTTTTTCATCATCTTTCCATTCATTTACCCAGATGCTATCCCTGGTGGATAATATCAGCGGGGTCCAGTTATTGTTGAGAAAGGCTGCAGAATTTTCTTTAAGGATCATGGTTGTCCGGCCCAGGAAAGTATACTCCTCTTCGAGCCAGTCAGGTCTGCCCGGGGCAAATGCATTGATCTCTGTTCCATATCCGTTGAAAAATGAGATGGCAACTTCCCTGTGAATACGGTCATCATTTCGCTGAACAACCCTGAAGATCGCGAAATCAGGTTTTATCAGTTTATTCAGATTCAGTGGAGGGCTCATTACAATGGCATTGTGGACCCTTCCCGAAATAATTCCGGGCATATCCATGGGAATAGCCATTCCTTCCGAATACATGATCACTCCCTGTTTTACACTATCGGCAGCACGCTGTAATTCGATACTCGATTTTCCTCTGGTATCCAGAACAACACCATCGGCACTCGTATGTTCAATCAGTTGTGCCAGCCCTTTGTAATGATCCTCCTGCCGGGTACTCTGGTCCCATGGATTATAGGAGATAAAGAAACGGGTTGACTGGCTCCGGGAATAGTTCGCCATTTCGCTTATCTTCTCAAGTCCAAGAGGCAGGTCCCTGTAAAGATCATACTGGTTTCTCTGATCAACCCCCAGCCGGGGCCAGGTAGGCCACAGGCAAAAAACATCCCATCCTCCGAGTAACCTTTTTCCTTCTTCCAGGAAGTTATAAAAAGTATATCTCCCGGTGGAAAAATCATAGAACTCGTGATCCCATGCAGCCTGCAGAACCATGGTGTATTTATTCCTGATCCATTTCAGGTCCTCTCTTTCATACAGTGTCTCATCAAACTCTTCCAGGTCGAAAAGGTATCGTTCCTGGAACATGATCTTCAATCCATTTTGCCAATCGCCCGTGAAATGGTCTGCATAGAAGGTATATTCAACGTCTGCTCCGGGAGGCACAATGGTTTCATATCGTCTTCTCTCACAATTTTCATAATTCGTTCTCCTGGCAATAGCGCAAAGCGACTGGTTATCTGCTACTGGTATTGAGGCATAACCCATCTCCCATGCATTATCAGGAAGTATTACGCCGACCGGTCCATTTCCGGGTATAAAGATCTTTGTTCGTGCCAGAGCCCATGGACCGGTTCCGGTAAGGTAAATATGGTTGTCAGATGTCCCGAAAGGAACAACATTCGATATCCTCAGTGTATCTCCGGAGATGTTCTGAAAGGCAACAACCGCTTTCCATCCCCTATCAAATCCTGTCTCCGGGGTCAATATCCCGTGAATTTTATCACCAATATTGAATTGCAGGTTTCCTCTGCCCTGAACAACCTCACAGTTACCTGAACTGAATTGAATGTCATTCACTTCAACAGTAAAAAGAAGAGGAGGAGAAAGAAATTGAAGCAACTGGCTGTCGGCCAGAAAACACTCCTTAACCCGTATACCGTTCGAAGTATCCAGGGATAGATCCAGCAGCGACTGAGCTTCTGCCGGTGAGTGTATTAAAAATATTGTTAAAAAGAGCAAGGTGATAACTCTGCGTGAACAGTGCATTCGTAACGTAATTTTTGGTTAGTCTATTGATTGGTTGAGAATCGATATATGGTTGAATGGGTATAGGTTTCACCCGGACTGAGTATGGTAGTAGGAAATTCCGGCTGATTGGGTGAATCGGGGAAATGCTGTGTTTCGAGGCAAAATCCATAATGCTTGCTGTACACAACACTGTTTTTGCCGGTCAGGCTCCCGTCCAGGAAGTTTCCCGTATAAAACTGAACTCCCGGTTCCGTTGTATAGACTTCCATTATTCTGCCACTCACGGGTTCAATCACCCTGGCAGCAAGAACCATCTCATCATCCCCTTCATTCAATACATAGGTATGGTCATACCCGCCGCTCACCTGGTCAATCCTTGATCCGATGGAATGCGGCGATAAAAAGTCCATTGCGCTACCGTCTACACCCCTGAGTTCCCCGGTAGGGATAAGTCCCTCATCAACCACAACAAACCGGTCAGCATTGATCATCATTTCGTGGTCGAGAATGTCGCTCTTTCCGGCAGTCAGGTTAAAATAACTGTGGTGCGTGAGGTTTACCGGGCATACTTTGTCGGTTACCGCTTCATAAACAATCGTGAACTCATCCTGATCGGTTAATGAGTAAGTCACTTTTACGGTCAGGTTGCCCGGGTACCCTTCTTCCATATCCTGGCTGACGCAGGTAAGTATTACTCCTCTTCTGTCATCACCCTGAAACGGTTCAGCGCTCCATACGACTTTATCAAAACCAACCAATCCGCCATGCAGATGGTTCTCGCCATTATTTACAGCAAGCGTGTATTCGATGCCATTCAGGGTAAACTTTCCTTTTGCAATCCGGTTTCCATACCGTCCAACAAGGGCACCGAAATAGGGATGTTCTTCAAGATAAGGCTGGAGACTATCAAATCCAAGAACCACATCCTCCATATTGCCATCCTTATCCGGTACCAGCAGTGAAGTTACTATTCCGCCAAAATTGGTGATCTTTGCTACCATCCCATTACTGTTTGTTAACGTGAATAAATCAATCTCCTGTCCATCAGGAGCGATTCCGAATGGTTCTTTTACTATTTCCATTTTATCTTCCGTTTTTTCAGTTTCCTTTTTTAATCCTCGGTTTTTGCATGCTACGAAGATAACCAGTCCTGCGATCAGGATCATAAAAAGCCAGCGATTTGTATTCATAGTGTTATTGTGTTATCTGATTCGTTAAATTAAAACACGCCATAACCGATGATCAATCGGATAACGGCAATCAATAGCACAATGGTGTTCAATGTTCTCCCTGTACTATACTTTGCCACAATCCCTATCAGCAAACCGATTATTGCAATGGGCAGGACAATCCAGTTTAACCAACCGAGAAAGGGGAATAAGCCAATGATTGCAATAACCAGGGCTACTATTCCAAGGAGGACTGAAATAAAGTTAATCATACAATGTTAACACAATATAGACACCCGTTTTGCCTATGAAAGATAACA
>CAYZVJ010000099.1:0-4729 GCA_964481765.1 uncultured Rikenellaceae bacterium | reverse complement strand
TGGCATGAATATTGTTTCAGCACTTGCAATTGGACAAATATTGTCCGATCTTTAACAGGTTAACCAGGATCTTTCTGTTTCCCGGTTACAGCCTGGATTAAACTACTTTACCGTGTGTAGAGCTTTCTTAAAATAATTGATAAAACATTTCCAAGATGAAAAAAGCATGTTTATTTTTCTCATTGCTCCTGCTGGCAATTACAGCAACAGCACAGGAAGATGAGGATATCAATGTACTCTTTGGAAGAGCCACCAAAGTCAGGGGATTTATCGGGCCTGCCATTGAACTTACCTCGATCGCTGATGATTTTACCGGTTTAATCGGAGCAGAGGGTGGAGTGATGCTGGACAATTTTTTCCTGGGTGGATTTGGCGTTGGGCTTACCGATAATTCTCAACTTCAGCAAGATGTTGAATTTGGCTATGGTGGATTATTTTTCGGTTACCGGTTTCTGGCCAACAAGGTAATTCATCCCACAATCTCTGCCGTTATGGGGATGGGGTCAGTGAACAGTACGGAAGGGTTTTTTCCGGATGATCACATCTATGTCCTTGCACCGATAGTCGAAGTGGAAATAAACTTCACCCGGTTTATGAAGGTGAGTTTTGGTGGCAGCTACCGCTTTGTAGGAGGTATCTCCGATGAAGGAGCAGGAATGGAAAATTACAACAATACCGACTTTTCCGGACCTGCCGGGATCGTCTCTTTCCGGTTTGGATGGTTTGATTAGTGCTGCAATGGATGCTGTTTCACTCAGTACCATGAATACCGGTTCCATGCGGATGGATCCAAAAACGATCTGTTACATTTATTGCAGCCAGCGGAATCTCCTGGTAGGATCTCCCAGGCGGAATCCGGCTATGATTTCGTGCGATCCGTAATTGTAGTTTCGAATACTGCTGAATGAATAGTCAAATGCGTAGCCAAAATGAAACTGGTTATAGCGCAACCCTGCCATGATGATCATGGCATCTTTTGTCCTGTAGGATATCCCTCCCCAATAGGCATTCTTGTATCGTACGGTAAGGTTGATATCAGCCTGAAGGTTTGAGAAATCATTCGAGCTTTTTAAAAGCAGGTAGGGCATGATTTCAACATTCCGGCCAGCATCGAAGGAATAGTTTACATTGAAGTAGTAGTGCCTGAGTATCTGGTACTTTGAATTACCATCATTCCCAAGCTTCCATGCTGACTGAAAAAGCTGATTCACCGAGAGGCCAACCTGGTAATTCCTGGCAGAAAAGATCATCCCGAAATCGGCATCCGGGATAAACATAACGCCGTCGTAACCCAGAAGGTATGGATCTTCCTCCTCGAACAGGACTACTTCGTCCAGATCCAGTTTATACTGAAAGGCGTTCGCAGATAGTCCAAAGGATAACTGGGTTACCTCGAATGGGATATGAAATGCATAAGTCAGCTGAAAACCGGTTCTGCTGAGCAATCCTAACCGGTCATCATAGATAGCCGCACCAACACCTATCCTGCCCCCTTTGAATGGCCTGCGCCATTTCTTTTTCACCGGATTCTCTTTCAGGATGTAACTTTGCTCATATAACCGGGTATGAAAGCTTACCGCGTGGGTTTTTGGCGAGTTATCCAACCCTACCCATTGTTCGTGTGCGGTCATGTTAATGTTTAGAAAACCGTCATAACCGGCAAATGCCGGATTTATCTGGTATTGATCCATCATGTACTGACTCAGGATCGGTAGCTGCTGTGCCTGGCTGCTGATCACTGCTCCCATTAACAGAAGCAGCACTGTGGTATGTTTTCTTATGAACTTCATGTACAATGAAATCTGCTAATTTTTCAAACAGTGCATTAACGAATAATGGTTACCTGCCCTGTAAAGGGTTCCCGTCCATTTTTCAGATCAATTACATAGAAATAGGAGTCCATCGGTAAATCCTTCCCTTTATAAGTACCGTCCCAGGGATCAGTATATCCGTTCTCAGCGCTAAATACCAGCTGTCCCCAGCGCGAATAGACATGGACAGTAGCGTTGGGATAGGATTCAATCGACCGGATCCTCCATGTATCGTTCATGCCATCATTATTGGGGATGAATGCATTGGGAATTAAAAGACAATCTTCACCAATAAGGACAACTTCTATATCATATTCATAGGCACAATCATTGGCATCTGTAATTATTATGGTATATGTTCCTCCCCCGATATTAGTAAGGTTTTCAGTTGTCTCTGAATTTGACCATAAAAACGTATAGGGAGGTGTCCCTCCGGTTGGATTAAGGGTTATACCTCCATCCTCTTCTCCTTCGCAGGATTCTCCGGTGACAATGGGATTGATCTCAAAAGGATCAGGCCCTGTAACGGTAGTAAACAGATCCAGGGTACAGAGATTTGCATCCCGGATAGTAACCGTATAGCTGGTGGCAGCCAGTCCGGAAAATGTGTTACCGGTTTGATAGGAACCGCCGTTAAGGCTATACTCGTAGGCTGGTGCTCCGCCCGATGCAGTAACTGTTAACGATCCTGTTTCATCATCCGGACACAGGACATCTGTCTTATCCGTGATGGATCCCGTTAACCCACTTACCGGTTGGGTAATCGTAACCGGAATAGTTACCGTGCAGTGATTAGCATCCCGCACCGTTAAAACATAACTGCCGGCAATAAGGTTATTGAACGTGCCGGATGCCTGAAAATCGCCTCCATCAATAGTGTATTCATAGGGAGGAGTGCCGCCTGAACCGGCAACGGAAACAGATCCTGTAGCATCCCCATAACACCGGACGTTTGTTTGATTCAGGATATTAACAGACACGGCAGTAGCTGCCTGAGTAATCGTCACGGGAATATTCGTTGTACAGGAATTGGCATCCCGGATGGTGATTATGTAATCGCTTGCAGCCAACCCGGTGAATGTACCGCCTGACTGGAAAGGTCCTCCATCAAGGCTGTATTCATACGGTTCAATACCTTTTTCTCCCTGAATGGTAACATATCCAGATGCTTCTCCATAACAGGCATTAAACAATTCAACGATTACACCGGATAGCTCTTCCGGTTCAGTGATTGTTACCAGGATATCACAGGTACATAGATTCGCATCCCGCACCGTAACCGTATACCCGGTTGCAATCAGGTCACTGAATGTTCCGGATGATTGAAAAGCTCCGCCATCCAGGCTGTACTGATAAGGAGTGGTTCCGCCTGCTCCGGATACCGTTACACTTCCGGTAGCGTTTCCATAGCAATCGACATGGGTTTGTGAAGCGATGCCGGCTGTTAATTCCGCAGGTTCTGTAATGGTAACCGGGATATCAGCAGTACACAGGTTGGCATCCCGGATAGTCACGGTATACTCATCCGCCTCCAGATTGGTAAATGTACCTGATGATTGATACGAACCACCGTCCAGGCTATACTGATAGAAAGGCGTACCATCCGAGCCGGTGACTGTTACACTTCCTGTTGCGCCGCCGAAACAGGCAACGTTCACCTTACTTACTATGCTGCCTGTCAGTGCAAGTGGTTCTGTTATGGTAACCGGGACATCGGTTGTACAGCCATTTGCATCCCGGACAGTAACGGTATAGGTATCAGCAGTCAATCCTCCAAAGGTACCCGATACCTGGTAGGTTCCTCCATCGAGAGAGTATTCATAAGGTGATGTTCCTCCGGCACCAAGGATAGTAACACTGCCCGTAGCTTCTCCGAAGCATCCTACATTGGTCTGGCTGGTTATGCTTCCGGTTAACGGGGCTACCGGTTGCGTGATGGTTACAGGCAGATCAAATGTGCACAGGTTAGCATCACGAATGGTAATTGTATACGGTGTTGCCGTGAGTGCCGTGAATGATCCGGAAGACTGGTAGGTCCCTCCATCGAGACTGTATTCATAGGGCACTGTTCCACCTGAACCAGCCACCATTACACTTCCGGTAGCATCACCATAGCAGGCAACATTTACCTGGTTGGTGATGTTGCCACTAAGTGGGGTTGTCGGTTGAGTTATGGTTACTGAAATTTCATGGGTACATAGATTCGCATCCCGCACCGTAACCGTATACCCGGTTGCAATCAGGTCACTGAATGTTCCGGATGATTGAAAAGCTCCGCCATCCAGGCTGTACTGATAAGGAGTGGTTCCGCCTGCTCCGGATACCGTTACACTTCCGGTAGCGTTTCCATAGCAATCGACATGGGTTTGTGAAACGATGCCGGCTGTTAATTCCGGAGGTTCTGTAATGGTAACCGGGATATCAACAGTACAGAGGTTGGCATCCCGGATTGTTACGGTATAATCATCCGCCGACAGGTTGGTAAATGTACCTGACGACTGGTACGATCCACCATCCAGGCTATATTGATATGGCAGTGTGCCATCCGAACCGGTAACTGTGACACTCCCTGTTGCATCTCCGAAACAGGCAACGTTCACTTTATCTGTGATGCTACCGGTCAAAGCAAGCGGTTGGGTTATGGTAACCGGTATATCGGTTGTACAGCCATTTGCATCCCGGACAGTAACGGTATAGGTATCAGCAGTCAATCCTCCAAAGGTACCCGATGCCTGGTAGGTTCCTCCATCAAGGCAGTACTGACAGGGTGCTGTTCCTCCGGCACCGAGGATAGTAACACTACCCGTAGCTTCTCCAAAGCAACCTACATTGATCTGGCTGGTGATGCTTCCGGTTAACGGATCTGCTGGTTCTGTAATGGTTACAGGAAGGTCCAGAACACAGAAATTGGCATCCCT
>CAYZVJ010000098.1:0-11681 GCA_964481765.1 uncultured Rikenellaceae bacterium | reverse complement strand
ATGGACCATATCATTAATTTACGGCAGATCGTAAAAAATTATTACGTAGGGACAGTCGTTGTGCGGGCACTGCGATCAGTTACCATAGATATTTCAAGGAATGAATACGTAGCTATCATGGGTCCGTCAGGATCCGGCAAATCCACCCTGATGAACCTGATCGGTTGCCTTGACACACCAACGAGTGGTGAATATATTCTGAATGGCAAGGCCGTCAGCCAGATGGAAGATAACCAGTTGGCTGAAATCAGAAACATGGAGATCGGTTTTGTATTCCAGACATTCAATTTATTACCCAGATATACTGCGCATGAGAATGTGATGTTACCACTGATATATGCGGGTATTGCAAAACATGACCGGATAAAACGGGCTGAAGAAGTGCTGGAGAGTGTAGGTTTAGCCGATCGTATCACGCACAAACCAAATGAACTTTCCGGAGGACAGCGTCAACGGGTAGCCGTAGCAAGGGCATTAGTCAATCATCCCTCAATAATACTTGCCGATGAGCCAACCGGGAACCTGGATTCGAAAACTTCCATCGACATCATGAACCTGTTGGATGATATCCATTCAATAGGGAATACCATCATCGTGGTTACCCATGAAGAAGATATTGCCAGGCGTGCCCGGCGTATAATCCGGTTGATGGATGGGGAAGTCGAATCCGATACCTTTGATAAAGTTACTGAAAAAACGAGGCAATAGGCTTTTCTGTCCAAATAATCCATTATGAAGATTTATACCAGGAGAGGTGATAAGGGTGAGACATCGTTGACAGGAGGGAATCGTGTACCAAAGCATCACGAAAGGATTGAGGCGTATGGTACGGTTGATGAGCTTATTGCCTATGTCGGGCTGATCCGGGATCAGGAAATCCATAACACCATTAAGGAGTACCTGCTGGAAGTACAGGGCCGGTTAATGACCTGTGCAGCATTATTGGCTATGGATAATAATACCAAAAGCCCCTCGTTACCTCAAATAGAACAGGAAGATATACAATCCCTGGAACATGAGATCGATCGCATGGAGGACGAATTGGTGCCCTTAACATCCTTCCTTCTTCCTGGAGGACATCCGACGGTTTCGATCTGCCACATAGCAAGAAATGTTTGCAGGAGAGCTGAAAGAAATGCATCGAAGATCAGGCCTGGTCCTGTGAATCTGGATCTGGTCTTTCAATACCTGAACAGGCTTGCAGACTACCTCTTTGTTTTATCCCGTAAGTTAGCTAAAGATCTGGATATCGTTGAAAATCAATGGAAACCGCGCCTTAAGAAATAAAAATCAAGAGTTCCCTGTTTTTTTAATTTATTTTTTATATTTGCGAAAATTTAAAAACAGCTTTTTTTGTTCCTTGTTACTATAAAAATCAGTACATGTATTGGACACTTGAATTAGCTTCTAAGCTCGAAGATGCTCCATGGCCGGCAACAAAAGACGAATTGATCGATTTTGCCATTCGCTCAGGTGCCCCTCTCGAAGTAATCGAGAATCTTCAGGAGATAGAAGATGAAGGAGATATTTATGAGAGTATTGAAGATATCTGGCCCGATTATCCAAGCAAAGACGATTTCTTTTTTAATGAGGATGAGTATTAATTCATGATGAGGGATTCCATCCCTCCCCTTATTCCCACCTGAAAATATCCCATTTTGTCTTAGGTCTTACCTTCTCATGCCAGGAAAAACCTTTTAAGATCAATTGATCATCCGTTACGTCTTTCAATGGGTTCAAAATCCCGTCGGGCTTGGTTATCATTGTAATTTTGTAGATCTTTTTATCCCTGATGTAGATGGTCAGGTTGCTGCTTTCCGCCTGGTTGACTCCAACAATCTCATTGTTTTCGATGGCAAAATAGACGGTCTGTCCATTACCAATAACATCAATTTTGTATAACTCGCCATCCCGGAAATAACCGATCATATCTTTCCCTTTGATCTGGTTAAACTTTGAGGAGTCTTCCTGGGAAATGATAAATGCTGATTGATGCATCTCAATAAAATCGGGTTTTTTGTTTCGCGTATGGATATCAATGAGATCAGCCGATAATTGATTTTCTTCAGACCAGAGAACAGGATCCCGGTGGAGTTTAATCACAGAATCGTTGTAGGTGTATGAGAGTGAATCACATTTCCCCTGAAGATCCTCTTTGAAGAGTTTAACCCTGTAATAGGCACGAATCACATTATACATTCCGGAGGAATCGGGGTCTGATCGAAGGGTGTCTGCATGTACGAAGAGCGTATCGGTTTCAGAATATTGTATGAAAAGGGCACTGTCGGTAACCATTGCCCTCTCAGGATCTCTGTAATACAGGGCATAGTTCCCTTTTATGATGGTACTTTGAGTAGAATCATGAACCACCACATTATGGAATGCTTCCCCGAATCCGGTACCCTGGTTATAGTACAGCGAATCACCCATAATGGTCTGTTCCTGCAATACGATAAATGCATTCTTGTTAAACTGGGAAATATCATTCAACCCATCATACCAACCATTTTCGCAGTAAATGTAACTGCTGTCGCCAATGATTTGTGTTTGACCGAAAAAATATGAAATTTCAGTTGAGGTATAGTAATGGAGTGTATCGGATAATATGGTATAGTCCGGGTTCGTAATGATCACACTATCCTTGAAGATGAAGAATTCTTCATTCGAATAGTAATAGCCCTGTCCGCTTTTCAGTGTATCCTGGTCATTATAGATTATCCCTCCATTGAAATAATAACCAACGTCGTTATTCAGATCATAGTCCAGAAAATTTGTTTCAACGGATGTATTTCTGTCGATCAGAAGGACGTTATCCCTGAATTTAGCCATCCTGATATCTCCTTTATACATCAGGTGGTCGCCATACAGATTCAATGAATCGCCCTGTTGAATGTGAACATGATCATAGGCTTCCACAAGATTCCGGTCATCATATATGTAGGCACTGTCACAGAAAAGATGGATCCCTTCGTGTTCAAGTTCCACATTACCAATCAATCGTTTTATGCTCGTTCCTGTTTTTCTTTCGATCAGGAGACTGTCAGAATTGAGGATCTGAACCCTTGTTTTTTTTTGTGAATAGAGATCAGGGTGCTGACCAATGAACAGGATAAACAGTATGAGGTATATGACCTTGAATCTGTTTCTCATGAAAGGGTATCTGTAACATTACTTAAGCCAGCCGTCACTTGCAAAATTGCATGTTCTGAAGGGTGGATTGACCTTAATGTAGGTTGTTTTCTGTTTATCCATGATCCAATTCATGAATTCTTCCTGTTGTTTTTCTGCTTTTGCCATCTCATGCAGAATGGCGTAATCTTCTTTGAGATTGGCCTGGTGCGGATTGGATCTGGACTTAATTTTCACGATCTTGAATACCACATTCCCCGACTCATCAATGGATTGAAAAGGCTCTGATATTTCTCCGATTTTTAATTCCCGGATTGCCTGAACAACCGATGGATGGAGGTGTTCCATCTCAAACTTTGTATCCCCGGTTATGGGATTAATGACAACCCCGCCATTAACACTGGACAACTCATCTTCCGAGAAGAATCTGGCAGCCATTTCAAAGTTCAGGGAATCTTTTCTGACAAGGTCTGCAAGGCTATCCAGGAAACTCATCGCCTCAAGGATCTCTTCCGGTTGGATTTTTGGTCTCATCAGGATATGCCGGACATTGACCTGATCACCCCTTCGTGCAATGAGCTGTATAATGTGAAATCCATACTCTGTTTCAACAATTGGAGAAACGGTTTTCTGCTTGAGTGAAAAGGCAACATCTGCAAACTCCTGAACAAAATCACTCCTGTTTCTAAAACCCACTTCTCCACCTTTTGGCGCTGTACTGGGATCTTCAGAATAGAGAACAGCCAGGGTAGCGAAACTCTCCCCTTCAATAATTCTTTTCCTGAGATTCAACAGTTTTTCCCTCACCTCGAATTTTGTCTGTTCCCTGTAAGGAGGATTTTTAACGATCTGGCTAATTGCAATCTGAGAGTTGATCAGCGGTAAACTATCCGGAGGAATACTATTGTAGAAAGCTTTTACTTCCGATGGAGTTATGGTTAATTCCCCTGCAATTTGCCGCTGCATCTGTTCAGTTAATAACTGGTCACGAACCAATTCACGGAAATCATCCTTGATCTCGAGGATGGATTTATTATAGTATTCTTCCAGATTTTCTGCCGATCCTACCTGGCTGATAAACATCTGTAACCGCCTGTCCAACTCCATTTCAACCTGAGCACCAGTAACTTCAATGCTGTCAATTTGTGCCTGGTTTAATAACAGTTTTTGAGCCAGCAAGTCTTCCAATACTTCGCATCTCAATTGATTCCGGGGAGTCAGAGACCCCTGTGCCCGGATCTGCAGTACCTGGTTCTCAACATCGGATTGCAATACAATGTTATTCCCGACCACTGCCACAACCTGGTCTACGATTTCCTGTTGGGCCAGGCAAGACAGAGGCAACAGGATGATGGAAAGAACCATAAATGGTATTCTCATGTTCACTTTTTTCTGTTTTAATAATTGTAAACCTCAAATTCTCTCCGATTCAGTGCATCATTGAATATGCTGTTTTCTAAATCGATCAGGAATTGAATTTTCCTGTTGTTCAGGATGATTGACTTGATGTTATCGGCAACATATTCAATAGGAGCTGTGGTGGTTTTCAGGCGAAATTCTCTGATATTGACAAAATAATGATAGAGTGAATCATCGTTCTCAATGTATGTATTGTACCGGAGAAGCCGCTCCTGATCATTCACGGCAACGGGCAATTCTTTTAACAATTTGTCGAATGATATCCAATCCTCATCAAAATCATCATATTTTTCAGCAAACTGATAGCAATAACTTTCCAGTTCCGTCATGTCTTCACTTCGATCTGAGCGGTACCAGTTTCTAACCCGTGAGATATTCGGGGCATCTTTTGGAATCTTTACAAACAGTGCTTTAATGATGTTCTCATCGAGGACAAAATTAGACATGTTGTCGGAATAATAGTGTAGAATTTCCTCCTCTTCAACCAGGGTGTCTAATTTCTGATTGATCATCTGTTTTTCGTATTGATAAATGATCAGGGAAGTCCGCGTGTCTTCCAATTGGTTGTTTATCTCCTTCTGTTGTTCGGAAGAAATATTCAGTTCTGCCCGTTGAAGTAAAAGCTGTTTTCTGATCCATTTGTTAATATAAGTATCGGATATGGAGGAGCTATCTTCGTTGGACAAACCACTGGTCAGTATCACAGGAAGATCAGAAGGGTAAAGGTATTTATCACCCACCTTGGCAAGAGGCTCCTCTCTGCCATTGTTATCGTAATTTGTACAGGAGAAGAATACCAGGACAAACAGTATGGTAATCATTTGCTTCATCACTTGCATATCATGTAACCGTTAATCATTATGAAGGTTGATTTAACTTAATAGCATTTACTATTTCACGATTGATGGTGACCGGGTATTTTGCCCTGAGTTGCTTTATCCATTCCTGTTCGAGGTAATTCTGGTAATCCGATGTTATTATCCCCTTCGCTTCGTCAAGTGTTTTCGGTTGGTTTCGGATAATCTCATGAACGATTACTATAACAGGCTGTCCGTTCTTCTGTATAATATCTGTCATCCCTTTTTTCCATTTGATGGAATCGATAATCTCATGGTCCCCTTTACTGAATAGTCCATTTTCAATTTGCAGATAGTATTTATCCTCACCATTGAATTTTGCCAGAA
The DNA here is from genome assembly GCA_964481765.1 of uncultured Rikenellaceae bacterium. Taxonomy (GTDB): domain Bacteria; phylum Bacteroidota; class Bacteroidia; order Bacteroidales; family VadinHA17. The sequence continues at coordinate 5,949 of CAYZVJ010000098.1, read as the reverse complement.
AATCTTCATCACTATATCCTTTCCTGGATCTTTTTTCAAGCATTTTGGACAACTCTTTCAGTCTGGATCTATTTTTACAGGTGTATATAGAGGCATTGACACGGTCTTCCCACAGATAATTGCTTTTGTTATTCTTGTAGAACTCCTGTAAACCGACACTGTCTATTATTGCTTTTGACCATACCATTTTATCCGTGAGTTCAAAAAGTAGTATCCCGTCGTGGTATTCCTGCATTACGTATTTGAATTCAGGGTACTTCTCCTCAAGGTGTGCTTCTTCGTAATTCATCAGCTCCTGGTTACAGTATTGTGTAAACATTTCATCGATGTATTCCCTGACATCCGATGTACGCACCTTGCCGGGATACTTCCTGACATAGTCCATAAAATCGCTTTGGTTGTATGTAACTCCTGCAAAGGAAAAAAGAGGGTTATTCAGGTTTACTGCCTTCCCGGGATTGGCAAAGTCTGCAAGGAATGCAGGATCGAGTGCATCATAGAATTCGGCAAGTGCCTTTCCGGATAGTGTAAAACCATACTCCTTTTTCAATCTATCCATAAACGCATTTCTTCCGATCAACGATCGGCTATCTCTGGTAATCCATTGCTTAATTTCCGGTTTCAGCTCCTCGAAAGAACCCAGCGGTTTCTTTTCGATCAGTTTTAAAATGTGCCAGCCATACGAAGTTTGAACCGGTTTGGATAGTTCTCCCGGTTGTTGAAGGTTAAATGCCGCTTCTTCAAACTCGGGAACCATCCGGCCGGTTCCAAACCAGGGTAATTCGCCTCCATTTCTTGCTGATCCCTGGTCGTCAGAATAGGTCAGTGCCAGTGAATCGAAGGGGTCTCCCTGTTTCAGTTTTTCGTAGATCATATCGATTTTTCCCCTTGCGTTTATCATGAGTTCATCGTTGGATCCCCTGGGTGTGGCAACCATGATGTGTGCAACTTTCACCTCCCCTCTGGAGGGCCTTTTATCATTTATCTTGATGATATGATAACCGAAACTTGTTCTGACAGGCATGGTGATCTCTCCGACATCAGTATTGTAAACAACGCTTTCAAACGGGTAGATCATACGGAAGGCGGTAAAATAGCCCAGGTTTCCTCCATTTGTCTTTGCCGAGGGATCATCTGATGCTCCGCGAGCTATGGTTTCAAAGGATTCTCCCAGTTTCAGCCGGTCTATTATCCGCATGGCTTTATGATATGCCTGGAGCGTATCTTCCGGTGTGGGATTGGATGGTAGCCTTACCAGGATATGACTGGCACTCACCTCGGTTTCCATTCTTTCATAGGCTTCCCGGATCAGCTTCTCAGTCGTCTCATTGTCTGTAAGATAAGGTTTTGCCAGCTGATTACGATAACCACTCAACTCTATGATGAATGAAGGCATGGTATCCAACCCAAGATTTTCTGCTTCAATTACCTTCAGCTTGAAATTCACGAAAAGTTCCAGGTACTCATCAACCGTTTTCTTATCCAGAATTCCTTCCCCTGTATTGTTCTTGTTGTATATCCGTTCGAATTCACCGGCTGTAATCTCGCGGTCACCGATGGTCATCACGATCTCCTCATTAAATTCTTGTCCATAGAGGGTGATTGATAAGCACAGGATCATCCAGGGTATAAATGGTAATCGTTTCATCTCAATCAAATCTATAATCATTAAACGGAATTCATTCCCGGTTATTATCTGCTGTAATTGGGTGCCTCCCGGGTGATGGTAACATCGTGTGGATGGCTTTCAAGGTTGCCGGAATGGGTTATTCTGACAAACTTAGCTTCTCTAAGTTGTTTCAAATTTTTCGCACCGCAATAGCCCATACCTGCTCTTAACCCACCAATCATTTGGAAGATAACTTCAGCGAGAGTCCCTTTGTAAGGGACCCGGGCAGTAATCCCTTCGGGAACAAGTTTATTCAGGTCATCTTCAACATCCTGGAAATACCGGTCTTTGGACCCCTGCTGCATGGCTTCAATGGATCCCATACCGCGATAGGATTTAAATTTCCGTCCATTGTAGATGATGGTTTCTCCCGGTGATTCTTCAACACCGGCAAACAGTGAACCGGTCATGATGGTATGTGCACCGGCAGCCAATGCTTTTACAATATCTCCGGAGTATCGAATTCCACCATCTGCAATGATGGGAACACCCGATCCTTTGATAGCATTTGCGACATCAAAAATCGCGGTAAGCTGCGGGATACCAACACCGGCAATAACACGTGTCGTGCAGATGGAGCCGGGTCCAACTCCCACTTTTACAGCATCTACACCTGCATCAACCAGTGCCTTTGCAGCTTCGGGAGTACCGATATTTCCGACAACCAGATCGATCTCAGGATATTTCTTCTTCACCTCTTTCACCAATTTCAGTACACCTGCTGTGTGACCGTGTGCAGTATCGATCACGATCGCATCAACATCGGTAACAATAAGGGCTTCTAACCTGGAAATGGAATCGGATGTTATTCCGATGGCAGCGGCAACCCGCAACCTCCCCCTGGTATCCTTACAGGAATTGGGACGATCTTTTGCCTGGGTAATGTCCTTGTAGGTTATTAAACCAATCAGTTTTTTGTTATCATCAACGACAGGAAGCTTTTCAATCTTATGCTTCTGAAGAATATCCGCTGCCTGTGCAAGGTCTGTATTCTGGGTTGTAGTGATCAGGTTGTCATGGGTCATAATCTCATGAATGGGGCGGGCATGATTTTGCTCGAAACGAAGATCACGGTTGGTGACTATTCCAATGAGCGTGTGATCGCTATCCACTACCGGTATTCCTCCGATCTTAAACTCATGCATCAGTTTTAATGCATCAGCCACTGTTCCGTCTTTACCAATCGTAATCGGATCATGAATCATAACACTTTCGGCACGCTTAACCCGCTTAACCTGCTTTGCTTGCTCATCAATGCTCATGTTCTTATGGATAACACCGATACCTCCTTCCCTGGCTATCGCTATTGCAAGTGAAGCTTCGGTTACTGTATCCATCGCTGCAGAAACAATAGGTGTGTTCAATGAAATGTTCCGCGTAAACTGGGTGGTAACGTCAACCTCTCTTGGTAAAACATCTGAATATGAGGGAATTAGAAGTACATCATCGAACGTGAGGCCCTCGGATACTATTTTATCGGCAAGGAACGACATGTGATATATTTTAGTTAAATTTAGATGGCGCAAATTACGAAAAAATAGTGGATGGGAAGCGGGTTTCCCCTTTTTTTTCTCGATCCCACACCACATGGGATTGCATTAACAAAGAACCCAAAAATGATCTGTTTCGATCAGTAACCTCTATTCAAAATAGCGGTTCAATCGCAGCATGGAATGAGAATGCAACCGGATACAGACAGTGAATATTTATCAGCAAATATTATCCCGGTATTGGGGATATTCCGATTTCAGGCCCATACAGGAAGATATCATAAAATCTGTTGCAAACGGACATGATACCCTGGGCCTGATGCCTACCGGAGGTGGAAAATCGATAACCTTTCAGGTTCCCGGCCTTGCCAAAGAAGGCATTTGCCTGGTGATTACTCCGTTGATAGCCCTGATGAAAGATCAGGTTGAAAAGTTAAGGAGACTGGAAATAAAAGCGTTAGCTATTTATTCCGGAATGACAAGGGATGAGATTGATATCGCCCTTGAAAATTGTATTTATGGCAACTTTAAGTTTCTCTATCTTTCGCCCGAAAGATTGAGCTCCGAACTGTTCCGCATCCGGGTGCGGGAAATGAATGTAAACCTTGTGGCTGTTGATGAATCCCACTGTATATCCCAATGGGGTTACGACTTCAGACCCTCCTATCTGCGGATTTCTGAGCTGCGTGAAATCTTCCCGGAAGTTCCCTTCCTGGCATTGACCGCTACCGCAACACCTGACGTTGTAGATGATGTCCAGGAGAAATTGATGTTCAGGGAGAAGAATGTGCTGAGAAGCAGTTTTGAACGAAAAAACCTGGTGTATCTTGTTCGAAACGTTGAGGATAAACAAAAGTACCTGCTGAAAACCATCAAAAAGGTGAAGGGAAGCGGAATCATTTATGTAAGAACCAGGAAAAGAGCCCATGAAATCTCCCTCTTTTTAAAAGAAAACAGTGTCTCTTCCAGTTATTACCATGCCGGATTAACCAACAAAACCAGGACACTTAAGCATCAGGACTGGAATAAGGGAAAAACAAGGATAATTGTTGCTACCAATGCTTTCGGGATGGGAATAGATAAACCGAATGTGCGGTTTGTCATTCATTATGATCCGCCGGATTCCCTGGAAGCTTACTTCCAGGAAGCAGGAAGGGCAGGCCGGGATGACAGAAAAGCATACGCTGTCCTCCTGTTTAGTGATTCCGATAAAAATAACCTCCCGAAAAGAGCAGACTATAGTTTCCCTGAAATCGGACAGATAAAACGAATATATGAAGCATTGGGCAATTTTTTGCAAATTCCGGTCGGGGGAGGGAAGCATGGTGTATATGATTTTAATATCAATGAGTTTTGCAGGATCTATAAGTTCAACATGGTGGTGACTTTTAACGGGTTAAAAGCCCTGGAACGGGAAGGATATATTGAATTGACAGAGGAACTCAATAATCCGTCAAAAGTCCATTTCTTAGTCGAACGCGAGGACCTGTATAAGTTTCAGGTGGCAAATGTACAGTTTGATGGATTCATCAAGCTGCTCCTGCGATCATATACCGGATTGTTTACAGAGTTTGTCAGTATTGATGAAGCTTCCCTTTCCAGGAAAGCAAACATTGATCCAGACCAGGTGTATCAATTCCTGAAAAAATTGAATAACCTGAAGATCATTCGGTATATCCCGCAACGAAAAACTCCGTTGATCATCTTTACAGAAGAACGACTGGATAATAAAAACCTGCTTATCTCGGCAAAAAATTACCGGAAAAGGAGGGATATCTTCGTTAAAAAACTGGAACAGATCGTTCAGTATGCTATCCAGATCGATTCCTGCCGGAGCCAATACCTTCTGAACTATTTCGGAGAAACAATTACCACTACCTGTGGAGTGTGTGATGTTTGTAACCGGCATGTTGAACAGGAGTTAAGCAAAGCAGAGTTTGACCACGTGGTGAGTGGTATAGAAGAATGTTTGACTGAAACCCCACTCTTGCTTGATGCACTGGTCGACCGCCTTGAATACAAGGAAAACAAAATATTGAAGGTCGTTCAATGGCTGCTCGATAACGGGACCATCTTCTATCAGCAGGATAACAAATTGAGGTGGAAGGGGTAGCATGAATATTCTTTGTATCTTCGGTAACTATTGAATGCACCTGAACCATGTATCAAAAATCGATATCCAAAGAGGAGGTGAAACGGTTACAACCCGGTCAGTTCACCGGAAAAGTTATGGTTCTGGATCGAAACAGTGGCGTTCCACGGAATGTGATACAGGAAATGATGCATTGCAGCCTCCTTGGGTTTGATACAGAAACCAGACCATCATTCAAAAAGGGCAGGAAAAACAGGTTGGCACTGTTACAGCTGGCTACTGCTGAGCGAGCCTTCTTGATCCGATGTAACCAGATAGGTTTGCCTTTGCCAATCATTGACATCCTGCAAGATCCGGAGATCCTTAAAGTGGGAGTGGCGATTCATGACGACATTAAAGGACTTCAAAAATTTGCTGCTTTTGAACCCCGGGGATTCATCGAGCTTCAGGATTATGTCAGTCAGTTTGGAATTGAAAACAACGGTTTGCGGGGAATTGCCGCCATCGTATTGAACATTAAAATCTCGAAATCACAACAATTGTCCAACTGGGAAAACAGCAGGCTGTCAGATGCCCAGGTGATCTATGCTGCCACCGATGCATGGGCATGCCATGAGATCTATCAGAACCTGTCAGCAAATGAAGATGACTAACATTATTTTAAAATCAGGAAAAGATCAGTCGATTTACCGAAAGCA
>CAYZVJ010000097.1:0-11844 GCA_964481765.1 uncultured Rikenellaceae bacterium | reverse complement strand
ACTGTGCAACCATGTCAGTGGATGAGATTGTTGAATCCATCATCCTCATCCTGAAAATGAGAAACCTGATCGAAGTGAAATAAGGTCCAAAAACCAAATTGCAATTACCAAACCAAAATTAAACTCAATGAATATTGTGATCATCGATTGACATACAGCCACGCTTCCAGCTCCACGGTATCCCTGAATTGTTCAAGCTGAATCAACGCTTCATGAATGTTATCAAACGCCCGTGCAGAGACCACATTGAAATCATATTCGTTAAACAGGATCTCCGTTTTATATCCCATTTCCCTGTAGTATTCAGCATAGAGATCGGCATATTCCGGGGTTTTAAAACTACCGACAATGATATGGTATTTAAATCGGGCAAGACGTTCTCTTTCTATTTCCTCAATTGCCCTGATGGAATCCAGCCTCGTTTGCTCGATCATCCTTTCTGCCTCAAGCACTTTGTTGATCGAATCGGCTACGCGGATGCTGTCCATCCTTGTCTGGTAAGCTGCAATGGTATCAGCATCCCTTTTAAACCAACCCTTTTCTTCAATGAATTTGCACGATGTAACTGCAATGAATAGAATAAGCAATGGTACTAACTTTTTCATTTTTGAATAAATCATTTTATTAGAATTATTTATGCAAAAGTAATCATTTATTTATTCGTGAAACTCAAATTTCAAAAACATAGTGTATTGAAATTTGTAAGTTGATTTTTGTATATTCGGGTATCATAAACAAAATCCTTTCTTACATGAAAACAATCATCACTTTTTTTGAAGAGAGTGTAAAACAATTCGGGGACAATATCTATATGTGGGAAAAGCGGGATGGTGAATACCGGGGTTCAACCTATAAGGAAATTCAGGAGCTGTCACAACAATTCGGAGCCGGTCTGATCTCGATGGGGATCAACAAGGAGGACCGGATAGGTTTGATCTCTGAAGGCTGCAATAATTGGATTATCAGCGAATTAGGAATCCTGTATGCTGGTGCAATAAATGTCCCCCTATCGGTCAAACTGGAAGAATCCTCCGATGTACAATTCAGGCTTGAGCATTCCGGATCAAGGATGGTCATCGCCTCACGAAGTCAGATGAAAAAGATCCGGGTTATAAAATCAAGCCTCACAACACTTGAGCTGGTTATACTGCTCGACCCTGAAAGCGAGTACCAGGAAAAAGAGATCTATTTCGGTGAAGTCATTGAAAAGGGAAAGGCATTTCTTGAAAAAGAGCGGGAGACATTTGAGAAACGCAGGAACTCGATCGGGGAAAATGACCTGGCAAACATCTGCTATACTTCCGGTACCACTGCCGATCCGAAAGGTGTTATGCTCACACATCTCAATTATGTTACCAATGTCGAACAGGGCTATTCACGAATGCACATCCCCTCCTATTACAGGACATTGCTTGTCCTCGCCTGGGACCATTCCTATGGCCATACTGCCGGCTTGTATGCCTTTATGGGCAAAGGGGCAAGCGTAGCATCGGTTGAGATCGGAAAAAGCCCCATGGAAACATTGAAAAATATTCCAATAAACATTAAGGAGATCAGACCCCATATTTTCATGAGTGTGCCGACCATGGCAAAAAGTTTTCGCAAAGCCATTGAAAAAGCAATCCGGGCTAAAGGACCTTTTACTGAAAAACTTTTTCAGCGGGCATTGAAACTGGCGTACAACTATAATAAAGAAGGGTATAACCGTGGAAAGGGAATCCAGGCATTGAAAAAACCACTCTATGTTCTTTACGATAAGATACTGTTCAAAAAAATCAGGGAGGGAATTGGACTGGACAGGATTGAATTTATTCTCGGGGGCGGAGCTCTTCTCGATATTGATTTGCAACGCTTCTTTTATGCTATCGGAACACCCATGCTTCAGGGATATGGACTCACGGAAGCTGCACCCATCATCTCGGTAAACGCCATGGACAGACATAAACTTGGATCATCCGGGATCGTGGTGGACAACCTTGATCTGAAAATATGCGATAATGAAGGGAATGCATTGCCGGCCGGGGAAAAAGGTGAAATCGTTGTGAAAGGAGAAAATGTGATGCCAGGGTACTGGAAAAATGAAACTGCCACTGAAGAAACAATAAAAAACGGGTGGTTGCATACCGGCGACATGGGTTACCTCGATGAAGATGGATTTCTTTATGTACTGGGACGCTTTAAAAGCCTGCTGATTGCCGACGACGGGGAGAAATACAGCCCGGAAGGGATTGAAGAAGCATTCACTGAACAATCACCCTACATCGAGCAGTGCATGCTCTATAATAACCAGAGCCCCTATACCATTGCACTGGTCGTTACCAATAAGGAAGCATTGAACCGGTATTTGGCAGAACAAAAATTATCCGGTGACACCGAAAAAGGGAAATTGGCTCTTCTTAAGCTTATCCAGGCAGAATTGAACGAATACCGCACAGGAGGTAAGTTTGGCACAATGTTTCCACAACGATGGTTGCCGGCAGCCACCGGTGTTCTTCAGGAAGGATTTACGGAAGAGAACCAGTTGATGAACTCAACCCTGAAAATTGTCAGGGGAAAAATAGCGGAACGGTATGCGGATCTGATTGATTATCTGTATACACCCGAAGCGAAAAACATTATCAACAACCGTAACCTGGAGGCAATAACTGCAATTACAAAATAATCGGGTAGAGTATATTTTACCTTTCCGCCGAAAAATGATAATTTTGATGATAGGAAAACAGGATTCCTGTAATTGATTATACAGTTTACACCAAATTTAAAAACAGTTATCTCCATGATGACTAAACCAAGTACAAAGCTTGTTTCAATGATTGCTGCTCTGCTCATAGCGAACCAGGCAATCATTGCACAGCCAAAGAGTGAACGGATCGTCCATTATACCATGAAGGTTGCCCTGGATACGAAAGAAAAAATCGTGGATGGGAAAATGAATCTGGTATGGAAAAATCCCTCGAACGACACGATCAATGAGCTGCAGTTCCACATGTACCTGAATGCATTTAAGAATACGGAGTCCACTTTTATGAAAGAATCCGGTGGCCAGCTTAGGGGTGTTAGTGTCAGGGCTTCGGATCCACTGGTCTGGGGTTGGGTCGATGTTATTGAAATGCAAACAGCCAGTGGTACCGACCTTACTAAAAATATGAGATATATCCAGCCTGATGATGACAATGAAGAGGATCAATCGGTTATCTCGGTAGCTCTTGAGGAACCGGTAATGCCCGGACAATCCATCGAACTGGAGATCGATTTCAAATCGAAGCTTCCCAGGGTGTTTGCCAGGACGGGCTACATGGATGATTTCTACCTGGTTGCACAATGGTTCCCAAAAATCGGAGTGTATGAACCGGAAGGGATACGATACGCTGAACACGGGCAATGGAATTGTCACCAATTCCATGCCAACTCGGAATTTTATGCCGATTTCGGAGTGTATGAAGTGGAAATTACCCTGCCAGAGGAATTTGTTGTCGGTGCTACGGGTGAACTGAAAAACCAGCATGATAACCCGGATGAAACCAAAACCCTCACTTACCTCGCTGAAGATGTGGTTGATTTTGCATGGACCGCCTCACCGGATTACCGGGTGGTTGAAGACCAATGGAATGATGTTAAGATCATGGTTTTCCTTCAGCCTGACCACCTTCCCCAGGCTGACAGGCATACGGAATCCGTGAAAGCAGCCCTGGACTATTTTGATAAACACCTTGGGAAATATCCCTATTCCACAATCTCCATTGTTGATCCGCCTCTGAAGGGCATGGGTGCATCCGGAATGGAATATCCCACATTCATAACAGCCGGGTGCTTATGGGGTGTCCCCGATTGGATACGATTTACGGAAATGGTAACAATCCATGAATTCGGGCACAACTATTTCATGGGAATCCTGGCTTCCAATGAGTTCGAGGAGGCATGGATCGATGAAGGATTCAACTCCTACTTTGAAATGCGGATTATGGATGAAACATATGGAGAGAGGTACTCCTTTTTTGGACATGAGAAATTTCATTACGGTGACTGGGAATACCAGCGCCTGGGTTATACCAGATCCGGCAATCCTAAAATCGCCGAATCCTATAGAAATGCATGGGAATTCGATCATGGCGGGTATGGTACCATGAGCTATCACAAGCCCGCTACCTGGATGGCAACCCTGGAAAGAATTGTAGGAAGGCTGACCATGGATGAGATCATGAAAACATTTTATGATCGATGGAAATTCAAACACCCGTGCGGACAGGATTTTATCGATGTGGTCAATGAAGTGGTCACCAAGAACCATGGTAAAAAATTCGGCGAGGATATGAACTGGTTCTTCGATCAGGCCCTTTATGGATCGGACGTCTGTGACTATAAACTCGCCAGGATAAGCAACAACAAAACAAGACCACCGGAAGGGATCCATGAAGAAGGAGGAAATAAAAGGACCTATAAAAACATTGAGTATGAAAGCACCATTTATAAATCCTCCGTTCGGGTTTACCGGATTGGAGAAGTGATCATGCCGGTCGAAGTGCTTATCCATTTTGAAGATGGTGAAGAGATCCTGGAACAGTGGAGTGGAAAGGAAAGATCATATGAATTTACCTATGAAAAACCGGTAAAGATTCAATGGGCCAAAATCGATCCTGAAAATAAGATCCTTCTGGATGTAAACCTGATGAACAATAGCCTTACAGTCAAACCCAAAAGGGCTGCTCTGTGGAAGATAACATTGAAATTTCTCTTCTGGCTACAAAACACCATGCAGTTTTTCTCAATATTATCATAATGTAATTCCTCCCGATCATGAATATCTTCAGAGCATATATCAGCGGATTTAAATCAACCGGCAGGACCTGGACAATGCCCACGTTTATCTATGTTGTTAACCTGATCATGGGCATCCTGATCGCCATTCCTTTCCTGGGAACATTAAAACAGAAAACAGGATTTACAATGTCAATCCAGGATGTGCTGTCGGGTTATGATCATACGGTTTTTCAAGAGCTCTTCAATGAAGCAACTGTATATATGGGACAGTTTATACGGCAGGGATTATGGCTCGCCGTTCTATTTTTCATCATCAGCATATTCCTCACGGGGGGGATCCTGCACATCTTTTCAGATAAATCCTATCCCTTTACCTTTGAGCGGTTCTTTTCCGGCAGCCTGAAATTTTTTCTCCGGTTTCTCAAATTAACTATGTATATGCTGGTCATATACCTGTTGTTAACAGCACTTATCTTTCTCATTGTTTTCCTGATCTCGGCCGGAGTATTCAGTGGTACAGGGTCAGAAAAAACACTTTTTTTCATTGTTTTTCCCGGATTCTGTTTCTGGTTGCTGGTTATGATCTTTTTTCTGATCATAGCTGATTATGCCCGGTTCTCCATTGTAAGGAATGATTCCAGGAACGTTTTTATTACCATTTTCAGATCCCTGAAGTTTGTCTCCAGAAAATTCCCATTCACCTATGGCCTCTACCTGATGTTACTCGTCGCACCGGTGGCATTGGTCTATATCTATACCCTGCTCTCAAATGTTATTGGAATGACATCCGGTATTACGATCCTGGTGATGTTTCTCATTCAACAGCTGTTCATCTGGGCAAAAGCATTCACACGGGTCTGGACATTTGCCAGCCAGTTTGATTATTTTCTGGCAAGAGCATTTTAACCATCATCATAGATCTCCTTGTGGGTCTTGAAAAGTAGATTTTTATATAAGAAATTAATGGTAAAGCACATGGTACGGATGATTGTGGGGCTTCTGGTATGTTATTCGGTGACTGCCTTTGCACAGACAGGAAATCCGTTCATTACCAATTTCAAGCTTCCCGAGGGGATTGACAACCAGAACTGGGCTATCGTGCAGGATAACTCGGGAGTGATGTTTTTTGCCAACCGGAAGGGAATCCTGGCTTTTGACGGACTGGAATGGGATTTTGTCAATCGAAAAGATATTCCCTATTCCCTGATTTATGAGCCGGTTACTGAGCGGGTTTTTGCAGGATGTTACAACAGTTATGGGTACCTGGAAAAGAACAACTTTGGCAATTTTGATTACCACGTTATCTCTTCAGAATTTTCAGAGGTGGGCGTGATAACAAAGATCATTTTTGACGAATCGGATCTTTACTTTTATAGTGACCGTACAATCTCAAGGCTTTCCATTCACAATTTTGATGATAAGGAGATCTGGCGTTCGGAAAATGATCATCCGTTTACCGGTATGGCACTGTTGCAGGGAATAGTCTATGTCAACATCAATGGGAAGGGGCTTCATGTTATCGACGGTAATTCATTCAGGCCTATACCCGGCGGTGACCTGATCGACCGAAATGAAATCATATTCTCACTTCCGTTTGACCAGGAGCAGACCCTGATCGCAACCGACAACAGTTTTCTGTACCTCTTTAATGGTGATAAACTGATTGACTATATCATTGATGATGAAGATTACATTATGGAGAGTGTCCTGTGTGGTGGGGTTGCAATCCATGAGGAGGAAATTGCGCTGGCGACACTTACCGGAGGCTGTCTGATCATCGAGAAGGAGTCGGGAGAAACAAAATTTACCCTGAACTACCAGACCGGCCTTCCGGACGATGAGATCTATGCCATCGGAAAAGACCAGTCCAACGGACTCTGGTTATCGCACGAATTTGGCGCTTCACGGATCGATTTTTCAGTTCCGGTATGGAGCTACAGCTCCTACCCTGGCCTTGAAGGAAACCTGATTGCCGTTTTAGATTTTAACAATACGATCTATGTTGCTACCAGTGAGGGTGTTTACTTCCTGAATGAAGTCAAAGATTATAAAGAGATAGAGATCCTTGTCAAGAAGAGAGAACCTGTCGAACCGCTTGATATACGTAAAACCAGGCAACCCACAAGACAGCGGTATCAACCCTCGAGAGTGGTGCCGGAAACACAACAGGCTGAAGCTAAGCAGGAACAGGAAGAGGAAGCCAAACAGGGATTTTTCTCACGATTGTTCGGGAAAAAAGGAGAAGAGGAACAGGAAACAGAAGATACCCTGAGTAAGCAAACCCGGGAAATGCTGCCCGTGGTCGAAGAACATGATGAAGAACTACCTGCAGTTACCACGGCCGCCATACAAAACGAATCCGTACCGGTGTATACCACAAAACGGACATATGCCCTCCAATCGATAAGCCATAAGTTCACAAAAATCGAAAACCTGGATGATAAATGCAAACAATTGGTCAGGTTCAGGGACCAGATCCTGGTGGCTACAAATACCGGGTTGTATCGCATAAAAAACAACGAAGTAAAATTCATCGCCACCTATACCTACATCCATTATATCCATCCCTCCCGGCACATCCCCGGACTTTTTTATGTGGGCACACCGGAAGGTGCTTTTACGGTAACTTTCAACGAGGGTGAGTGGGATGTGAACAGGAATTTCTTTCCCGGGGATGAACCGGTCTATTCCATCTTTGAAACCACTGAGGGCATCTGGCTGGGGTCTGAAACAAAAGCATATCGGCTCTCCTTCCCTACCAGCCGGCAACAGAGGGAAGTAGAAAGCTATCTATTCCCCGGTGAGTATTCTGAACGCGTGATGATCCGCGGGATAAACCAGGAACCCGTCTTTTTGCTCTCTACGGGAAGCTATCTGTATGATCCGGAAAATGATGAACTGATCAGGACGAATACCATCCTTCCTGGCGATATGGAAACCTATCACTTTATCATCTCAGAAGATGGATCTACCTGGGTAAAAAGCGAGCGAGAATGGATCCCAATCCAGGATTCAACCAGGAAAGCTGAGTTCCTGACCGACTACCTGAGGCTCTTTGATGGTATACAATATATCTTTACCGATGCCAATAACAATACCTGGGTGGTTGATGGGAATAACCTGCTCAGTAAAATCGAATATTCGGAAGACTTTGATAAAGAGGAGCTGTTCAATGTATTCTTTAAAAGCATCAGCTCTACATCAGGATGGAACTTTACCATTACCAGATCCCAGTTTACGGGAGGTGATTTCCCGCTGGAATTTAAAATTACCGCACCTTACTTCATCCGGTCCGAGCTTACACAATATCAATACCTGCTGGAGGGGCTTAACCAGGACTGGTCGAAATGGAAACAGGACCCGGTGATTGATTTCGACTTTCTTCCCCCTAATGATTATCAATTGCACGTCCGGGCTAAAAACATTCTGGGGTCGGTCAGTAGTGAAAAAACCATTGAGTTTACCATCGAACCTCCATTTACCAACTCAGTATGGTTTATGATTGTGATCGGTATCGGCGTCATCTTTGCCGTTTATCTCCTGATTGTTATCCGGGAACGGAAGTTACGCCATGATAAAAAAATCCTGGAACAAAAGGTGAAAGAAAGAACGGCTGAAATTGAGGAGCAAAAAGAAGAACTCAAAGCACAACGGGATGAAATAGAGAAACAGAGGGATGAAATGTCACTGCAAAAACAGGAAATAACCGATAGCATTCACTATGCCCAGCGGATACAGGACGCGATCCTTCCTCCCGAGGAGTTACTGAAAACACTGTTCCCCGAGCATTTTATCCTCTTTAAACCAAGGGATATTGTTAGCGGTGATTTCTACTGGGTTGCAAACAAAGACGAAAAAATCTACATCGCTGCTGCGGATTGCACAGGACATGGTGTTCCCGGCGCTTTCATGAGCATGCTGGGCCATTCTTTCCTGAACGAGATCGTAAACAATTATAAGATCTCAAAACCCGGTCAGATGCTGAACAGACTTCGAACGACAATTATTAAAGCACTGCACCAAACAGGAAAACTGGACGAAGCAAAAGATGGATTGGATATTGCACTATGTATTCTGCAACTCAAGGAGAAAAAACTGCTGTTTTCCGGAGCCTATAACCCCCTCATCATGATCAGGGATACCAGTCTCACTGAAATACGTGGCGACCGGATGCCCATCGGCATTCACTTTGATGAAAAGAGATCGTTCAACAGCCATGAGCTGGAATTGAAGAAAGGAGATTCGATCTATCTCTTTTCAGACGGGTATATCGATCAGTTCGGTGGCCCCAAAGGAACGAAGTTCAAGCTGGATCCTTTCAAAAAGCTCCTGATGAGTATCCAGGACAGATCGATGGAGGAACAGAAAAGAATGCTCGACGAACGACTCGAAAAATGGAGGGGTAAATTCCAACAGGTGGACGATATCCTGGTGATCGGGTTTAAAGTGTGAAATCGGTAACGTTTGTCGGTTACGAAACCCGTTTCGTCCATAGGTTATGTTGTTCGTCCTTATTTAAGGAGCTCTCAGTCTCTTCGTCCCTTAGTCCCTTAGTCCCCCAGTCCCACCCTCTCAAAGTCTCATCGTCTTACCTTTCCACTCACTACTCATCACTCATTACTCATTACTCATCACAACTCACTTCTTCCTATTTAAAGTGAGTTAATCAAAGAGTTTTGTAATGCATGCATTACAAAATGTAAATTATGCTTGACATTTATTAAAATTTTATTTAATTTTGCTGAACTAAACCTATAAAAAATGAAACTGAAGTATTTATTTCCAAATTATTTCAAAACAATTGGATTGATTTTGCTCATTCCATCAGTAGTTCTGGGACTAATTTATTTAATTAACCAACCTGAACCTGTTTTTCTGAATATCCGGATTTTCGCATTACTGTATACGGATATTCTTATTGATCCTTCCTTCTTTACAATCACAGATACAAATGCATTTGATGAGATTGTCGGACTGGTGTTAATGATCAGTTTAATTTTTATTGCATTCTCAAAAGAACCGTTCGAAGATGAATTCATTTCAAGGATAAGGTTAGAGTCATTAGTCTGGGCAACATATTTCAATTATTTTATCCTGTTCCTGACCATTATTTTTGTTTATGGTCATGCTTTTTATTGGATCATGGTAATAAATATGTTTTCAATCTTAATATTCTTCATCATACGGTTCAATTGGATAATTTATAAAGAAAAGAAATCTACTGAAGCGTGAAGAACAGAATCAAAATTGAACGGGCAATCCTGAATTTAACCCAGGAAAAACTGGCTGAAAAGACGAACGTAAGCAGACAATCCATCAATGCTGTAGAGTCTGGTAAATACATTCCTTCCACTATATTGGCACTTAAGATCGCTCAGGTGTTTGGAAAAAATGTCAATGAGCTTTTCGAGTTGGAGGAAAATGATTGGTAGTAAATAAGGCCCAAAATATGGGTCACTAAATAAAAATGAATCCAATCCATGAATTTCAGATAAAAGCTGGTTATTGGTATCTTCAACATGAGAATACTATCGAAACATTTATGGCTATTTTACTAATCATCATTTTATATTGTATAATTTTTAAAATTATTATCAGGGCAAACGAACGCTAGCTCCCGTATAGATTTTTAGATTGAACTGGTCCTCGGTTCTCGGTTCTCGGTCATACGCTTATCATACCTGTTGGCAGGCAATTGTAACTCAGTTGTAACTCGTTAGCAAATCAACTCGTTATTCGGTCCCGAAAAAACAAGAATCTATGATTTTGTATTTTTTCGAGGATCCCAGCCAGAGCGGCCTCGAGTTTCTAGAGAAGCATAGCTTCTAAGAAAATCGGGATTTTCGGCAATGAAGCCCGCCCTGTGAAATAAGTTTTATTACTTCATAATTTGTTATTCAATATTCATTATTGGATATTTCCTTGCTCCATGCCTTTTGTCTTATTCGTCAGACCAACTTTCTCTCGCACAATCCATCGCTTAGTGGTCAGACGAAGTTCACACTGTTGACATCCCTCGTCCCTTTGTCTCTTCGTCTCTCAGTCCCTTAGTCCCTCCGTCACAAAGTCTCCCCCTCTCACAGTCTCATCGTCTCACTCTCTTTCAACTCTGTACTCTGTACTCATCACTCATCAATCGCAATTCCCATGCTCTGTTCTGCGGATGATCTCATTCTGCAATTCTTCCCCCAGGTCATTAAAATAATCGCTATACCCTGCAACCCTAACGATCAGATCCCGGTATTTTTCAGGATTTTTCTGGGCTTTCCGCAACGTTTCTGCACTTACCACATTAAACTGGATATGATGGCCATCCATCCTGAAATAGCTCCGGATAAGATGAGAAAGTTTGATAATACTCTCCTCATCCCTGAAGAACACCGGTGAAAATTTCTGGTTCAGCAGGGTACCTCCGGTACGGAGGTGGTCTATTTTTGCCGCTGATTTAAGGACGGCAGTCGGTCCGTTACGGTCGGCACCCTGAACCGGTGATATGCCTTCCGATAGGGGTTCATGTGCTTTCCTGCCATCGGGCATGGCCCCGATCACCTCTCCGAAATAGATATGGCTGGTGGTGGGCAGCATGTTGATCCGGAAGGTTCCTCCCCTTGCCGTGGGTCTGCCGTTCACCGATTCATAAAAAATCTCAAACACCCGTTTCGCCTGGGCATCCGCATAGTCATCATCATTCCCGTATTTGGGTGTATCATAGACCAGTTCCTTCCGTAGGAATTCATACCCTTTGAAGTTTGACTTTAGGGCTTCGATCAGTTCATCCATGGTATGGGTTTTCTCATCGAACAGGTGGTATTTCAAAGCGGTCAGGTTGTCGGTGATGCTTCCCAGTCCGACTCCCTGGACATAACTGGTATTATACCTTGCCCCTCCTGCGTTGTAATCTTTACCATTTGCAATGCAATCGTCGATCAGCAGGGAGAGGAAGGGAACGGGCATGTTCCCGGCATACATTTTTTCGATGATATTGTTCCCTTTGAGCTTGATATCGGCAAAGTAGTTTTCCTGCTTTTTAAAGGCATCCATCAACTCGTCAAAAGTTTTGAACTTCGCGGGATCTCCTGTTTTCAG
>CAYZVJ010000096.1:0-11959 GCA_964481765.1 uncultured Rikenellaceae bacterium | reverse complement strand
GTATTCGAACATGATAGGATGTCTGGATTAATGGAAGCTAAAATAACGAAAAAAATGGTATGCTGTCGGATTGTCTTGCCTCTTCTTACCCCGGATCTTCCAATATCTGTTTTTCCGGGCATTTTGAGGACATAAACATTGTTGAGACGTTGCATGCAACGTCTCTACTGTAAAAGCGATTTTTTAAATTCGCAACGATTGAGCAACCAACGGTGGAGCCTGCAGGCAGGCATGGCATCAATAATGAATCATCATTTCCACACTCCCTTAACTCGTATCCCGTAACTTGTAATCCAAAACTCTCAATCCTCACCTCACTCTATCTCTCAGTCTCCCCCTCTCATCGTCTCACTACTCATCACTTCTTCCCCTTATACTTCTCTTCTTCAATACACTGAGCTTCGATAACAGCGACGGTTGTCATATCGATGATTTCTCTCACGGAGCACTCCAATTGCAGGATCTGGATCGGTTTCGACATTCCAAGCAGGATCGGACCGACGACTTCCGCATTTCCGATCTCCTGCATCATCTTATAGGCAATATTCCCTGAACTCAGGTTCGGGAAGATGACCGTGTTCACGTCTTCATCGGTCAGTTTGGAGAACGGGAATCTACTCTTCCTCAAGTCTCTGTTGAATGCAAAATTAGCCTGCATGTCCCCATCGACAATCAGGTCGGGGTGATCACGATGGAGTATCTCAATGGCATCTTGCATCCGGCGCGGGCTGCCTTCGCGCTGTGCCCCGAAGTTTGAATAGGATAGCAGGGCTATGCGTGGTTCGATACCGAACTTCTTCACCTCTTCGGCAGTCAAAATGGTCGTATTCACAATGGTTTGTGCCGAGGGTTGTGGATTGACGGTTGTATCGGAAAAGAAAAACGGACCTTTTTTCGTGAACACCATATACATTCCGGCATAATGGTTTAGCGGGTTGTTTGTCCCTACAATTTGCAGTGCCGGTCGTATGGTATCGGCATAGTTGCTGTAAAATCCGGAGATAAATGCATCCGCCTCTCCGGTTTCAACCATCATTATACCAAAATAGTTACGGTCGTACATTTTCTCCAACGCTTCATTATAGGTTATTCCCCTTCGCTGTCGTTTATTGAAGAACAGTTTGGCATACTGTTCTCTCCGTTTCTGTTCCTTAACGCTCTTCGGATCGATGATGGGTACATCCTGAAGCTCCAGTTTATTTTCTTCGCACATGCTTTTGATCTCATCCTCATCACCAAGGAGGATTGGATGTGCCAGTCCATTGAGCAGGACAGTCTGGGCAGCTTTGAGTACTTTAAAACTATTTGCTTCTGCAAAGACCACCCGTTTTGGATTTTTCATTGCTTTTTCACGGATTCCACGGAGCAGTATATTTTCGTGTCCAAGCCGTCTGCTCAACTCGGTTTTATAGGCATCCCAGTCGGTAATTGTCTTTTGTGCAACACCCGATTCGATTGCAGCACGGGCTACGGCAGATGCGACTTGCTCAATTAACCGGTAATCCAATGGTTTGGGGATGAAATACTCTCTTCCAAAGGTAAGATTGGCGACATTATAGGCGGTATTCACATACTCCGGGACGGGTTCTTTCGCCAGATCAGCCAGTGCCTTACATGCAGCAATTTTCATCTCCTCATTGATTTTTGTTGCCCTGACATCCAGCGCACCGCGGAAAATGAACGGAAATCCCAGGACATTATTGATCTGGTTCGGGTAATCGGACCGTCCGGTTGCCATGAGAATATCATCCCTGGCATCCAACGCGTCCTCGTATGAAATTTCCGGTGTGGGATTTGCCATGGCAAAGACAATCGGGTTTGGCGCCATGCTTTTGATCATCTTTTGCGAGAGGACATTCCCCACCGACAACCCGACAAAGACGTCAGCCCCTTTAATCGCCTCTTCCAGGGTATCGACATTGCGTTTTGTAATGAATTGTTTCTTTACTTCATTCAGGTCTGTCCTTTTCGTATTGATCACTCCTTTGCTGTCACACATCACCACATTTTCCGGGTTGACTCCCAGCTTAATGTATAGACGGGTGCAGGATACGGCAGAAGCTCCGGCACCATTGATTACTATTTTGATATCCCCGATCTTTTTCCCACTCAGTTCCAGTGCATTGAGCAGCCCTGCGCTGGAAATGATCGCCGTTCCATGCTGATCATCGTGAAACACCGGGATATCCAGTTCTTCCTTCAGCCTGTCTTCGATCTCAAAGCATTCCGGTGCTTTAATATCCTCAAGGTTTATTCCTCCGAAGGTCGGAGAAATGGCTTTGACCACCTCGATCATTTTTTCCACATCCATAGTATCGATCTCAATGTCGAACACATCGACATCGGCAAATACCTTAAAGAGCAAACCTTTTCCTTCCATCACCGGCTTTCCTTCCAATGCACCGATATTCCCGAGTCCGAGAACGGCTGTTCCATTAGAGATTACTGCCACCAGATTTCCCTTGGCAGTATATTTATAAGCATCTTCCGGGTTTTTTTGAATCTCCAGGCACGGTTCAGCCACTCCGGGAGTATATGCCAGAGAAAGATCGATCTGCGTGGTGTAGGGTTTGGTTGGGATCACTTCAATTTTCCCCGGACGCCCCTGACTGTGGTAATCAAGAGCATCCTGCCGAGTAATTTTTGCCATAGCGCTATGTTTTGGTTTTATTCAGGTATTATCTCAAAGACAAAATTAAGGATTAATATTACCTCGCATAATGATTTCAATCATAGAGCAGGATATTCTGTATGTTTTGCAGCAGAAGCATTCGCCGTTTGGTGCAGACGAGGAGGATCAACTGGCAAAGCAGCACTTATTCCTTTTCATTTTCTTCATCATAGGAGGGCAGTGGATTACTGGTCAACTCCTTATATAATACCCGGTTTTTATATATATCGCATGCCAGGAAGAGTGCACTTCGAAAAGAGTCGGGCGATGCCTCATCCTTTCCGGCCAGTTCAAATGCTGTTCCATGAGCCGGTGAAGTTCTGACTACGGGAAGACCTGCTGTGAAATTCACGCCATTGGCAAATCCAGTTGATTTGAACGGAGCTAATCCCTGATCATGATACATGGCGAGCACGGCATCAAACCGTGTAAGCTGTCTGGATCCAAAAAAACCGTCAGCCGGGTAGGGACCAAAAACCAGTATCCCTTCCTCTCTGGCACTTCGTATAGCCGGAATAATCACCTCCTTCTCTTCTGTTCCGATCAGCCCCTGGTCGCCTGCATGTGGATTAAGTCCCAGCAGGGCAATTTTTGGTTTCCTGATAACAAAATCCTCCATGAGGGAGCGGTGCAGAATTTTTACCTTTTTTAGAATCAGTTCTGTCGTGATCGAGGAAGCCACCTGATCCAGGGGAATATGACCCGTTACCAGCCCAACCCTCAGCGTGTCGTTTACCATGATCATTACCACATCATCCACACCAAACTGATCCATTAAATACTCGGTGTGCCCGACAAATTCGAAGGAAGCTGATTGAATGTTGTGTTTGCTGATCGGCGCCGTAACCAGAACATCGATCTTCCCCTCCTTCAGATCACTCACTGCCGCTTTGAGGCATGTCATGGACGCTTCACCGGCAGCTGTTGTCGATTTTCCCAACTCGACACGGATGTTATCATCAAGACAATTGATGATGTTCGCCCGTTTCAGATTTGCCTCTTCCGGGATTTTGATGTTATTAAAACTGAAATTGGTGATGTTGAGTGCCTTCCTGTGATAGGCAGCCACTTTCGGTGAACCATAAACTACCGTGGTGCAAATATCATTCACCCGATTATCCATCAGGGTCTTCAGGATAACCTCATAACCTATCCCATTAATATCTCCCTGTGAAATTCCTATTTTTATGGTATGATCTGGCATATTCTTCTGTTTTCTATATATCTCACTCCGGCGGTATCCCTTTTAGTTGGTTACCGGCTGGGGAATTAAATATAGCTATTTTTTATACTCATGTGAAACTTCATGGTCTGTAATGTTGCAAGAAATCGAAGAGCAACCGCACACCCACTCCCGTTCCTCCTTTTCCCCGATAGGAATCTTCCCGGTCCAGGAATGCCGGTCCGGCAATGTCCAGGTGAAGGTAGGGGTATTCGGTAAACCGTTCAAGGAATTTTCCGGCTGTGATCGCTCCTCCATCCCTGCCGCCGATATTTTTCACATCCGCAATATCCGATTTCAATAATTCATTGTACTCATCCCAGAAGGGGAATTCCACAATCCGTTCAAACACAGCATTCCCACTCTCTACAAGCCGGTCGAAATATTTCCTGTCTGCATTGCCCATACCCACGATTCCATATTTCCCGATAGCAACAGCTGCTGCACCGGTCAATGTTGCAAGGTCGATAATCAGTTCCGGTTTATACCGGCCGGCATAGCTCAACGCGTCGGCAAGGATCATCCTTCCTTCTGCATCTGTATTGAGTACTTCCACGGTGGTACCATTGTACATTTTAACAACATCTCCCGGGACATAGGCATTCCCGTCGGGCCGGTTATCGGTTGCCGGGATCAGTCCGATTACATGGACCGGCAGTTTTGCTTTTGATACAGCATAGATGGCTCCTGCCACTGCAGCAGCTCCACTCATGTCACATTTCATGTAATCCATGCTGTTTTTGGTCGGTTTTAAACTGAGCCCCCCCGTATCATATACAACCCCTTTCCCGACCAGGATCACCGGTTTTCTGTTCTTTGGCCTGTCCGGCTTCCATTCCAGGATGCTGAACGTGGCCGGATCAACACTGCCCTTATTAACTGCCAGCAATCCACCCATCTTTAAGGCTTCAATCTTTTTCTTGTTGAACACCTCAACCATGAAACCGGCCTCCTTACCAAGCTTCTGTATCTCTCTTGCCAGTTGCGGTGCCGTCAGATAGGATAACGGTTCATTAACCAGATCACGGCAGCGATAGACCGCCTCCAGCAGGCAAGTCAGTTGAGCCACCTGCTTTTCACTGATCGACTTACTGCAGATCATCAGGTGACGCAGAGACGATCGTTTTTCATCCTGCTCCTTGATGTATTTCAGGAATTGATAGTGACTCAGTGCCAACCCCTCGGCAAAAGAGAGGATGGCATCCGGCTGGTTCTCATCCTCCGCGAGTACGATGGTTTCAATTTTGTTCTCCTTAATTACTGCATAGATCTTAGCGGCAGCTTTTCGCAGTTCTTCGTTTATCACGTATTGTGCTTTCCCCTCTTCGACCACCTGGATAAAGCTCCACCGGGAATAAGAATTGACCGATATGACCGGCGCATCCTGTTTTATCTTCTCTTCAATATACTTCAACTCGGCTCCGGTGAACGGGAGAGTGGTAAGGGGTGTCTCTTTTTTGACCAGGTAGATGACTGACAGGTCTTTTGGAACCTGTTTTATCCTTGATATTTTTAAATCCATTGAAGTGGTTGTTCGTAAAATTTCAGGAATCAAAGGTAATAAATTTTACCTACAGAAGATGATTGCTCCCTGGTTCGTCAGACGACCCTATGCAGGCCACTGCAATTCGAGTGACGAATATTTATCAGCTAGTGATACGATGACTTTCGTTGTTCGTTTAATGATTACCTCGTCAGACGACTGCAGCTCGTCTGACGAATAAACCGGTGAGTTTGTGCGTGGATAGAACGTTAGTCGGTGTTCGCCCGCCTTACCGGTACGGGCAGGGTAACGGTGACCCTTTCCTTTAACCCTCCTCCCCCAATACTTGCCGCAGCAACGTCAAGTATTTTCCCCCTCGGGGAGGGGGATATATGCTATTACCACTTCTATAAAGGAGGAAAAATCAACTCCGCAGGCCGTGCCTGCCGGGGTAAATTTAGATGGTTAAAAACAATTTCGATAGCTTAGTCCGGAAAATAAAATATGTTCTGCTTTAACATTCGACTGAGAAATTCCCTATTTCACAGGGGGTAAACTTTCATTTGACCTATGACCATTAACTTTTAACATTTAACATTTAACATCTTTCATTCTTCACTCAATCTTCAAAGTATAGAGAATGCTTTCCACCTGGCGGAGGAATTCCCGTTTTTCCATGCCGGCAGCGAACACAAATCCCTCCACGGTGATCACGCGGTTTCTCTCTTCATCCACGGTGGAAAGGCTGACAAATGGCCCTCCCATGGCTCCGTTCTCCAGCTTCCACAACCCGCGCAGCTCGGCAACATACCGTTCATCCAGTGTGAACTCTTTCATGATGGGTGGCAGAAGATCTTCCGTAGCCATGTAAGAACCGCGATTCGGTCCGGGGATGTGCTTTTTCAGGTACTGGTTTCGTTTATCAACCAGGTAATTGATGGTAAACGTATTGGTATCTACATAATCGTAGTAATAGATCAGGATGCTCTGTTGTGAATAGAATGCATATCCGGATTGACCGGGCTGTGCCGATTCGGTTGTGATCCAGACAAAGTCGGTTGTATCGACTGCAATTTCATATCCTTTCGGGATGGAGAGGGTCAGGTGATGTTTATCCTTCAGCCTTTTATAGATGGCAGGCACCTGGTAACTCCGGTAATAGTCCATCAGCCGCTCCCGTTCACTCCGGTTGATCCGTTCAACGATCTGGTCACCACTCTCTTCCAGCAGCTTGATGCATTCTTCATCATTCGGAGCCTGAATGGTAATGACCAGCTGAGGCGTTGCCCACTGGTTCGTCTGAACAGTGATTCTCGATTCCTGAGATTCAGACCCGATCTTCGCGAAAATGATGTTGCGATGAACCCTGAATATGTTGGTAAAACCTGAAGGTGAGGTATGTATCAGTCTGAAGACCGGCTCGGGCTGTGGAAGCGCCGGTTGTACCTGTGTTAACACCTCGTTGAATTTTTCCCCGACAGGACTCTCCCATTTCTGGTTATCAATGATCAATAAAACCTCCCCTGCTGCTCCCGAAATTTTGGGCAGGATACTCCGCTCATCGGGCTTGCAGGAGAAAACGACCGAAAAAACAAAAAGACAGAGCAGATAGCGGGTGATTCTTGTCATCATGATATGAAGGTTTTTAATATGGTATTTAACGATATAAAGGTACAATTTCTCACGGTTTTTTCATATAGCTTAATACGAAACCATATTGAATAATCCTGGATATGAAAGTGACAAGTGACCTTTCTAAAGGGGATTCCCCGCCACGCCGTGGCGGGGAATTTTAAAAAAAACGCCTGTCATACAGTTTTCTTCTGTACAACAGGCGTTCAGGCATATATCGAATTTTCAGGGTTAATCAGCCTCCAGCTTATCCGGTTCCTTCTTATCGTTGGATTTACTATCATCCTCCTTCGTCGCTTTTCTGAACTCCTTCATCCCCTGACCCAGTCCCTTCATCAGTTCGGGAATTTTCCTTCCACCAAAAAGCAAAACGACAAGTAATACGATTATGATTATTTCTGTAGGCCCTAAAAAACCGGCTTGATTAAACAGATTCATCGTCTGAAATTTTAAGTTGTTACTACAAAATTAACATTATTTCTTTAATAAGCGGATAATATCGTTTCCATTTGCAAACAGCAGCAGAGCAAGCAGAAGGATCATGCCGGTTATCTGGGCATATTCGAGAAACTTATCACTCGGTTTCCTGCCTGAAATAACCTCGTAGAGGAGGAACATGACGTGTCCCCCGTCCAGAGCCGGAATGGGCAGTACATTCATGATGGCAAGGATGATCGACAGGAATGCCGTAAGGTTCCAGAAGGAGTACCAATCCCACTCTCCCGGGAAGATACTTCCGATGGTGATGAAACCACCCAGTGATTCATACGCTTTCGTTTCACGTGAAAAGAGCAGCTTGAACTGTTTCAGGTAATCCACCATGGTTTTTACTCCCTTGGCAATTCCGGCAGGAATCGACTCAAAAAAACCATATTTCACCGATTTGAACTCAAAGAACTGGCTCAAATCATGCGTAATGCCGATCAATCCCTCGTCGGATACGGTTACCGGAATATCCAGCTCCTCCATCCCCCTCCGGACATTGATGATCACCTCTTCCCCCTTGTGTTCATTGATCTTTTTCGAGTACTCATCATAGTATTCGAATCGCATGCCGTTAAAACCCAGGATCTCATCGCCTGGTTTAACTCCTGCCGTGCGGGCGGCGGAATGCTTCATATACCCGTCTACGATCAGCGGGGAAAACGGCATCCGTGCATCGATAATGGACTTCCCTTTAATGATGGCCGGGATAACCGACCTGGGGATCTCCAGTTCAATGCGCCTGCCATCCCGCTCGATCTGCATCGTTTTGCGATCATTCAAAACAATATCGGGAATGATGCTATAAAACTTCTCTATTTCCAGGTTATCGACCGAGATGATCTTGTCACCATCTTGCAGTCCCATTTCCCTCCCGATGGAATCGACCACGATTCCGTAAGTCACGTTCCGGGTCGGCAGGTAGCTCTCTCCCCACACATAGAGAATGGCAACATAAAGGATGAGGGCAAGCAGGAAATTAACCGTTACCCCACCAAGCATGATGATCAGACGCTGCCAGGCTGGTTTTGACCTGAACTCATAGGGCTGGGGAGGCTTTTTCAACTGCTCCTTGTCCATCGACTCATCGATCATCCCGGATATCTTTACATACCCTCCCAGTGGAAGCCACCCGATACCGTACTCGGTTTCTCCCTTCTTATATTTGAACAGGGAGAACCACGGATCGAAAAAAAGGTAAAACTTCTCCACCCGTGTTTTGAACACCTTCGCAAAGATGAAATGTCCCGATTCATGAAGGATCACCAGAATGGAGAGGCTCAGTAGAAACTGTGCTATTTTAATGAATACTTCCATAATATTCTATGGATTCCCTGAAAGAGGTGTACAAAGTAAACTATTTTATCATTGATTTTGCAAACATCCGGCTTTTCTGGTCGGTATTTTTATAATCCTCAAGAGACGGATTGGACACGAAATCACACTGTTTCATGGTTTTTTCAATGATTTCCGGCATGGTCATGAAACCGATCCGTCCGGCGAGGAATGCTTCAACCGCCACCTCATTTGCCGCATTCAGTGCACAGGGCCAGTTTCCGCCCTTCTTCATCGCCTCGAACGAAAGTGCAAGGTTACGAAATTTTTTTGCATCTGCCGCTTCAAAAGAGAGTGTCGGATAATCGGTAAAGGTAAATCTGCGGGAGGCTGTTCGTTGTCGTTCCGGAAAGGAAAGTGCATACAGAATGGGCATTTTCATATCGGGCAATCCCATCTGGGCTTTCATCGAACCGTCGACAAACTGAACGATCGAATGGATGATGGATTGCGGATGGATAATGACTTCAATCTGTTCGGGCCGCAGGTTGAACAGCCATTGTGCCTCGATGGCTTCAAGACCTTTGTTCATGAGGGAAGCCGAATCAATGGTGATCTTATCCCCCATATTCCAGTTCGGGTGTTTGAGTGCTTCTTCCCGGGTCACCCGTTCCAGAGACTCCACGGAAAGCTTCCGAAACGGCCCTCCGGAAGCGGTCAGGTAAATCTTTTCCAGACTGCCGGGATCTTCCCCGAGAAGGCATTGAAATATCGCGGAATGTTCAGAATCAACCGGCAGGATCAGGGTGTTCATCTCTTCTGCCAGGCGGGTAATGTAATCCCCTGCCACTACCAGGGTCTCCTTGTTTGCCAGGGCAATCTGTTTTCCGGCCCGCATTGCGCTTACGGTCGGGAACAACCCGCTGAATCCCACCAGGGCTGTCAGGACCATATCGATCGATTCCATTTCAACTACCTGGATCAACGACTCCTCACCGGCAAAAACCTTTATGGGTAAGTGGGAGAGCGAATCCCTGACAACAGAGTATTTGGATTCGTTGGCGATCACCACGGCATTCGGTGAATGGTCTTTTGCCTGTCGGATCAGTAATTCGGCATTCTCATTGGCCGTGATCACCTCCAGGTCAAACAGCTCCTTCTGTTCCTCAAGTACCTGCAGTGCCTGGCAGCCGATTGATCCGGTAGATCCTAAAATGGCAATTCGCTTTTTCATGAATGGTCTCCGGGAGTATGATTTTGACAGGGGTGAGGTGCTGCATTCGGTCAGGCACTTCTCCCCGTAGCTTGTTTAGAAAACAATATATTTTTCGGGATCCAGCGCCTTCCCATGGTGCCATAACTCAAAGTGCAGATGCGGACCGGAAGTGAACAGCTCTCCCGAGTTGCCGATAATGGCAATGCTCTCACCGGCTCTCACAAAGGTGCCAACCTTTTTTAGCAGTTCGGCATTGTGCTTATAAACGGATACCAGGTCATTCTCGTGCTGGATCTGAATGACATAACCCGTCTCGATCGTCCAGGTTGCCATGATAACGGTGCCATCCAGGGTAGCTGAAACAACACTGTTTGGCGAACCGACCACATCCGTGCCGAAATGGCTCTCAACGGCATTGAAGGAGTTGGTAACCATCCCTTTCATCGGTGTAAAGAAATGAACGCTGGAAATCTGATCCCGGGTAACGTCTTCCGTATTGACAGAAAGATTGTACTGTTCCTCCACCTCGATCTGGTGCCTGAGCAGTGAATCTTCGAGCGATTTGGTAAAGCTGATCTCTCCCAGTTCAATGTTGGTATCCTGCTGGATGGTGTAATTGTGTGGCTCTTCGCCGGAAATGATACTGGAAATGTTTTCAAAATACTGGTCCCTGATCCTGAGTTCATTCTCGAGCGAATCGAGCAGGTAAGCATTCATGATGATATTTCGCCTCATGTTCCCGTCCGGATACCCTGGAATGAATTCCCTGAGGTTGGTAAAGGCGATCAGTACCGTGGTGGCTGTAATCAGGAAGAGGATGAGAAATCCAACAAGGATGAAGACACTCAATTTTGAAAACCGTACCTGCCAGACCTCCTTTAAGGTATGGTCATTTAAAATAGTAAACCGGTACCGGTATTTCCATTTGCTGACTTTTTTTGCCGGTTTTGCCATGTTTCGTTCTCTTTTTTCCGAATGGTGCAAAGATAGTAGAAAAAAAACGAAAAGGTTTGGTAGAAAAGGGTGAAAAAGTAGGCTAAGGCTGAGGCTGAGGCGAAGGGAGGGAGATTTCAAATGCCTTAAATGCCTTGAATGCCTTAAATGTCTCAAATTAGTTAAAATGAGGATAGGGATTAAAAAGTCTCCAGTCTTCAGTCACCAGTCTACAGTAGCAGGTAGAATAAAGTTCGAATTACAGAGTTCTGAGAAGTGAGTTGGGAGACGAAGAGACTGAGAGAGGTGAGAAATGAGTGCTTGCCACGTGAAATGCGACGAAGGAGCATATTTCACTGTGGGTGAGTTGTGAGAAAAAAGGGTACTCGGTGCTGGGCAAAGTGACAAGTAACGAGTGACAAGAAGCGGGTTGAGGCAGTATGCAGTACGCAGCAGGTAGTGTGTGCAGTTACGGGATACGAGTTACGGGAGTATGGGAATGATGATTTATTATTGATGACTGATGAATTAGCATGGGGCGTGGGGAAGGATTAAGGTAAGTACAGAGTTTCGTGTACAGAGTTAAAAGTTTCCAGCTCTGAAAGAGCGAAATATAATAGCCCGGGGTAATCCTGTGAAATAATTCGCATCCTATCATCTGCCTGGCATCTTGCGTATGGCTGGTTAATTGAACGTTGAGCGTTCGATGTTCGGTGTTGAACGATTAAAAGCCCCATCGGGGCTGCACGTTGGTAGTCAGGGATTGACAATACAGGTCAACCGGTCCAACTACCCCGCCATTCACCGGGAAAACGCTACATGGACCGTTGGTCGCCAAACGCCTAACAGGACAAAATCTTTTAAAACAGAAAACCATAAACTGAAAACTTGAAACTGCGATTTCCTCCTGGAAATCGCTCCCATGGACCGTATAGCACGGACCTGGTTCATTGCACAACAAATCCTCCCCCTTTTATTCCCCCTCCAGCGGGGGACAATGCATAACTCCCGGATCTGCACCTGAAGATTGGCTTAAACAGGTTG
>CAYZVJ010000095.1:10914-12013 GCA_964481765.1 uncultured Rikenellaceae bacterium | reverse complement strand
CGGTTGAGCAGGGCGGTTATCCATGAGCAGCGGGAATTATACATCCATCTGGTTCCTGGTTCCCTGTTACCATCCTATGATGGGGAAAATGGAGAATTCCGTCTTGGAAGTCAGCGTTATAAGCTTGATATTCCGGTTGAGCAGGAGATCATGAAGCTGGACCGGAATCATGTTGTAAAGACCGGTTTTGCATTTTTGAATTCGCCCTACCTGTGGGGTGGTAGGAGTCCTTTTGGCATTGACAGTCCGGGATTAATCCAGATTGTATGGAAGATCCACGGAGTCTGCCTTCCAAGGGAAGTGGATCAGCAGATTACTTACGGATCAACAGTAAACTTTATTGAAGAGGCAGAACCGGGTGATTTGGCCTTTTTTGACAATGAAGAGGGGAAAATTGCACATGCTGGGATTATAGTTGATAAGAACAGTATCCTGCATGCATCTGGAAGTGTCAGAATTGATGCAGTCGATCATCAGGGAATATACAGGGAAGATACCGGTGAATATACACACAGGCTCCGCGTAATAAAAAATGTCATAGATCCTTAACGATCTGCTGTAAAAAATAACCTTATTCTTTCAGCCAGAGAACGGTGAATGGCCTTATCCGTTATTTGGAGAATAGCTCCTGGAAGAAGTACCAGGTCATTACACCTGAGGTGGCAAGTTTCAATCCTATCCCCAGTGCAAATCCGACGAGTGAACCAAAACCGGCTTTCAGTGATTTATTAAAATCCTTACCTTTTAATGATTCAGCGATAATTGCCCCTACCAATGGACCAATAATAATTCCAATGGGTGGCAAGACGAATATCCCAAGAAACAAACCTATTGTAGCACCCCAGATTCCTGCTTTTGACCCTCCAAATCTTTTTGTTCCCCAAAGGGGTACGATGTAATCCAGGATGGTTACTATGATTGCCACACATGCCATTAACACAAGGAATGTTACACTGAATTCAGCAAATCGTGTGAAATGCAGGACAAGCAATCCGATGTAACTCAGTGGAGGACCGGGAATGACAGGCAAGATGCAACCGATTAAACCGATCAGGATAAAAATGATGGATAAGATCAATAGAAACCAGTCGAGCATGGA
>CAYZVJ010000095.1:9109-10814 GCA_964481765.1 uncultured Rikenellaceae bacterium | reverse complement strand
AACCGATCAGGATAAAAATGATGGATAAGATCAATAGAAACCAGTCGAGCATGGAAGTTCAAGATAAAAGTAAAAAGTAACCTGCCTGCCGGCAGACAGGAAAGTAAAAAGTAAAGTTAACAATTAACTTGATCTTAAAGTAACAGGATTAAGGCGGCTACAGGGATGATAAGACCCAGAGCGGTCATCCACCATCCCCTGCCGGCAATTCCGTTTTTCCCACGGATTATCAACAGACCGGTGATAGTAATAAGGATAAGAGCCACACAGAAGATATCAGAGAACCAGGTCCACCATCGAATCGGGTTATAGTGCAGGAAATTGACCTGGTGAAAAAGCGGTCTTCTTCTGATCTTTTCAACCAATCCGTTGCCCGATTTCAGGTTTATATACACCGATCCGCCTGCAATGAAAACTTTCAGCTGGTCGTCAGCAGGGAAATAGTGTTTTTTGTATGTTTCTATCTCCCCAAGTTGTTCCAAAAGATTAATGACGGCTGCTTCAGTTAATTCCTCTCTGGTGTAGGATTTATCAAGCTGAATTTCTTTTGTATGGATGATGTAGTTTGGATTCCAATCCTTGATATGATTAAGGGCGATGCCTGATAAGGCATATATAATGGTCATTCCAGTAAAAAAATAACTCAGATCCCGGTGTACAACCCGGTTCCATTTTCTCCACCTGATCTTCACCTGTTGGTCTCTTTAAATGATACAGCTCCAAAGCTTCAGTTGTTAATGGTAGCTTTGAGTGCTATACTGTATTTTACTTTTTTGCAAATTCGATGCATTCAATTGAGTAGAAAGCAATATGGTCTTTCCCGCTCTCTTCCAGTTGTTTTCTATAGCTGCTGATTTGCTGCATATCGCCCACATGAAGTCCCTGGTCTGCCATCTCACCGTGTTGGGTTTGTGCATGTCCTTCTTCCATGGTATCATGCTTTGAAGTCAGTTCCTCTTCCCATTTTGCAAGATAGTCTTCATCGATAACCAGTTCCTGAAAAATCCCCGTAACCTGCAATTCACTCCCTTCAAGTTCCACATCAAAAGTCGGAATGTTTTTACCAACCGTTATTTTGATCCTTTCTTTATTCTCAGGATCAACCAGGAACATTTTTTTACCGGTTTCCCGGCAAACGTGATCGATAATTCCGGTTACAAGTACGGATTTGTCAACATATTTCTCCCTGTTCTCCATCAGTTCTGACAGGGCTACTTCCAGTATCTCGTCTTTGTTTTCATCCTGACCTGTTTTATTGCCTGTATTGCAGGCAAACAGGATAGTCAGAGTAATAAATCCGAATGCAAATTTTTTATTCATTTCGTCTGTAGGTTTTGGTTCGTAAATGGATTGAAACCGCAAAGATAAGATAATAATCAAATGGTAATGCTCGAATCCTGATATACAGCCCCTTTCGTATATGTTCTAAACCTTCTGTTTATCAGGCAGATAGTCATCGATATGATAAATATCATACTGTAAGGGGACTAATTTATTTCAATTGACAGGAGGTACAACCGGCAGAGCAGATCATCTGCATTTTCTCCTTTTTTGATTTTCGAAAGAGTTTGTATGCCTGGATCAGGGAATAGGATACTGCGGCAGTGACAATGACGAGCGTTATAATATCCTGGATCATTTCAATATCGTATTAAACCAGCAGATTACCAACCTGGTAAACAATGAAAGCCAATAGCCATGCCAG
>CAYZVJ010000095.1:5409-9009 GCA_964481765.1 uncultured Rikenellaceae bacterium | reverse complement strand
AGAACAATACCAATAAAATAGATAAGGAAGAGCATTAATCCCGGATGCCCTGGGAAAAAAGCCCCGATAAGCAGAATGTATACCGGTAATCGGGCACTGCATGACATGAAGGGGTTGATCAGGATGGTAAGGATCCTGTTGTTGCGGTTCTCTATAGTACGGGTTGCCATGATTGCAGGGACATTGCAACCAAATCCCATTAAGAGAGGGATAAACGATTTTCCATGGAGGCCGATTTTATGCATGACTTTATCCATGATGAACGCTGCCCTTGACATGTACCCGGTATCTTCCATCAGGGATATGAAGAAGAAGAGGATCAGGATATTGGGAAGGAATATAATGACACTTCCTACCCCTTCAATAATCCCATGTATGATCAGGTTCTTAAATGACCCTTCCATCATGGATGCTTCGAGCCATCCGGAAAGCAAATTGATTCCGGAATCCAGCCAGTCCATAGGATATTGCCCCAATTCAAAGGTTGAGAAGAACATGACAAACATAAAAAAGAGAAAAATCGGGTATCCGAAAAGACGGTGTGTCATGAACGAATCAACTGCTTCGGTTTTGTCCATACGGGATACACCACCAACAAAGGTTTCTTTAAGTGCACCAGAGATAAATCCATACCGGGCACCCCTGATCAATGTATCGCTCTCTTCATTATACATCTGTTCAAGCCTGCTCATTTCCAACTGAGTACACGTCTTTATTTTTTCATGGTTGCTTAATACGGAAAGGGTGAAATTGATGGATTCATCTTTTTCAAGAAGCCTGACAGCATAGAACCGGGAAGATAACGTGATGAATCGTTCCTGATTTTGCCGAATCTCTTCTTCTATTTTCCGGATCGATGTTTCAACGGTTTTTCCGTAGTTGATATGAATCCGTCTGTATGGTTTATTCTCTTCATATACGTCAATCACACTCTGAAACAACTCTTTAATACCATATCCTTTGGTGCTGATGGTAGGTATGATTGGAATCCCGATCATTTTCGCCAGCGAATGGTAATCGAATTTATCCCCCTTATTAATCATTTTGTCATGCATGTTCAATGCAATGACCATTTTTACATCCATATCGATCAGTTGGGTGGTGAGGTAAAGATCTCTTTCCAGGTTTTCACTGTTGAGAACATTGATTACCACATCTGGCATTTCCCCTAAAATGTATTTTCTTACATTGAACTCTTCAGGTGTATTGGCGGAAAGGGAAAAGATACCGGGGAGTTCTACAATATTGAATTCATACCCATCCTGTTCGATAATGACAGATCCAGATTCAAGGGGCACATCAGGATTATTGGCGACCTGCTGATTCGTATGGAATGCATGCTGCAAAAGCGTTGTTTTCCCTGACTGGGGGTTTCCAACAAGTGCTATAGTCAGTAATTTACTCTTCGCTTGTTCTGCTTCCTGCAAATTTTTCCCTGGCATGGGAACTGTTTCATTATTTTGAAATTCTGAGCTATCCATGGAATGATTTTTATGATTCCCTGCCTTTCCGGTAACGGGCTGTAAACCTACTAATCATTCCTTTTCCCGACAATACCATTATGTGGGTATTTTTATGGGTTAATTTTGTGCTGTTGAAAAGATGGAGAAGTACAGGTAGAATCAAGTAAGGATTAGATGTAGGTTCCTATCATGGGAGCATGAGGTAGTGATAAGAAGGGAGCTATGATAACTATACTATGCTCATTGAAGGGTATTTATTCAATGGATCACGTTACGCCGGGTATAGCTGAATTCAACGATTCAGTTTTTAAGGGGATAGGGTGTTATCAGAAGCCTGAATTGGATTAGCTTTTATCTTCCAGGTCTTCAAAATCAACATCGGTATAGGTCTCAGCCAATTCTTCATCAATTTTGGTTTCAACCTTTGTTTCATCCGCTTTCTCCTGGGATGTAATTTCCTCCTTCTCGATGATCTCAGGCCTGTTTTCCTGTATGTATTCAATTATTTCTGCCAGGCCATCTGAGAATTTATCAAAATCTTCCTTGTAGAGGAAAATCTTATGTTTCTCATAGTAGAATCGGCCATCACGGTTAAATCTTTTCTTGCTCTCCGTAATGGTCAGGTAGTAATCATTTCGTCTGGTCGCTTTGACATCAAAAAAATAGGTTCTTTTTCCTGCACGAACAACTTTCGAAAAAATTTCTTCCCTCTCAGTATTGTTAGGAGCATCATTCGTGTCTTTCTCCTCTTTTTTCTCCAGTTCTTCTTTTTTTTCAGATCCGTCTTCCATCTTTCTTTGTTTTGTTAGGGATGATTTAACATTCAAATGTATAAAATAATTTTAAAACGCACATAGATAAAGTAAATTTATAGCTAATGGATGCCGATGAATCCTGAGATTGTTAAAGTAAGCGCTTTGATGGGGTGGAAAAATAGCTTACATTTGTGCAAAAGAGGTTATTACCGGTTCTTTATCCGCAAAAGGGGCGGATGCGGGTCAAATTTCTTGCCCCCTTGGTGGGGTGACAATGAGTTCCATTTGATACCCCATCTGTTTCAGGTGGGATTGTTCATTATCATGCTTAGCAGGAGAATACTACGCATAAAAATATTACAGTCGCTTTATGCATATTATAAGGCAGGGGAAGAGTCAGTAACCAATGCTGAAAAACAACTTTTTTTCAGTATCCGGAAGACCTATGATCTGTATCATTACCTGCTTTTATTGATCGTAGAGATCGTCCGTTTTCTTGAATCACGCATCGAACTTGCCAGGAATAAGAAGATACCTACTTTTGATGATCTTCATCCGAATACACGCTTCGTTGATAACAGGCTTGTCAAACAGATCAGTGGTAATACTCAGCTAAAATCCTATCTTAAGGAGATCAAACTCAGCTGGGTTAACTACCCCGAATTGATCAGGGGGCTGAGCAAAAAGATTGATGAATCGGAGGATTACGTTGCGTATATGTCACAGGAAGATGTTGATTATGAAGACGATAAGAAAGTAATCTCAAAGATATTCTCGACGATGATCATTTTTTCCGAGGAGTTGTACCAAAACCTTGAGGAGCAAAGTATTTTTTGGAACGATGATGTTGAATTTGCGATAAGCATGATCATTAAAACGGTAAAAAAGTTTACTGAAGATTCAGGACCAGATACTCCGTTGATGCCCATGTATCGAAATAATGACGATAAACAGTTTGTAAAAAGGTTATTTCGAAAGGCTATTGCAAACGGGGATGACTATATTGCCCTGATTGGAAAATATACAAAAAACTGGGAGATCGAACGAATCGCATTCATGGATATCCTGGTTATGCAACTCGGTATTGCTGAGATCGTTGAGTTCGAAGACATCCCGACTAAGGTCAGCTTCAACGAGTACCTTGAAATTTCAAAATATTACAGTACACCAAAAAGCAGTTATTTTATCAATGGAATTCTTGATAAGATCATTCATGAACTGAAGACGGAGAAGATTATCGTTAAGAAAGGCAGAGGATTAGTTGGAGAGGAGAATGAAAACAAGAATCCGGTTTGATCAAATGGTAAAATTGTTCTTAATTTGCATGAAAATTATTCGGGCTATGAAAATAGAAGCTTTTATTATCCTGGTGATCTTTGTTA
>CAYZVJ010000095.1:0-5309 GCA_964481765.1 uncultured Rikenellaceae bacterium | reverse complement strand
CCCGGAAAAGAGGGATACGTTGAAGTTGTATTTGACAGTTCGGGCAGAAGTGGAAAACAGATAAAAAACATTGCCATCCGATCCAACAGTGATCCCGCAGTAAAGGTGCTTCAAATACAGGCAAACATCGTTGAATCAAATAATTAATTTAATACATAAAGCTAATGAACATATTATTGTCAGTAATTTTAATGGCTCCGGCCGGTGAAGGACAAAGTCCTTATATGTCCTTTGTATTTCTCCTGTTAATTATCGTTGTTTTTTATTTTTTTATGATTCGCCCGCAGGTTAGAAAGCAGAAAGAACTTCGTACCTACAGAGAAGGGCTGCAAAAGGGTGATAAGATTATAACAACCGGTGGAATATATGGAAAGATTGTGGATGTTAAGGATGGTGTTGTTTTAGTCGAAGTGGCTGATAATGTGAGACTCAGGGTAGACAAGAGTGCCATTGTAAAGGATTCAACAGATTTATCAAGACAGAAATAACCCTGGTCTGCACATTTGATCCAGCTTATCATTACACCCATGTAACCAATCTTTTTTAATCGATGGATCGTGGAAAGTGATTCTGAAAATAGGAACATTTCATTCTTTAAGAACGTAAGAATTAAGTTTGATCGGAAACTTCTGATCTTTCTGTTTTTTCTTCTTCTTTCCACTATCTTATGGTTACTGAATGAATTGAGTAAAAATTCAAGCACAACCATAACCTGCCCGGTTAAGTATATTAACCTGCCAAAGGATAAAGTGCTGGTAAAGGAGTTGCCATCCAGGTTTGAATTGACTATTGAAGCTCCGGGTTATACCCTGTTGAAATATAAGGTTAGTAACCGATTGTTACCCCTTATATTTGATCTCAATCAGTATGGTTTTACCATCATGGGGAATTCCAGCGCTCAGAAATTTTTTATTCTGACTTCAAGAGTCAGGACAGGAATAGCAAGGCAGCTAAGGTCAGATGTACAGTTACTTAACATTTCTCCGGATAGTATTATTTTTGAATTTGGCGAAATTGTTCAGAAGAGGGTACCTGTGGTTCCGGATCTGTCGATTCAATACGCCAAGCAATTCATGCTGACCGGTGAGATTACCATTGATCCCGATACGATTATGGTATCGGGACCGGATCTGATAATTGATACTATACAGCAGGTTTATACACGAAAGGAATTGATCTCCGGTGTAGACCAGTTGATTACGCATAGTATCAACCTGGAGGAGATAAAAAACGTCACCTATTCCACAAAGAAGGTAACCATTACTATTCCCGTTGAGCAATATACAGAAGCGCTTCTTGACATTCCGATTGAGACGGTTCATGTCCCTGATAGTCTGATACTGAAGACCTTTCCCGGGTCTGTAACATTAACCTGTAATGTTAGTTTATCCAACTACGAAAAGCTTACTACTCATCAATTCAGGGCAGTTGTTGATTATGAGGCGATTGAAAAAAAACTAGGCAACAAACTCAAAGTAACCATTGTAAAAGCTCCTGAATATGTGCGATCGATCCGCTTTCATCCGGTCAATGTCGAATTTATTATTGAGAAATAATGCTTAAGATCGGTTTGACAGGAGGGATCGGTAGTGGGAAATCCCTTGTTTGTAAAATCTTTTCCACTCTTGGCGTACCTGTGTTTCATTCAGATGAGGTTTCCAGGGATCTTATGGATCATGATACGGAAATTATCAGAAAGGTTACCGGGATTTTTGGAAAGGGGATCTACCGGAATGGGATCCTGGACAGGAAAAGACTTTCAGAAGCTGTTTTTACGGATAGAAAAGCCCTGGAAAAACTGAATGCGATAATCCATCCTGCTGTTTTGGAGGCTTTTAACAGGTGGCTGACGGATTGTAGTAATCCCCCATATATCATTAAAGAGTCTGCTATAATTTTTGAAAGCGGTACTGACAAAGGACTTGATTATGTGATTATGGTTTCAGCTCCTGAAGCTTTGCGAATCTCACGTGTGATGGAACGAGCCGGCACATCGAGAGCAGAGGTTCTACGCAGAATGAGAAACCAGATGAATGATGCGGAACGATCAGCCCGATCGGATGAAATAGTTAACAACGACGATCATCAGCTGGTTATTCCGCAGGTACTTGAATTGCATAAAAAATTCACAGAACTCTCCGGTTAACCTGACTTTTTTATAGATTTGAAGTGTTGAATTGAGAAAGGATGAAACAGTGTGAAGCTGGAGTATTGGAAAAACATTCAATAATAGATAGATAGCATGGGTAAATTCGCAAAATGGATTGGAGGAGGATTGGGATGGGCCTTCCTTGGGCCAATTGGCGGATTAATTGGTTTTGCCCTGGGTTCACTTTTTGATAATGTTCCCAGTCAGCAAATGGTAACCGGAGATAGAAGAACGACCTCCGGTGCGTTTGCTATGAGTTTACTGGTTCTGGTCGCAGCAGTCATGAAAGCCGACGGTAAAATTCTTCGGTCAGAACTGGATTACGTGAAGAAATTCTTCCTTCAGAATTTTGGGGCGGATACTTCAGGGGAAGCCATCGTGATGCTTCGGGATCTTTTAAAGAAACAGATCCCGGTTCAGGATGTTTGTCGCCAGATCCGGCAGAACCTGGATTATTCCGCACGGTTACAGTTATTGCATTTTCTTTTTGGAATTGCCAAAGCAGACGGACAGGTACATGCTTCAGAGGAACGAACCATTGAACTGCTTGCCGGTTACCTGGGTATTTCTTTAAAAGATATAGAATCGATAAAATCCATGTTCGTTCCACAAACCGATTCTGCCTATAAAATTCTTGAAATTGATAGAGGTGCTACTGATGAAGAGGTGAAAAAGGCATACCGGAAAATGGCAAAAAAATACCATCCGGATAAGGTTAGCCACCTTGGTGAAGATTTCCAGAAGGCTGCCAACGATAAATTCAAGAAAGTAAATGAAGCATACGAAACGATAAAACGGGAAAGAAAGATTGCCTGATCGGATGAGATTTTTTTAACATATGAAATTATGAAACTAAAGGATATTTTAGCTATTTCTGGTTATCCGGGACTCTTTAAATTTGTTTCCCAGGGTAGAAATGCCATCATTGTTGAGAATTTAGAAACCAAGAAGCGCATGAGTGCATTTGGTTCTGAACGGATCACCTCGCTGGAGGATATCTCGGTCTATACCGATGAAGAAGACCTGCCGCTTGTTGATGTGTTTAAAAAGATTTTTGAAAAGGAGGGGAATAAACCAACCATTGATCCCAAATCCCCACCGGAGAAACTGAAAGACTATTTTTCTGAAATTATTCCTGGCTATGACAGGGATCGTGTATATACTTCGGATATTAAGAAAATTTTGACATGGTATAACCTGATGCATAGACTGAAGATGGTGAAGTTTGACGAGGAGGAGGAAAAGGAGGGAAAAGAGCAGGTATCGAAAGAGAAAAAGGCGGGTGATTCGGTGTCTGCTACCGAAAAAAAAGCCCCGGGAAGTAAAACGGCAGACCAGGCAAAAAAACCCTCCGGAAGTAAAACGGCAGGTCAAACAAAAAAAACCTCCGGAAGTAAAGTGCTAAACCAGTCAAAAAAAGCCGTAAAGAAAGGAACATCCGGAAAGTAACATTCCCATACCATGAAACCTGACCAAATTAAACCGGCACCAAAACGCATCTTTCTGCCGGACAGTCTCCGTGTTGAGTCGTGGAAGTCAGTAGAGCCATACTTTCTAAAACTAACTGAACGGTCAATACATTCTGCCGGATCGTTAAAAAAATGGCTTCTTGACCGGAGCGAATTGGAAGCATTTCTTGAAGAGGAACTGGCATGGCGTTACATTCGAATGAATTGCGACACAATGGATGAGGGACTTGCCGATCGTTTTAACCGATTTGTAACAGAAATTGAACCTCATATTTCCACCTATTCCAATATTCTGGACAGGAAGTTTATCGAATCGCCATACCTGAAGGATCTGGATCAGCAGAAATACCTGATCCCAATACGGGCAGCAAAAAACAGGATAGCGATCTTCCGGGAGGAAAATGTTCCGTTGTTAGCCAGGCTTCAGGTTGAGGAACAGGAATACGGGAGGATTCTTTCAAAGATGACAGTAAC
This sequence comes from uncultured Rikenellaceae bacterium, assembly GCA_964481765.1. GTDB lineage: Bacteria > Bacteroidota > Bacteroidia > Bacteroidales > VadinHA17. The sequence continues at coordinate 1,217 of CAYZVJ010000095.1, read as the reverse complement.
TTACCGGGGCAAGGAATTGACACTTCAGATGGCAGGGAATTACCTGAAGGAGGTGGATCGTGAGACCAGAATGAGCGTTTACAGGTTGATCAGCGAAAGAAGGGGTAAGGATTCCTCAGCGCTTCAGGATCTTTTTTCAAGACTGATACAGACAAGGGATCAGGTAGCCAGAAATGCTGGTTTTAAAAATTTCAGGGATTATAAATTTACTGAACTTGGCCGTTTCGATTACAGCGTTAACGATTGTGAGAGGTTTCATGAATCGATATCAGATGAGGTGGTCCCGCTCGTAAGAACCATACTCGATAAGAGAAGGGAATGTTTGGGCTTGCCGGAGCTGCGTCCATGGGATCTGGATGTGGACCCGGATCGGAAACCTCCCCTGAAACCATTCAATACTGTTGGTGAATTGATTCATCGTTCGGTCCAGTGCCTCAGCCGGGTAAAACCTGCTTATGGTGATTACCTTCATTCCATGGGACAAATTGGATTTCTTGATCTGAGTTCCAGAAAAGGAAAAGCACCCGGAGGATTCAACTATCCGTTATATGAAAGCAATATCCCGTTTATATTTATGAATGCCACGGGTAATCTCCGGGACATTGAGACCATAATGCATGAGAGTGGGCATGCCATTCATTCCTTTTTATCTAAAGAGTTGGAGATCATTGATTTTAAGAACCTCCCTGCAGAAGTGGCTGAATTGGCTTCCATGACCATGGAGTTATTAAGCATGGATTACTGGGATGCTTTTTTTAGCAGTGAAGGGGAATGTAAACGGGCTAAGAGGAGCCAGCTTGAGGGAATCATCATGATTCTGCCATGGATAGCATCCATTGATAAATTTCAACACTGGATATACCTTAATCCAAACCATTCGGATGATGAACGGAACAGCAAATGGATTGAAATACTGGATCAGTTTGAAACAGGCCAGGTGGACTGGTCGGGATTTGAGAAACCGAGAGCGTTTTCATGGCAGAAACAGCTTCATCTGTTTGAAAGTCCCTTTTATTACATTGAATATGGAATAGCACAGCTTGGGGCAATAGCGATCTGGAAGCAATACAGACAGAACGCGAAAAAGGCTCTTGCCCGGTACGAAAAAGCGTTACAACTTGGCTATTCTGTTACCATTCCGGAGATCTATCGCAATGCAGGGATTGATTTTAATTTCTCGAGTGAGTACGTCCGGGAGTTGATGAAATTCATATCGG
>CAYZVJ010000094.1:0-12238 GCA_964481765.1 uncultured Rikenellaceae bacterium | reverse complement strand
AATCCGCGACCCTCAGCTTGGAAGGCTGATGCTCTACCAACTGAGCTACTCCCGCTGTTGTGGGGAGAGCAGGATTCGAACCTACGAAGGCATCAGCCAGCAGATTTACAGTCTGCCCCAGTTGACCGCTTTGGTATCTCCCCTCTGATTCCCCTGTATGCTATTTGAGTGAAAAAACTTTCAACCAAAATCAAGGCTCAGATTGATTATTCACGAGCCGATGGAGGGATTCGAACCCACGACCTGCTGATTACAAATCAGCTGCTCTGACCAACTGAGCTACATCGGCAAAATGATCTATCGGAGGATCGGTTACCCCGTTCAAAAGGCCTTCATTATAACGCCTGACAAATCCAGGAACCAATGCCCGTTCGGGTACAATTTCCAGGGGCTATCGGAACAGCCAACCAAATGATCGACCCGCAATTCTTCAGAGCCAAGCTGCATCGGCAATATGAAAGAACCCCGATCCCGGAGGTACCCCTCCAAAATCGGTTTGCAAATGTATGAATTATTTATTTATAACACAAAAAAATAGTTGGGATATTTTCGAACGGATATCATACACCTCTCCTCTTTCCCTTTGTCTTTGTAATTTGCTTTTTCAGAGCATCTACCGCGTTGTCGGTAGCCTCTTCAAATGTTTTACTTTGTTTCCTTGCGAATAACGGATTGCGGGGAATATCCAGCTTAATTTCCGTGATCTTGTTCTCTGCATCCTGGGCTTTGTCCAAGCGCAGGAACACTTCGGCCCCGGTAATGTCATCGTTATACTGAAGTAACTTCTTGACTTTGCTTTTTATAAACTTCAGCAGCTTGGTATCGGCATCAAACCGAACGGAATGAATTTGAATATTCATAGGATTACCTCCATCATTTTAGGCTCTGGGATGAGCTTGTTTATATATTTGTTTGAGTTTTTCAAATGTATTGTGTGTATAGATCTGGGTTGCGGAAAGGTTAGCGTGACCCAGCAACTCCTTGATCGCATTGAGATCGGCTCCACGGTTCAACATGTGTGTGGCAAAGGTATGTCGGAGGATATGGGGGCTCCTTTTTTCAATGGTAGTGATGAGTTCCAGATGCTTCTTCACCACTCGATAAACCAGGCTCTCATAGATCTTACTACCGCGGTCAGTCAGGAAAAAATGGTCCGGTTCAGCGGTTTCCAGAAATGCATTTCGAGCCTCGATGTATTTCTCGATGTTCTGTTTCAGCTCTTTTGTGAACGGGATCACCCGCTCCTTGTTTCGCTTACCAAGCACCTTAACGGTCATGCTCTCAAGGTCGAAATCGCGATCGGCAAGGTGTATCAATTCCGCCCTTCTCATCCCGGTTGCGTACAACAATTCAATGATCAGCCGGTTTCTCATGCCGGAAAAATCATCTCCAAATTCATGCCTGTCCAGCAGTTCATTCATTTTCTCCACTTCAACAAACTCAGGAAGTTTCTTGCTCTGCTTGGGAGTCAGTATCTTATCCATCGGGGTCGACTGCACTATCCCTTCCCGCATGAGGTACTTGTAGAACGATTTCAGTGTAGTGATTTTACGGTTTACCGAACGGGCAGACATGTTGTCATCCATCATGGAGATCATCCAGTTACGGACCCCCTTGTGATCAATCCGGTGAATATCCTGGTGGCCGTATTGATCGGCTGTAAACTGGAAAAACTGGGTCAGGTCGCTTTCGTAGGAACGGATGGTATTCATTGAATACCGTCTTTCAAATTGCAAGTACCTGATAAAGGATTCCTTATACTTCATCCGTATTAAATTATCGAATGGATCGGATGTTTCATGGGTGTTCAAACAGAAGAAAGCAACATGTGAATTTTACCGACTCTCTCTTTTTAATGGGTTGATAAAATTCTCATGGGGTAATTTTTCGGCACCTTTTGATGCAAGGAGCATGATAAAACTGACGGAATGATCGGGATAGATCTGTTTGTCGGTTTTATTCATCGCTTTCCTGTAATTTCTGGATATAGATGGCACGTTTCTTAACATTCCTCTTGGCTACAGAGGGTTTTGTAAAGGATTGCCTTTCACGTAATTCCTTAATTACACCGGTTTTTTCAAATTTTCTCTTAAACTTTTTAAGAGCTCTTTCAATGTTTTCTCCCTCTTTAAGCGGTATAACGATCATAATGATGTTTTTGAATTGAGGCGCAAATTTAAAAATTGGATTCCGTTTTGCAAAGAAAAAGCCTCTTTTTTAACTATTTTGTAACCTACGGATAATAAAAACCGTTATAAATAACCACTCAACCGTTTGAACACCTATCTAAATATACAATTTATCTGACACAAAATCAAGATTCGACGAAGGGAAAACCGGAAAAATTTACCGGTTCACTTCTCCTTTTCCCGGAGATATACATAGGGAAGGATTTTCCGGTATTCCTCTTCTGACGCCATCTCTTCCCTGCGGATCTCCGAAACTGAAAAAATTGCTCCCTGCCTCTTACGATAGTCTAATATGGCATTGGTCAGTTCCTGGTTGAAATAGGGGTGCCGTATGAAATCTGCATAGGTGGCATGATTCAGATCCAGCTTCTGTATGAGTGTAGTATCCACCCGAACATGCGGATAAATTTCCCGGAACACCTCTTCACTGATGCCATACACTTCAAGGAGTTGATCCTTCGTCACAAATCCACCCAAAATATTGCGGTACTTTAACACCCTGCGGGCAAGTACGGGACCAATTCCCTTCAATGGAAGCAGGTCAGCTGTATCGGCATTGTTCAGCTCAACGATCCTGGCTGCTGATCCTTCCACCAATTCCCGGTGATCAATATCATCAGGCTGAACCGGTGGGGCAATCCGGATAAACGGTTCCAGTTCCGTATACAGGGAGGTATCCATTCCATAAATTTTCAACAGGTCTTCCTTTTTGTTAAACTTCCCCCCTTTTTCAATGTAATGCAGCAAAGTAGTTGCCACCTTTTCCTGCACTCCAAGTTTCATCAATTCCTGTTTCGAAGCCTGGTTCGGGTCAAAATAAAACAATTCATGCGCTGACACATGAACCGCAGGTTTATCCCTGTGATCCTTGTTACCGGACAGGTTCCCGGTGTTCTCGTTTATCAGGTTAAAATCCTTCACGGTTTCACGGATCTCTTCAGCACTGTTCATCCTCTTTTCAGGCAGCCATAATATCAGCAGATTAACAAGAATCAGAATAGCGATAAGGGAGGAAAGGACCAGAATGCCATGTTGTTCCCGGCGTGAAAAGCTGAAGTATTCTTTCAGAAACTTTTTAACCATGAACCCGTTACAAAAGGAATAGACTTCAAGATAGTGCAATCCGCGGAAATATCAAAATCCGGTCTGACGGTTTTCATCCGACGCCTGCCGGCCGGCGAGGCAGGCAGGTCTCCCTGCCGAAGGCATTCCTATGGAAGAGTCGACTTTTAGGCGACTTGGAAAGTCGCCCTACATTGTGTATGGGAAATTCAAATCTGCCGGTGAGGCAGGGTTACAAAGCCCGCCCGGGGCGATTAACGTTCTTAAATCATTTATTTGTTTGCGTCACCGTTGCCGATCGGCGAAACGGGCATCGTTACCGAACACCGGTTAACGATTTACTTATACCGTTTAATTTCACCTGCGCGGAAGCGTTTCATGTAACTTTTCAGATCTCTTTTGATTTCGGGTCCCAGGATGATCAGGCCGATCACATTAGGGATTGCCAGTGTGATCATGACCATATCGATAAAGGTAATGACAGAGGTGAGGGTTGAGCTTGCCCCGATCACGACACAGAGCAGGAGCAGAATGGTGAATATTCGGATGATCACGGCTTTTCTTCCCGGAAATTTTTCAAACCGTTTTCCCAGCAGAAAATCAAATCCTTTAATCCCATAATAAGACCAGGAGATCATGGTTGAGAAAGCAAACAGCAGAATAGCCAATACCAGGAGATAGGGGAACCAGGGGAACACGCTGCCGAAGGCTGCGGAGGTAAGCTGGGTACCTTCCAGCCCTTCGGGATTCTGATGGAAGCCGGTAAAAATGAGAACAAGGGATGTCATGGTACAGATGATAATGGTATCAATAAACGGTTCCATGAGTGCAACGATTCCCTCATTTACAGGCTCGTCCGTTTTTGCCGGTGCATGGGCTATTGCCGAGGATCCCAATCCCGCTTCATTCGAAAAGGCACCGCGCCTGAACCCCGTGATCAATACACCAATGAATCCTCCTTTGATGGCAGGAGCATCAAAAGCGCTGGTCACGATCAACTTAAACACGGAACCGATTTCACCGATATTCATGATAATGATGATCAGTGCCGTGCCGAGGTAGAGTCCTGCCATAAACGGGACGATTTTGCCCGTAACCCTGCCGATGCTCCTGATCCCGCCAACGATCACCAACCCGACCAGAATGGCAAAAAAAACACCGAACACTGCGCCGTGTCTTTCGAGAGCGGGAACAAAAATGAGGAATTGTGCAAAAGCCTGGTTTGCCTGAAACATATTTCCTCCCATGGATGATGCTACTACCAGCAGTGCAAAAACTGCAGCAAGGACCCTGCCCAATCCTCCCAGGTTTTTCCGTTTCAATCCTTCCACAAGGTAATACATGGGCCCTCCCGACACATTTCCACGGGCATCTATTTTACGGTATTTCACACCCAGGGTGCATTCCGTAAATTTCAGCGACATGCCAAAGAACCCTGCAAGGATCATCCAGAAAGTTGCTCCGGGACCTCCCACGGCAATGGCAATAGCCACACCGGAGATGTTACCGAGGCCAACCGTAGCCGACAGGGCAGTTGTTAACGCCTGGAAATGCGATACCTCTCCCCGCTCACCCGGTTTGTTGTACTTACCCCTGATCAGGTACCACGAATGACCAAACGCCCTCACATTAATAAATTTCATCCAGAGGGTAAAAAAGATACCGGCAAGGACTACCCAGAGCACAATGAAGGGAATATCAGCTTCCAGGTCAAATCCCAGGGCAGCAAACGGATCCCAGAAAAATATCTTTTCCATAAACTGAACCACCGGTTCGAATGCTGCATTGATCTTTTCACTGAGCGTAAGGTCTTCTTCCTGATCAATGATCCGTTCAACAATGTATCTGATCCGATGATCTATAACCACGTTAATCATTTTTATTTACCGGTATCTGGTAAACACGGTCAATGTTTTACGATCTCTCCTTTCCGCAACCGGTTCATGTAGTCTTTCAGATCCCTGCTAACTTCGGGTGCAAGTACGAGCAAACCGATGATGTTCGGGAACGCAAGAGTCAGTACCATCATATCCGAAAACTGGATAACCGATGTTAGGCTTGAAGAAGCGCCGATTATGGTAAATAGCAAAAACAGTATAAAATAGGTATAGGTTGCTACTTTGATGGAACCGAACAATGTTGTAGATGTTTTACCGAAAAGGTAATGAAAGCCCTTCAATCCGTAATAGGACCAGGAGATCATGGTGGAAAAGGCAAAGAGTAATATCGCCACGACAAGGAGGTAGGGGAACCATGGAAAAACGCTGCCAAATGCTGCTGAGGTCAGGGGAGCTCCCTCCAGCCCCATCGGGTTCTCATGAAATCCCGTAAAAATAAGAACCAGCGATGTCATGGTACAGATCAATACGGTATCGATAAAGGGTTCCAGCATGGCAACGATCCCTTCACTAACGGGTTCATTGGTCCTTGCTGCTGCATGGGCTACTGCAGCCGATCCCACGCCTGCTTCGTTTGAAAAAGCCCCCCTCCTGAAACCGGTTATCAACACACCGATAATTCCGCCTTTCAGGGCAGGAGCATTGAAGGCACCATGAAAAATCAAACTGAAAACGTGCCCGACTTCCGATATATTCATGGCAATGATCACCAGGGCTGTTCCAACATAAAAAACAGCCATGAAGGGAACCAGTTTCCCGGTCACCCGGGCAATGCTCCTGATCCCACCAATGATAACAATCCCAATAAAGAAAGCCATGATCAAGCCAAACCAGAATCCATAATCCGAGACTGCCGGAACGACCATGGCAAACTGGGCAAACGCCTGGTTCGATTGCAGCATATTGCTTCCTCCAAAGGAAGCGGCAACCATGAAAACGGCATAAATGCCTGCCAGTACCTTCCCTGGAATACCCAGTTTTCGCCTGGTAAATGCCTTGTTGAGGTAATACATCGGTCCACCCGATACCACACCGTGCTGATCAATCTGGCGGTATTTCAAACCCAGGGTGCATTCCGTGAATTTCAGGGACATGCCAAAAAATCCGGCTACGATCATCCAGAATGTCGCACCGGGTCCTCCAACCATGATAGCAATGGCAACACCGGCGATGTTCCCCAGGCCAACCGTTGCTGACAGTGCCGTGGCGAGTGCCTGGAAATGGGATACCTCTCCCCTGTTGTCCGGTTTGTCAAATCTCCCCTTTATCAACGCTATCGAGTGACCGAATGCCCTGATGTTGATGAATTTCATGCGGAATGTAAAAAAAATTCCGGCAAGGACAAGCCAGAGTACAACAATCGGGATATCGGCTTCCAATTCAATCCCAACCGCTTTCACGGGATCCCAGAAAAAAACCGTATCCAGGATATCCACGAGTGGTGCAAATGCAGCATCAATACGCTCACTGATCGTCGGGCCATTCCCGGCAAAGAGGTGATTTGGGGAAAAAAGAAATAAGAGTAAGAGTACTGTTTTCCTCATGAAATGAACTACTCAGTATCAATTGAAATTAAAAACCCCGAATAGATTCAAAAAGACAAGGGCAATGGCGATGGGGGCAACAAATTTAACAATGAAGATAAAGAGTGGCAGATACCTGACTTTTAATGTTCCTTCGGCGGATAACTCCTGACCCGATCTTTTTCGTCCATAATACCATCCAATGAACAGGACGATTAACAACCCTCCGAGAGGGAGAAGAATATTTGCCGAAGTAAAATCAAGGATACCAAACACATTTAGTTTGAATAGTGTGAGGTTCTTAAACCAACCCCATGAAGCAGCGGCAAACAAACCAAGAAAGGAAATGCACAGCGAAGCAACCAGGGTTGCTCTCTTGCGTATCATACCCAGCTCTTCCACAAAATAGGCTACAACCACCTCCAGAACCGATATGGTGGATGTCAGGGCAGCCAGTGCGAGCAGCACAAAAAACATCAGTGAAAAAATATAACCTCCGGACATCTGTTGAAAAATAATGGGCAGGGTTTTGTATACCAGGGCCTCTCCTTCTGCTGCATCGATACCAAATGCAAATACAACCGGGAAGATGGCAACTCCTGCTAATACGGCAATGAAGGTATCTGCCAGGGAGACGGTAACAGCAGTGGTTGCCAGGTTGTCTTTTTTACTGATATAGGACCCGTAGGTGATCAGGGTACCCATACCTATACTCAGCGAAAAGAATGCCTGTCCCAATGCTTTCAGGATAGTGCTTGTTGCTGCTTTGAAATCACTGAATATGGAAAAATCCGGTTTAAACAAAAATGCCAATCCGGCGCCGGCGCCTTTAAAAGTCACCGCACGAATGCACAATATGATCAACAATACCAGCAATATGGGCATCAGGATCTTTGCATACTTTTCAATGCCATCCTTGATACCGGCGGAAACGATCAACGCGGTGAATGCCATGAAAACAAGAAACCAGATAACGGGACGGACAGAGCCTTCCCTGAAGCTGTCAAACATGACACCAAGCTCTGCGGGTGATTTACCCTTGAATCCATTCGCGATAGACTGGTAAATGTATTCCAGTGTCCAGCCTGCTATTACTGCATAGAAGGCGAGGATCATAAAAGCGGCTCCCACTCCCATTATTCCAATCAGAAACCAGGGTTTCCGGGGAGCAAGTTTCTTAAATGCTCCTACCGGGTTGAGCTGTGCACTGCGGCCAATAATGAACTCTGACATCATCACCGGAATGCCGATTGCCAGGACAAAAATCAAATAGATAAGGAGAAATGCCCCGCCCCCATTTTCACCAAGCACATAAGGAAACCTCCAGATATTCCCAAGCCCAATTGCAGATCCTGCCGTCGCAGCAATTACTCCAAATTTGCTACCAAATCTGTCGCGGGTGGGTAAATCAACGTTTGTCATTTCTCTATATTTATTTGATAACCAAAAACTTTTGTTATGGATACATGTTCGAAAGAAGTGCGGCAAAATGGTGAAAAATGTTTGTATATCCAAACAAATTTCTTAAAAAGTTGTACTTTTGATCCACGAAATTCAAACCCCATCAAACCGAACTCATCCATGGAAAACAGAACCTCTCAAACGAAAATAATTGCAACCATCGGGCCTGCCTGCTCGTCCAAAACCGTCTTGAAACAGATGATCATCGAGGGCATTGATGTATGCCGGTTAAATTTTTCTCACGGCACCCATAACGATCACCTGGAAGTGATTCATACCATTCAAGACCTGAACCGGGAACTCAACCGGAACGTAGCCATATTAGCCGATCTGCAGGGGCCCAAACTCAGGATCGGGGAAGTGGAGAACAATGCGATTGAACTGAAAGATGGAGAATCGATTGCTATCGTTGCAGAGGAGTGCCTGGGGACAGCAGAAAAAGTGTACCTGAGTTACCCTGAATTTTCCAGGGATGTAACGGTCGGTGATTTTATCCTGGTGGATGATGGAAAGCTCAAACTTGAAGTCACCGCTACCAACAAAAAAGATAGTGTTCGGGCTCGCGTGGTACACGGTGGAATATTATCATCCCGGAAAGGGGTTAATCTGCCCGACACAAAAATATCGCTCCCCAGTTTAACGGATAAAGATATTGAAGATGCAGATTTTGCACTCAAGCACGATGTGGATTGGATCGCCCTCTCCTTTGTCAGGAAGGTAACCGATATCATCGATCTGAAAGATATCATCAAGAAGAAAAAGAGAAATACAAAAGTAATAGCCAAGATTGAGAAACCGGAAGCCCTGGAAGAGATTGATAATATCATTGACATGACCGATGGGGTGATGATCGCCCGTGGAGATCTTGGGGTGGAGGTTGCTTTCGACAGGGTCCCGCTGATCCAGAAAACCCTGCTTAGAAAATGCATTAACCAGGGCAAGCCGGTAATCATTGCCACGCAGATGATGGAGAGCATGATCACCAATTTCAGACCCACACGGGCTGAAGCCAATGATGTTGCCAATGCAGTACTCGACGGGGCTGACTGCCTGATGCTGAGTGGAGAAACTTCGGTTGGGAAATTTCCGGTTGAAGTGATACGGAGCATGCAACAGATCATCAGCTGGACCGAAAGAAACGGATTCCAGTTCATCCGCGAACATGCACCAAAGGGACTGTCCAAATCATTCCTGCCCGATTCGATCTGTTACAACGCCTGTAAAATGGCAGAACAATCACAGGCAAAAGCCATCATCACCTTTACCCACTCCGGGTATACTGCATTCCGGATCGCAAGCCACCGTCCCGATGCCTATATATTTGCCTTCACCAGCAATCGTAAGATCCTGCGCATCTTGTCACTTGTCTGGGGAGTGAGGGCGTATTACCTTGATGAATACGAGGAGATCAACAATGCCATCGAATCTTCGATCAACATCCTGCTGGAAAAAGAATTGATTAATGAACAGGATACGATCATCCATGTGGGTTCCATACCCCTGAATAAAAGGGGACAGACAAACATGATGAAGTTGAGTTACGTGTAAGAGGCATCAGAAGGGGTACCCGATGGCAATGTGAAAGGTGAAATCATCCCTGAATGAGAGTTTCCTGTCCCACGGGATCCACTTGGTCGTGTTAAGTTTCACATCCCCTTTATAAACATCTCCGGGATCCCTGACCTTCAAACCAACATCGAGGCGGAAGATGAAGAAGGAAAAATCAAACCGGAGTCCCAGCCCGGTACCGACCGCCAGCTCTTTATAAAATCTGTTCCACTCAAAGAGTGCCGGATCAACCCCGTCATACCGTACAGGAAGGTTCTTGTTCTTTTTTATCGTCCATATATTACCTGCATCTAAAAACATGGCTCCTTCAAGGATCCAGAAAAGTTTAAAGCGATACTCCAGGTTAGCCTCCAGTTTGATGTCAGCGGTCTGGTTGAAGAAGATGTTTTCACTCGCTTCGGTTGAACCGGGACCGAGTGATCGGACGTGCCAGGCTCTGATCCCGTTGGCACCACCGGTATAGTACTGACGGGTAAAGGGAATGTTGGTGGAGTTTCCATATGGGTAAGCCACTCCGACAGAAACCCGGTAGATCAGGTCATTTCCCCCGTTGATCACCTGGTTGTACCGGATATCAAAATCCCCTTTAACAAACTGTGCATATTCCAATCCGAAAAGTTTATATCCTGTACTGTCACTCTTTTTTGTCCCGGCAGCTTTATTAATGGCATACATCAGGTTACCGGCTGCTTCAGCATTCGCCCGTAAAAAAACGAAATCCTGCTTTTTGTTCAGGTCCTGGTTGTTGAACACGTAGGTGTAGTTAATTCCATTGATCAGGACAGGCTGGTAACTATTTTCAAGGTACGTCCCCTTGATCCTCTCCTCAAACGATTCCAGAATTCTGTCAATCCTGACGGCATTAATATCCACAGGCCGGATGACATGAGATGAGAATCCGGGGCTGTACCAGGTATACCCGATCGATGCACTGGCCAGTGTACGGGTGTATACCGGGCGGCGCTGGTAGTTGTATGCGATGGAAAAGGTAGTTTTCGGATTGTATTTCTTAACAAAACGCTCTGCCTCGAGGAAAGGAAGGAGAAATTTCGGGAAGGTAAGGTTCAGTTCAGCACCCAGCTCAATGGTATTCTTAAAACCAAGCTCCAGGCTGTCTACATAGTCTGCTGTAAGGGTTTCCAGTGCACCTTTCAGCTTCAGGTTGAGCACTTCAGCACCTTTGAAAAGGTTGCGGTGCTGGTATAACAGGTTTACCGCTCCACCAAGGTTCCCTGCCGAGTTGGTTCCTTCCAGCTCAACGGTATAGGATTGCTGGGTAAACGGAGCCAGCTGAATGATGCAGTCCAGGGGCTGGTATTCGCCATCCCTGTTTTCCGGGCCCTCCCTGAATTGTATATTGATCAGCCTGAATACCTGTAAGGAGGATAAGTGTGTATTGGTCTGCTCAACATTGGTCAGGTTATACAGATCCCCCTCCTGGATGTAGTTTGACTGAACAACCACCTTGGGTTTAACGACCTCTTCCCTGTTGCTGGTAATAAAATAGAGCCCCTTATATTCCGTTGTATCCAGGCTGTTATTGTATGATTCAGGATCGGTTAGCGCCAATTGTGGATTATAATTTGAATAGACATAAACCCGGTTGATTACGTGTTTTTCATGTGGAACCGTCACATAGTGGTAACCGCCAGTGTTTTGCTGAAACTGTTTTATTCCAATATAAACATCCAACCGGTTGGATTGTAAACTGCTGTCGATTTCAAAATAAACATAATGCTTAGAGAACGTGTAATACCCTTCATCCTTCAGCAGCTTTTCAATCCGGTTTCGCTCATTCTGTAAAACCGCAACGTCATATCTTGTCCCTTCTTTTATCAGCGATTCCAGTGTGTCGGCAAGGACAATTCCACGGAGTGTGGTATCCTCAAAATTGTAGTGCACCTGCCTGACCCGGTAAGGCTTGTTGGCTTGAATGGAATAGTTGACCTTTGCCTTCTTCTTTCTGAATGTCACCGTATCTTCCACCACGGCATTAAAATAACCTTTTTGAGAGCTTACTTCCTTCAGCTGCTGCGAAGATTTATCAGTTTGAAACGCATCATAAATCACCGGTTCCTCTCCAATGGTCCTTAACCACCGGTTAATACGGGTATCTTTATTTTTTTTCGAAAGGTTGTATAGGGAAAGGTGAAATTTGAGCCCCAGGATCTGTTTGTTCGGTTTCTGTTTGATTGCCCGTTCCAGATCATCCTTTTTTAGATTCCGGTTCTTGCTATCAACCTTGTACCGGTTCAACAGGTATTCTCCCTCAGGAACATATTTGGTCGGACTGCATCCGGAAATAAAAAGCAAACAGATCAGAACTGTAACCGCAAAAACTATACGTGTGTTTTCCAGGTACCTGAAATCATGTAACCATTTCATCAATCGGCAAATCTTAATTCCAACGAACCATCAGATCTACGGTCTCAATCTATCTTTCAGGAGGCAATATGCTTCCAATGATTGAACCTTCAAATATCGAAATATCCTTTCTTTCGCATCATTTTTTATTATTTTGCAAAAGGTATCGAGC
>CAYZVJ010000093.1:9309-12272 GCA_964481765.1 uncultured Rikenellaceae bacterium | reverse complement strand
GGCAGCCAGCCTTTTTGTCATTGTGGAGGCCACCGTGAAGGATCACCGACCGATCCGCATTAAGCGGGAGGGAGGTACTCCAATAAGTAGGGACAGCTACCAACAAATAAGTAGGGACAGCTACCAACATAAAATAAAATATATAAATAATTGTAATATAAATGGTTAAGATGTTATTTTATCATAATTAATAATCTCTCAATGATTCTTAGATTATTGATAAACAGTATCTTATAAAATTTTAAAAAAGTAGCTGTCCCTACTTAAACAGTGGTTTGTTTAACGAGTAACCGTCTCAAAAAATACAAAAAAAATTAAGCACAGCCCCTGATGGATTGGTATGGATTCAGAATCAGTGTGCGTAATCCACTTTCATTCTTAAAACTCAAACCCAAAGGTCACTTCGACCATACCGAAAGGCTGGGCATCGGTGCCACTGCGATCGGATGAATCCGAATCACCATAGCTTGTATCGGTATAATCCCAATCCCAACTGTTTATGGCAACACCAAAGAAAGCCCCGGTATTGATAAAAAATCCGCTCTCAAACCGGAAGCGGTAACCACCGTTTAATAACAATACGACTGAGTTTATCGTTTCATCCCACTCCCAGCTTTCATTCTGAGCATAAAGACATTTAAATCTGTTGTAATCCATCAACACACCCGCATACGGTTTATTCATCTTATCCCCGAAGAAATAAATTGCGCCTGCTCCAAAAGCAAATCCACTCAATTCATCCAATCCATCATCGTGTGCATTTACTACAAAGGAGAGTAAACCCAATGAGGGAAATCTTACATGAGCATTCAATACCAGGTTCCCGGTTATTCCTGCTTCAACTGATATTGAAGGGCCGAATTGAAGAAAACCGACTGGATTGACTGAAAGGGCAAATTTTGAGATGGAAGATTCCTGACTACTGGCAATGAGCGGAATTGCCAGGAATAACATCACTTGTAAACATTTTTTCATAATCATAGGATTTTTTTAAAGATAACTAAAAATTAGCAAGTTAAATAGGGACAGCTACCAATTTAGAATAGGTTTTGAAATCTTTATTTGCTGCACTTGTGGTGCAAAAAACAGGTTCTTAGTGCTCCCTGCCCGACTGGACAGCGCAGTCGAGGATATAAAAGCCGTACTTCGATCTGAAGTCGGAGCACGACCAGTTTTTCTCGTCGCTCGACTCAAGTTCGGGCGACGAGTATTTGGTAGATCAAGAGTTGTACCCTGCATTTAAATCGGGGCATAGTTCCTCGGTCCTGGGAGAAGAGATGAGAGATGCCTGCCTGCCGCAGGCATGAAATCCGCAATTCTAACCCCCTTCGTTCCCCTTTACAGGCATACTCTCCCCCGAATACCGCACTTCAGCCAGTTTGATGATACCAAAAATGAGTGCTGCTGAAACCACAAGGACAACCAGTGTACCGAGGGATTTCCAGATGATATCGTCCGCCACAATCTCCCATATGGAAAGCAGGGCAAGTATGGTAAATACAATTACCGCAAGGACAAAGGCTATAGCGATAACGTTTCTGATTTTATGCTGCATTGTATACCTTTTATTACAATTATGGAATAAAGGTAGTAAAATCGTTGAACATAAATCCAGGAGTCTTCAAGGATATTAAATCCTTAGTTTAATGTTGATTCTTTCAAGAACTCCGGTAATTTGAATGATCAGCAGGGCAAACAGAACGGATTTTATGATCCCGACCGGTCCTGTTCGTAAACTCAACGGCAGCGATATGCTGGTCAGTGCCAGGACAGAATACCAGTAGTAGGGAATGAGATAACAGGTGAGGGTGCTGGTCCCTGCAGCATCGATTAGTGTGAACCATTTCCTTCCATTCCGGATGTCAATGAGCAGATAGAGTATACCGAAAAAAAGGTAACTGATCCCGGAGCAGATTCCGATCCATGCCGGGGTAGCCCTGATCTTTGAAATCCCCCAGAGCGGACGTGTTCCAAAACCAAAAGCGAACATGATAATGGCCAGCGCAAGCATGGCCAGCAGAAATTGCAATGCGGTTGCCTTCTTCTTCAACTTCATATAAATTACTGAGGCGGTAACTCCCGCCATGGTAAATGCCGGCATGGAACCATCACCAACGATCCAGATGTATTTTTTTACTCCGGAAAGGAAGTCGAGCCATCCGGCAAATGCACCCACATTAAACAGATTGAAAAAGACCAGTCCGGCGATGATGATTGCCAGGTTAGTTCGGGCAAAGAGGTAAATGAATGCTGAGATCAGGTATGCCCAACCGATCAGGCCGAGGATACCCCACCAGTAGGCTCGGATCCATACCGGCTCTTCCGGTGTACCACCCCTGTAAATCGATGCCAAAAAGACCAGAAGCAGAATCCCGGTGATCCTGAGCCCTATAAATAGACTGTTCATCACTCCTTCCCGTTTGGGATAGCTGTTCCAAATCAGGAAGAAACCGATCGTGATCAGGATCTCCCACCAGTATTTGTTCATCCATGCCAGTTCTGAATTATAATTTTCCAGATTGACATGGAATACACCTATAATGATAAGTGCTGCAGAACGAAGCAGGATGTGATAGGAGATCTGGGAGATAGTTTGACCTTTTTTCAGGCGGTTATTAATTGCAAATGGGATGGACAGTCCGACAATGAAGAGAAAAGCAGGGAACACCACATCCGCCAGTCCCATAGCATCCTCATCTGCAGCAGCATGTCCAAGCCAGGATGGGATGTCTTCAAGGGTCCAGAGGTCATTTACAAAGATCATTAAGAGCATGGTCAATGCCCTGAAAACATCAATGGATCCGATCCTGCCCGATAATTTTATCATGGTGAATTTCAGGTTAAAGAAAGTTAAAAGGTACTTATTCAATTGTTTCTTTATTCATTGCCTCAAAGAGTTTTTTAAAGCAGGCGACACTATTTTCATCCTGATTTCGAGGGGGTCGTTTACCATAAAATTGATC
>CAYZVJ010000093.1:0-9209 GCA_964481765.1 uncultured Rikenellaceae bacterium | reverse complement strand
GTCGTTGCTCCGTCGATTAACCGGTCACCCCAGATCCACAATTCCCGGTCATTCTGTGCCAGGTGATCCCTGATGAGCCTGACCTCTCCGGCAAATAATTCCGCCTTATCCTTGCCTCTGCATCTGGGACATTTGTCATCACCGATGTAAAACACCTCATCCATTCCTGCATGGAAGATTTTTGCCTCAAATACATCCATGATCTCATCCATTGCAGCAAATACAACATCATGTACCTCGGGATGGAGTGGACAATAACTCAGGCAGTACAAACCATCCTCATTGGGCCATTTGTATTCTTCCGGCATCTCGATGTGCGGTGTTTCGTTGAATTCAGGGAATTCCCGCAAGAGATTCAAAGTGGTTGAGTGCCATGACTGATGTCCAAGCAAATTGATATGAGGAATGAGTTCAATGTTATGCTTCCTGCATGTTTCGACAATCTGTTTCACCTCCGCTTTAGAAAGGGCAATTGAATCCTGTAACTGGGGATAGGATTTATACTGGTAATTCCAGTCAACCCTCAAAACGAGCGTGTTCACTTTTCTGGGCGCCAATTCATTATCAATAAATTGGATGAACGGTTCCAGGTTATCAGGCCTGGGTGCAGCAATGCAGAATCCCCTGACAGGCAATAGCCCATCAATCGAATCCTGAGCAAAAAGGGAGATATTAACCATAAAAAGAATGAGTAACAAAAAGCATGGTTTAGTTTTCATGGTTTTATTGTGTTAACAGTTTAAGAGATCAGGTTTGAAATACTACTCTGAATGATCGGGTGATAAATATACAGAAAACACTGGGATACGAGAAAGTTATAAGTTAAATGTTAAATGTTAATTGTTTAATGGGGCAAGATTTGTTATTTTACCTTGGATTTTAAAACAAAAGCGCTGATCATGAAAGCAATGGTAATGAATAGGATTACTGATCTTTCGATTGAAAACAATCCTTTAGAACTGGTTACCCTGCCTGATCCCGTACCGGGTGAACGAGAAATTCTCCTGGAGGTTACAACCTGTGGGGTTTGCCACACCGAGCTGGATGAGATTGAAGGGAGGACGCCACCGCCTCACTTTCCGGTGATTTTGGGGCATGAGGTCGTTGGCAGGGTTGTGGAAACCGGTACAGGCACTAACCAATACAAAAGGGGAGAGCGGCTGGGTGTAGGATGGATTGGGTCAGCCTGCGGAGCATGCGAATACTGCCTTTCGGGGAATGATAATTTATGTCCCGATTTTAAAGCTACCGGCAGGGATATACATGGTGGATATGCTCAATACATGACCGTTCGGGAAGATTTTGCCTTTCCTATCCCGGAATCCTTTTCCGATCTTGAAGCAGCACCGCTGCTCTGTGCCGGTGCAATCGGGTACCGCTCACTGAAACTGTGCAACCTGATGGATGGCCAGCAACTTGGTCTGACCGGTTTTGGTGCTTCGGGTCATCTGGTTCTGAAAATGGCAAAGCACCTTTTCCCGGGAACCAGGATCTGTGTTTTTGCCAGGAGTCCGGAAGAAAGGCAATTTGCCCTGGAGCTCGGAGCGGAATGGGCCGGTAATACAGAAGAAACATCACCTGAAGAACTACATGCCATTATCGATACTACACCGGTATGGAAACCGGTTGTTGAGGCGTTGAATAACCTTGCTCCCGGTGGCCGGCTGGTTATCAATGCGATACGAAAGGAGGAGGTTGACAAGGAGTACCTGCTGAAACTCGATTACCCCGGCCATCTCTGGATGGAAAAGGAGATAAAAAGTGTAGCGAATGTGAGCAGTAACGACATCCGGGAATTCCTGCTGCTTGCGGATAAGATGCAGATTAAACCAGAAACGGAAGAATATCCGCTGGAAGATGCCAACATAGCCCTGATGGAATTGAAGAACCGGAAGATCAGAGGGGCAAAGGTGTTGGTGATGAAGTAAGTCGCCAGTCCTCAGTCTCCGGAAAGATTAGGTCCTCATTACTGGGGCCCCATGACGCTCCTTGTCTCCCAACGTTCCTTTCAGTCAGTCAGGATCTTCGAGTCAGTAATTGTCTTCGACTTGTTGCCTGGTAATAGATGAAGATGATGAGACGAAGGGACATTAAATTTTACTGGTGTTTGTAAGTTATTATGGGGCATAGAGCATAGAGTATGCGCCTTCTCCTTTATAGTTATAACGGATAAAGCTGGATTGTCTTTCGCTCTTGAGGAGCTATGAAACCGAGAACCCAGGACCCAGGACCATGTTTTATTTCATCACACCAAACCCCCTTTTCCTCACTTATAATCCTTGATTAATGGAAATCGTAGAGATTTGACGATACTTTTCATCTATCTTTACGTATCATGTTGTAATGTTTGAAAATTGGTACAAGCCAGGTTGATTTGATTTTATATGAAACCTGGTTTATTGCTTGATCAGTCGCATTCTTAATAATAAAGTCCGAAATGATAAAATTTTCCAACTTTTCAACAGATAATCTGAATTCATATTTTGCTATATTGCAAAATTTTAATTCAAAATTCGGTCAAATGGCCAAATGGAGATGACAAGACTGACAAAATTATACAGTTTGCACTGTAACGCATGCAACCAATCACTAACTAACTAAGTCATATTTAAAAACTTGGACATATTTTTTGTCTATTTTAACATGATTTGACGATAAATAACCTATTGAGGAGGTGCCGATCTGATTTTATTCAGATTTTCTGGCTCCTTGTGGGTTTATTGTTATGTTTAAACGCATGTCACACATGGATATACTTTTTGATGCCTTTTTCAGGTTGAGATGTTTTCCTGCTATATACTCATTCTATACACTGACATACCGGTATCTGACTGCCTTTTTTTTCATGGTAATTATGTCAGCAACCATTTCTCTGGCTCAACCTGCTAATGATAACATCGGTTCTGCTCAGGTTATTTCCATTGATAATTACTGTTCAGCAGATGCTGAATTTACCACATTAGGTGCTACCGGTGATGGCACTGCAGCGTCATGCTGGAATACAGCTCCTGATCGCAATGTCTGGTTTACTTTTCAGGCTACGACAAATATGGTAAACGTTACCATTAAGCGGGGTGGAACCTATGGAACTGTTCGCCGGATCAATGTTGCACTCTTTGAAAGTGATGGTACAACCGAAGTATCGTGTAACCTCTACATCGGGGATAATGACAATGTTACAGTGGGAAGCCCTAATCTTACTCCTGGCAATTGGTATTACATTGTTGTTGATAACAATTATGGTCCATTTGCAGGTACCTTTACCCTATGTGCTGATGACACGGTAGATTATGATTATTACGAGGGAGCTGTTGAATTGACTGATATCAGTGACTGGACATCACCGGATGCAGCTTATACCACCTATGGAGCTACTGTTGCTCCGGCAGAAACTGCACCAGCTTGCTGGAATACATCTCCGGATTATACCCGCTGGTTTACATTCCAGGCAACAACATCGGAAATCAATATCGAGGTCAGAAGGGGAGGTGTGTATGGAACGGTCAGGAGGATCAATGCTGCTCTTTTTGAAGCTGATGGGACAACGCTTGTTAATTGCAAACGGTATATTGGTGATAATGACAATGTCACCATTGGTGCTGTCAATCTGACTCCCGGGAACTGGTATTACCTTGTGGTTGATAATAACTACGGTCCATACCGGGGTTCCTTCAGCTTGTATGTTGATAATCAGGCAGATTATGATTACTATGAAGGAGCAATAGAACTCACTGATATTACTGACTGGTGTTCAGCTGAGGCGGCCTATACTACGTATGGAGCTACTGCAGTGCCTGGTGAGACCAAACCCACCTGTTGGGATACCAATCCGGATTATACCCGGTGGTTCAAGTTCACTGCAAACACAAATATGATTAACGTTATAGTTAAAAGAGGATCCACCGGGACTATACGGAGAATTAATGCTGCCCTGTGGGAATCTGATGGAACCACTCCGGTTTCGTGTAATCGATATGTGTATGATCTTGACAGCGTTGTTGTAGGTTCAATTGATCTCATTTCCGGAAATACCTATTACCTGTCCGTGGATAATAATTATTCAGGTTATCGCGGTTCCTTTATGTTATGTGTTGATAATCAGATGGACTACGATTATTTTGAAGGGGCTAAAGATGTTACCTCTCTAATAAATTCCTGTTCCGGTGACGCTGAGTTTACAACCTTAGGGGCAACCTCACCTCCAGCAGAAACTGCCCCATCTTGTTGGGATACAGGTCCGGATTACACCCGCTGGTTCAAGTTTGTAGCTACAAAACCCGCCATTAATATTGAGGTGAAACGGGGAGGTACCCTGGGAACTATCCGGAGAATTAATGTCGCTCTCTATGAAGATGATGGAACAACTGTTCTTGATTGTAACCGCTATGTTTACAATGATGATAATGTTGAGGTTGGATATGAGGGACTCACCGTTGGGAAATGGTACTACTTTGCAGTCGATAACAATTACAGCGGATACCGTGGGACCTTTACCCTATGTCTGGATGATAATGTTAGTTATGACTATTATGAAGGAGCACGGGAATTGGGTATCATTCATGACTGGAGTAGTACGGATGAAGCATATACTACTGTAGGGGCAACACCAGACCGGAATCCCGGTAGTACCTGGAATACCAATCCGGATTATAACCGGTGGTTTAAATTTACAGCAACCACCAGCCATATTCATGTTGAAGTCAGGCGTGGTGGAACCTATGGGACAATCCGAAGAATTAATGCTGCTATCTGGCAGGCAGATGGGCTGACCGAAGTAGCCAGTAATCGTTATGTCAACAATGACGATAATGTGGTGGTCCAATCGATGAACCTTATTCCGGGAAACGTATATTATATCTCCGTAGATAACAACTATTCCGGTTACCGTGGTACCTTTTCATTGTATGTGAATGACCAGGTTGATTATGATTTTTATGAAGGAGCAAAAAATGTTACATATTTAATCAATTCATCATCAGATCCTGGAGAATACACCACGTTGGGTGCCACTCAGGACAAGGTTCCACCACCCGGCTGCTGGAATACCGGACCGGATTATAACCGCTGGTTTAAATTCCAGGCTACTTCACCTGGAATTAATGTTACGGTAAGAAGGGGTGGCGCCTATGGTACAATTCGCCGTATTAATGCGGCCATTTGGGAAGCTGATGGCACTACCGAACTGGCTTGTAACAGGTATGTTGATGATGATAATGACGTTGATGTCAGCTATGAAGGATTGACCATAGGCAATTGGTATTATATCTCTGTGGACAACAATTACAGTGGATACCGGGGAACCTTTACCCTGGAACTGGATGATGCGGTCAGTTATGACTTTTATGAAGGAGCCATTGAATTGACTGATATTCATAACTGGGAGTCAGATCCTGCTGAATATACAACAAAAGGAGCCACTGGAGATCGTAATCCGGGTCTATGTTGGAACACAAGCCCGGACTATAACCGATGGTTCAAGTTTGTAGCAACCACACCGGTGATCACTGTTGAAGTTAAACGGGGAAGTATTTATGGCGATATACGACGGATCAATGCAGCCATCTGGGAGGCTGATGGAACCACCCCTGTGGCATGTAACCGATATGTGAATGATGACGATAATGTAATCGTTGGTTCTAAAAACCTTACACCGGGGAATACCTATTATATTTCTGTCGATAACAATTACAGCGGTTATCGTGGTTCATTTACATTAGCCGTCACGGATGAGATGGATTATGATTTTTATGAAGGAGCTTACGAGATCACAGACCTGAACAACTGGCAATCTGCTGATGCGGAATTTACCACGATCGGTGCCACCCCTGACCTGAATCCGGGATCCTGCTGGAATACATCTCCGGACTATAACCGATGGTTCAGGTTCAGGGCAATCAGCCCCGATGTTACGATCCAGGTTCTGCGGGGAGGTTCTTACGGGACAATTCGACGAATCAATGCCGCCTTATGGGAAGCCGATGGAACCACCGAAGTTGCCTGTAGCAGATATGTTGCTAATGATGATAATGTTACCGTATCCCATTCAGGATTAACCGTTGGTAATTGGTATTATGTTTCAGTGGATAACAACTACAGCGGTTACCGGGGGACGTTCACCCTGGCTGTAAACAACGTTAGCAGTGATGAATTCTGGGCTATTGCCGACGATGTCTGGGATGATTCGAATACCTGGTCCTATTCGGAAGGAGGACCACCGGTTCCCGCAGGGATCACACCTTCCTCCGGGAATATTGTTCATATTGGAGGGTATGAGGTTACTGTGGATGATGCTGATGTTGCCTGTGCTGAGTTGTTAATGGAAGTTAAGAACAATACCACGGCTCTTATTGTGGATGGGGTAGAACTCGAGGTAATGGGGAAAGCCACCATAACCAACCCAGGCAATAATGTTGATGGATTTATTGAAGTTACAAGTGGAGGAACGCTTATTGTTAATAGCAACCTTGAATTTAACCGAGATGGAGGGAATGACTTATTAAGTTTGGAAATTAATGGGAATGGATCGGCAATATATATCAACCAGGACCTTATCATTACCAGCACTGCCGGATCTGTTTCTGAGACACAGATCAATATGTACAATGCCTCTCTATTGGAGGTCAATGATAATTTACATCTGAATCATACCGGTGGTGAGAAAATATTGTGTGGGATTTATAGCAGTGCAATTATCAGGGTTTTCAAGGATATTGTTTTCACTGCAAGCGATGTTGACAAGGTTGAAATTGAACTACTACAGACTTCTTCAATAGAGATTGGCCGCAATTTCGTTCGGGGAACACCTGCTTACGGAGTTCTTGATTGTCAGCAAAATTCGACCGTACTATTTAATAGTTCCGATTATATCCAAACAATTCCTGAAAATGCAGGTGAAGGAACGGATGGATTCACGTATAGAAGTATTGAAATCAACAATACCCGGCTTACTGCTCCTCAACTCAGTCTGGAAGGAGATGTTGTTGTAAATATGGATTTAAATTTGATTGATGGAGTTGTTCATACTGAATCCGGGAAAGTACTTACACTGGCCAGTGGAGCAACGCTTTCAGGTGGAGGAATAAACAGCTATGTCGAGGGACCTTTCGAAAAATTAGGTAATACAGCCTTTACATTCCCTGTCGGTAAAGCTGGCTTGTATCAGCCCATACAGATATCAGCTCCTGCATTGGTTACGGATGGCTTTATAGCCGAGTACTTTAACGATGATCCTGATGCGTTATACAGTCGCTCTTCAAAAGAAATTACCATTGATAATGTTGCCGATACGGAATACTGGACCCTTGAGAAATCAGCCGGCAGTTCCAATGTAACCGTTACTCTTGCGTGGGATGGTGATGGATCATGCATCAGCGATCTGGTTTCACTGAAAGTGGTCGCCTGGGATGGCAGTCAATGGACTGATCTTGGAAATGCGGCTACAACCGGAGATGTGTTTAACGGAACGATCCTCTCATCCGGAACAATAGATGAAGTATTCAACCCGGTAACTTTTGGTAATCCATATACTGCCACCGACTTTTCGGGTTTGGCCGGGCCTTATTGCCAGGATGCTGCACCCGTGGTGTTAACCGGTTCACCCCAGGATGCAAATGGTACCTTTACCGGTCAGGGAATAAGTGACAATGGCGATGGTACTGCACTGTTTGATCCGTTGGCTGCCGGTGCAGGAACCCATACGGTAACCTATACCTATACGCTACCTGCGGGATGTGGTGGATCAACAAGTCAGAATGTAACAGTATATCCTGCTCCAACGGCAACGATGACGGGAACTGCTACCATCTGCCAGGGAGTTCCTACCAATATTTCCATCTTTTTTACTGGAACCGCCCCATGGGATGTAATCTATACAGACGGAACGGATATGTTCAATGTGGTTACATCCAGTAACCCATATGTATTTTCTACAAGCGTTCCCGGTACTTATGAAGTAACCGACCTGGTTGATGGTAACGGATGTATGGGAACGGTCTTTGGCAATCAGGCAATCATAACAACCTATGCACAACCGGCAAAACCTACCATTTCAGTAGTTACGGGTGTGCCCGATTTTTGTGATGGCGAAAGTGTAACACTCGAATCGACTGCAGCAGATTACTATTACTGGTCAAATGGCACCACAACTCAACAAAATGTTATCCTGGAGACAGGAAATTATACCGTTAAGGTCTATAATACGTACGGTTGTTTGAGTGAAGTCTCGGATCCGTTCCCGGTAAATGTTTACGATCTCCCGGTTCCTACACTGGTTAGCAGCGATGCAGATAATACCATTTGTGAAGGCGAGCTGGTGATATTTACAGCCGGAGGTGGTACGATGTATGAGTTTTTCGTCGATGGATTCAGTGTTCAGGGACCATTGGCAACAAATACCTATGCCACAATAACACTAAATGACGGAGAGACCGTGACCGTTGAGGTGACGAATGCACACAATTGCTCTGCATTGAGTGCCGGAATTACAACCACTGTTATCATAGATGTTACTCCACCCAACATAACATGCCCGGGAGACCAGGTTGAAAATCCGGATGTAAATTGTGAGGTCATACTTCCTGATTATACAGGATTAGCAGTTGTTACTGATAACTGTGATGCCACACCTGGTGTCACCCAGAATCCCATTCCGGGAACAGTGATTAGCAGTCCCACTACAATAACTCTGACTGCTACTGATGGTGGTGGAAATAGTGGCAATTGTACATTTGACGTTACCCTTAATGATGTTACACCACCGGTTGCTGTCTGCAAAGATATTACAATTCAACTTGATGTAACCGGTAATGCAACCATTGTAGACTCTGATATCGATGGAGGCAGTACAGATAATTGCGGTATAGCCGGTTTATCAGCCAGTCAGACTACTTTTGATTGCAGTGACGTCGGAGCAAATACAGTCACTCTGATCGTCACTGATATCAATGGGAATACAGCCAACTGCAATGCAACGGTTACTGTTGAGGATAATATAGCGCCAACCTTTACCGTACCGGTGGATGTAACCATTGCCTGTACAGATGATGAGACCGATCTTCTGCTCACGGGAGATGTAGTGGATGAAGCCGATAACTGTGATCTGGCTACTGGTGAAGCGACCTATGTTGATGTGATAACAGCCGGAAGCTGTGAAGGTGAGGAAACCATAACCAGGACCTGGACGTTAGTTGATGACTGTGGTAATACAACCA
>CAYZVJ010000092.1:10915-12298 GCA_964481765.1 uncultured Rikenellaceae bacterium | reverse complement strand
TCCTGTCCGCAGGGTATTCCATCATGGGCTCTGATCCACTCATTAAAACCATAATCAAGCTTTTCATCCACGGTTGCTTTTACAAGGTTTGTCAGGGCAATCAATTTCTTCTCAGCAAGTTTGAACCGCCCTGCTGCCACCAGTGCTGCCACATAAAAACCACAGATAAATGGCCAGATGCCGCCGTTGTGGTATTCGCCGGGCAGGTTGTATTTTTCATAGCGTGGACGCCAGTCATCATCCCCGGGGCGGATGTATGGGAAAAGGTTTGGTGGAAGGTCAGGAGCCAGGTCGCCGGTTTTTCTCATTTCATCGCAATGGACCTCAATCCAGTGAATGATCTCCTCAGCCCTGGATTGTGAGGCAAGACCCGACAGAATGGCAAGACTGTTGCCGAGCAGATCGAGCCGTTCACTGCTAAATATCTTATAGGACCAGAGGGCGAAATAGGGTTTATGACGGATCATCAGTCCCTCCGGAACATGCTGGGGTTTGATCCTGCTTGAGATGGTAAAATAATCCATTGACCGGTGCAGTATCTCAGCCCGTTCATTGAATCCCAGCAGGCGAAGGTAACTGTATACAATTGTATTTACATACAGGCCAAATCCCGGTACCCATTGTTCATCACGCCAGTCTGTAGTAGGTTGCTGGGCAACAAGGACGCGGTCGGCGGGACTCTGGTATTTCATCCAGGTCAGGGAGTTGCGGACTGCCTCTTCCAGGAAATCCTTCTCACCGGTAATTTTCCTGTAAATACCTGTGGCAAGCAAAAATAGAGGCGTTGTATCACTTGCTCCCCTGTCTTGCTTGTCGTGAACCAGGGAAGGGATGTGCCCGTGTTCCGACTGGTTTTTTGCGAGTGTTTCCAGTACCCGTCTGAGGCTCTTCAGCAACTCCCTGTTGCCTGTAACTGCAATTCCCAGGGAAGCAATCATGAGGTCACGGGTATAGGGCTCAGGATACCCCCAGCCTGCAGTTCTCGGCAAACCATGAAACGGTCCATGCATATTATGCAGCAAAACATTGGTCGCAGCTTGCGTTGCTTCTTCTATTTGTGTTCTGGTCGAAATCTCCATGTTACTATTTATTAATGCTGCTTCAATCTATTCCAAGCTTTTCCTGTACGATTTCAACGAACCGCTTTGCCACCACCCGGTAATCAAAATTTTTCACCACATGTTTCCTGCCTGCACTTCCCATTTTCTCACGCAGATCAGGACTGTTCATAAGTTCGAGAAGATAATCAGAGATATCATAAATGCTCGCGCGGTAATCTACCGTCCGGGGATCTTTAAAAACGACACGGTGTTTTTTCTCAAATCCTGCTTCATCATCAACGGTTGCCTCCCGGATAACAACTTCCTGGGCTATACCGGCAAG
>CAYZVJ010000092.1:0-10815 GCA_964481765.1 uncultured Rikenellaceae bacterium | reverse complement strand
ACCCAGGGATTCGCGGACTGAAGATATTTTCAGATCGTTTTTATCCCTGGGGATAAATGAATCTGTATCAACACCCACCGGTAATACCTCGATTTTATCTCCGTCGATCCCGTCGCGGATATACATCTCCTTTACCCAGTTTGAGGTAACCAGGATCAGTGGTAGGGAATTCAGGATCTCGTGATACGCCCCGATATAGCCATCGGCAACCAGCCAGGGAACGGGGAGTACACCATAGCGCTGGGGATGAAGAATCAGGTGTTGAGTATGTCCCCAGTACCCCACACCCAGTACGACATCCGGCTCAAACCAGCGATAATACCATTCTTTTTCCTGGGGTGATTCAAAATGAACGGCATGTGCATCAACCCCCATCAACTTCAGTGCCCGGTACAGAAGGTCTCCCTGGGTTGAAAGACCCGCCGGGTTGGGCGGGTAATCATACAATACAAGTACTTTCATCGTTTATTTCCTCCTTTATTGAGCCACTGCCAGGCCTGTTCCGGATTTCTGAACTGCCAGAATGCCTCGGCACGCGGTGTGGTTTGTGCTTCAAAGCTTTCCTCTTTGAAACCGTATGTTTCAGTAATGATCCGATACTTCTTTTGCCAGATACCCTCCGGTAATTCGGAATAAATGGTTGCGCTATTTATTGGTCGTGGAAGGTATGTCTTGTCCCCATCTTCATAGGCAAATGTCCTGACCTCAGCAGCAGAGATCTTCTCTTCATACCAGAGTTGCAGGATCGCCTTCGATGTTTCCTCATGCCTGAGGTGTCGGGTGTATTCTCCTGCCGGATCATGGGTGATCAGCAGGTCAAAATGCCTGTCCGGCAACAATTGAAGGACCGTTGCACTGACATCATGTTCATCCAGCGGATGTTGCTCCGGTACGTCATCAAGATCTCCCATACTTCCTTCTGCATGAAATATATCCAGCACCCTGTGAAATTTAGGAGCACGATCATGATCACTCCCCCTGCATAGCGACACGATATACCAATCCCAGGATGGCTGCATGAGAATGGTTCCCCCTGCCCACAGTGTTTCATCATCAGGGTGGGCAACGACGATGGCTGCATTCATGGATTCCCCTAATTGGTCAAAGCATAAATTTTCTGTGAAATTAGTCTAAAAAATAACCCGTTGAATGGATTAACCTGGAAAATTTTTGCAGACAACTGACGATTAAGCACTTGTCCCCTTTTTAACCAATGCAGCTTCCAGGTAATCTTGGAGTCTTTATGATGAAACCAGCTATTGAAACAATGCACAGAACAGAAAAATGAATCATTCAATTATCATCTCATTCAGGTCGGTGTTCAGAAACTTCAGAAAAAACATCATCAGCCTCCTTGGGATGTGTCTGGCTTTCATCACAGCAGCATTCATCCTCATTTACGTGAGCGATCAGCTCAGTATGGATAAATCACAAAGTAAATATGCCAATATTTACAGACTTGAAAAAGAAACCTGGGCCCTGATGCCAGGCGGAGTGATCCCATGGGTGGAAGAACAGTTCCCAGAAGTCACTACACATACCAGGATCGGTGGAACTTACTGGGAAAGCATTGTCGATTATCAAAATAAATTTCATACCGTCAGGAATGTCCTGTTTATTGACGGACATCCGTTTGATGTCTTTGATTTCAATTTTATCTATGGTGATCCGGAAACTGCCCTGGATGCCCCGAATGCAGTAATCCTTACCGGCAAACTGTCGCAGCGGATATTTGCTGATGAAAATCCACTGGGTAAATTATTGAATTATAACGGGGAGTTTCCTTTGATGGTCACTGCTGTAATCGAAGAACGCAGTGATATACACCTCAGGTTTGACATGCTGGTGAAATTCGGAGTGCTCAAGGACATATTCGGAAGCACCGGTGAATTCATGTCAAGGCTGAATGGTTCCCAGAATTTCATGGGATACCTTGTCCTGAATACTGATGAACAGGATGCTCTTGTTGAAAAGATCAATTCCGGACTAATAGAGATAGGGGCTTATGATGCTGAAGATAATCCTCCCGGTTATTTGCTCAGACCCTTTAAGGACATTTATTTCTTTAATGATGCAGTAGCTGAACACGGTATCGTTCACGGGAATTTCCAGGCTGTTATTGCTATGATCTTCGTTGCTTTGTTTATTTTACTAATTGCAACTATCAATTACATAAATGTTACAACAGCCCGTGGAATGACAAGGGCCAGGGAGGTTGGTCTGAAGAAACTGCTGGGATCAGGCAGAACAACTCTCGTATTACAATTCATCTATGAATCATCTCTGATAAGTATTATTGCTTTTGTTCTGGCAGCACTATTTATACTGGTATTGTATAATCCTTTTCAAACTGCTCTCGGAATACAGCTTCCCGGGATCAGTACTCTACCACCCGTTCTTTACCTTGCTGCTTTAAGTATTCTGCTGTTCGTGTCTTTTGCCGGTGGAATTTATCCCGCTCTATACCTGTCATCCCTTAAACCGTACAACCTTTTCTCAACAGACCTGAAATCAGGAGGAAGAGGGCTGTTTATCCGCCGTGTTCTGATCTTTATTCAGTTTGTAATTGCAATTTTTCTTATTGTCCAGTCACTTGCAATTTTCAAACAATACCGTTTCATGAAGAATAAGGATCTGGGAATGGATAAGGATCATATCATTCAGTTT
This sequence comes from uncultured Rikenellaceae bacterium, assembly GCA_964481765.1. GTDB lineage: Bacteria > Bacteroidota > Bacteroidia > Bacteroidales > VadinHA17. The sequence continues at coordinate 8,148 of CAYZVJ010000092.1, read as the reverse complement.
GAGATCCCTGATAATCTTTCAGACAGGTCGGATGCAATAAGGGAAGTATTGCTCGGTCATCATGATATTATTGAGGTTTCGTTTTCCCTGCAGCCCCTCGGTAACATCAGAAACACAAGTACCCTGGTTTCTCCATTGAATGAGGTGGAGGTTCCGTTTAAAATGCAGATCACAGATCCTGAGTATTTTGAAGTATTGGGGCTGGAACTGGTGAGTGGAAGGGCTTTCACCAGGGACAGGGAAGCCGACCGGTCTGTTTCATGGGTTATTAATGAGACCGGTGCAAGGGCCATAGGCTTCAATCCTCCGGAAAAAATCACGGGTCTGAAGTGGGCACCATACGAAACAGAACGGGAATATGATATCATTGGAGTGGTAAAAGACTATCATTTCAATTCAGTTAACAGGCCGATTGAGCCAACCATCCTGAGATGGTCTGACGGCTTCAATATGGCCCAGTTGAAGTTTTCTTCAGGTGATGTTCCGGGAGTGCTGAAACATATCGAGAGTTCGTGGAGGCAGTTTGAGCAGAACAGGCCGCTAAACTACAATTTTCTGGATGAGGCCTTTGATAAGCACTATAACACAGAACAGAGGCTTGGCAGGCTCATTGGCTTGTTTACAATAGTAGCTGTTATTATAGGATGTTTCGGGATTTTTGGTATTTCAGCATTCATGGCAAAACAGATGTCGAAAAGCATAGCTCTCAGGCGAGTAATGGGTGCCGGCACAGCTGCTTTGGTGATGAAATTCTCGACAGAATATTTGTGGATAATCGGGATAGCAGGAGTGGTTTCGATCCCATTGGCATATCTCTATATTGATAACTGGCTCTCCAAATTTCCGTACAAAACGGATGTAGGTGTTTGGATCTTTGTCACTGGTTTCATAATCAACCTGGTTGTAGCTCTGGGAACTGTAGCTTTTCATGCTTTCAGGACTGCACGTCTGAATCCGGCTGAAGTCTTGAGGTATGAGTAGCGGTAGTTATGAATCAAACGTCCTGTCAATATGCTCCGAATAATCTTTCAAAACCGGGTGGTACTCTTCATTCAACAACGGCGAAGATATCATAAAATCGGCAGTTGAGCGGTTACAGGCGGTGGGGATATTGTACAGAACTGCAATACGTAACAGTGCTTTTACATCCACATCGTGCGGTTGCGGCATCATCGGGTCCCACAGGAATACCAGAAAATCAACTTTCCCTTCCGTAATCAATGCACCCAACTGCTGATCCCCGCCCAAAGGTCCTGATTTCAGTTTTGTGATGGTGTATTCGTGGTCTGAATCTTTTTCCATAACTTTTTCCAGGGCTTCTTCTACCAGCTTCCCGGTTGTACCCGTGCAAATCAGCTTATGCGGCACCAGGATTTCCCAGTTCCACTCAACCCACCCGATCAAATCCTTCTTCCTGTTATCGTGGGCTACCAGTGCAATATTTTTTATTGGTTTCATGATTGTTCCGGTTATTTTGATTTACTGTGACATAATATAGTAAAAAAACCTTTCTGCATTTCAAAATACTCCCTTTCATTCGAAACTGCAAATCCAAGAGGTAAGCAAATAAAATCAACGGGTAAAACTCACTGATAGTATTAGTCCCTGATTTTTAATCCTTTTTTAATTCCATTTTCATGGGATCTTAATTCCATGCCTGTACTTTCACCCCAGGGAAATGTTAAAAGATTAATACCAGAACTGTGAAGATCCTTGAATTCTTTTTTAAAGGAACAGACAACTGGGATTGAACTTATCCCTTTTAAATGCGTCAATCAGTTCATAACTAAAATTCAAACGCCATGTCAAGAACATTTAATAATGTACACAACAGAAAAAGGAACAGAATAGTCAGAAAGGATCATGATATAAAAACCAGCCGAAAAGCTGAAGCATTCAATACGTACTATTCTGAACTGGATTTGAATGATAATATAAACACAAGCAGAAGTTTCCTGAACTGGAGGGGATTAGTTTACCTGCTTCTGACGGTTTTCTTGTTGTCATCCTGTGTCAGTAAGAAAGTATTACTTGATGAGCAGAACAAGTCCAGGCAATATGCTGATGAAATTAACGAATGCCAGAATAAAAACAGTTATCTCGGAAATCAGAACAAGGAGTTATCAGGCAGGATATTAACACTGGAAATGCAGGTTGCCAACGAGCAAAACAAAGTGGCCCTGCTGGAACAGCAGCTTGAGTACTTTAAAAGCACCAACACAAATCTTTTGGACAGACTGGCCGATTTTTCAGTGGTCAGTAAGGCTGGAGCTGAGAATATACGAAAATCACTGGAAGCACTGAATGAACAAAACAGGTATATCAAGGAACTGACCTCATCCATAAGGCAAAGAGATTCTCTTAATCTTGTATTGGTTATGAACCTTAAGCGTTCATTAGGTGATATCGCGGATGATGACATTAATGTTGAGATCAGGAAGGGTGTGGTTTATATTTCAATCTCAGATAAAATGTTATTTAAATCGGGAAGTGCCGAGATCAGTGCGCGTGCGGAATCCGTTCTGGGGAAGATCGCCAGGGTGTTAAATGATCACCAACAGCTTGAGATCCTGGTCGAGGGGCATACGGATAATGTACCCATTTCTACAACCTGTATGATTGATAACTGGGATCTGAGTGTAAAGAGGGCTACTTCTGTTGTTCGACAGCTTCAGACAAAGCATGGTATTGCACCGGAAAGGATGACAGCAGGTGGGAGGTCTGAATACGTCCCGAAGGATACGAATGAAACATCTGAAGGGCGGCAGATTAACCGAAGGACCGAGATCATTATTCTTCCCGAATTGGATCAGTTCTTTCAGTTGCTCGAGCCTCCGAAGGATGAGTAAATTAAAAACGATCTTTATGTACGTGTTTGGTACTTAAGCAGGTATTTTTTTGATGTAAGGGGCTGCTTTTTCGTAATCCGGATTATTTTGACTACCACAACTCCTGCCTGAATAATTATTTTCCATAATTTTGTTAAGTTCACGATCCGTAGAATCAAATTTTATATCATGAAAATACTGCTGGTTGAAGACGAACCCAAAGTTGTGGAATTCATAAAAAAGGGACTTGAGGAAAAGGGTTACGAAATGGAAGTGGCATACGATGGACAGATGGGAGAAAGGCTCGCCCTGAAAGGGAAATATGATCTGATCATTCTTGATGTTATACCGCCCTATCTGAACGGTTATGATCTATGTAAACGGATACGGGAAAAAGGTCTTCAAATACCGATTCTGATGCTGACAGCACTTGGGACTACTGAGGATAAAATCTCAGGGTTTGATGCCGGTGCAGACGATTACCTGGTTAAACCATTCGAATTTGCAGAGCTTCTTGCCAGAATAAAAGCACTTTCAAAAAGATCATCCGGTTTAATCCAGACATCTAATTTGGTGAAAGTTGCTGATCTGGAACTTGATCTGGATAAAAAATCTGCCAGGCGGGGAGACAGAAGCATCGAACTTACTGCTAAAGAGTTTGCATTGCTTGAATTCCTTATGACGAATAAGGGAAAAGTTGTTTCCCGTTCTGAAATTGCTGAAAAGGTATGGGATATAACCTTTGACACAGGTACCAATGTAGTTGATGTTTATATCAATATTCTGCGGAAAAAGATCGATAGGGATTTTGAGCATAAGTTAATACATACCCGGATAGGTCTTGGTTACAGTCTAATGGAATCGTAATGGAAATCAGGAAGAAATTGACCTACCAGTTCATCGCAATTGTTGCCCTGATCCTGCTGGTGTCTTTTCTTGAGGTCTATTTCTCTTTTTCCGGAACACGCAGGGAGGAATTCTATGACCGGCTTGCAAGCAAAGCAACAATGGTAGCCCAGATGCTGATTGAAATTGACGAAATTGACGCCGAATTACTAAAAAGAATTGAAAAGAACAACCCGCTAAGCCTTCCGAATGAAAGAATCGTGATTTACGATTACCTGAATAATGTTGTCTACAGTACGGATGAGGATAGTGCGTTACATATTACACTGGAGTTAATCGATGATGTAAGGTTGAATGATGAAATACGCGTTAAGCAAAAACCATTTGAAATACTCGGACAGTTTTATACGGGTCCCTAAGACCGGTATGTGGTTTTTGCAGCAGCTACAGATATTTATGGTTTTGGAAAGCTCAAACGGCTCAGGATCATCCTGGTTATAGTCTTCATTATTAGCCTGATCATCGTGTTTTTCCTGGGACGGTTTTTCGCTTCCCGTGCTCTGAATCCCATTTCCGATATCATGTCCCAGGTGGATGCAATTGGCGTTTCAAATCTGGATGCAAGGGTTCTGGAAGGAAACGGTAAAGATGAGCTCGCACGTCTCGGACAGACCTTTAACAACATGCTTGAACGGATTGAAATCGCCTTTAAGACACAGAAGAATTTCATTGCCAATGCATCCCACGAACTGCGGACACCGCTGACAGTAATAACCGGGCAGCTTGAGGTTATCCTGATGAATGCAAGAAAAAATGAAGAGTACAGGAAAACCATCATTTCCGTTCTTGAAGACATTAAAAACCTCAATCAAATTTCGAATCGCCTCCTGCTTCTGGCCCAGGCTAGCTCTGAATTTCCTGAAGCCGATTTCACTCTGGTCAGGATAGACGATGTCCTCTGGCAGGCCAGGAAAGAGATAATGAAGAGGCATGACAACTACCGGGTTCATGTCAATTTTTCGGATTCAATCGACGATGAACGGACACTCACAGTCAAGGGCAATGAACTGTTGCTTAAAACTGCCCTGAGTAACCTGATGGATAATGCATGTAAATATTCCGAAAACCATACCTCTGAAGTTTATATCCATAATGAGAACAGTCAGGTGGTTATGAATTTTTCAGACAAAGGGAGAGGAATACCCGAAGAAGAAATGCCAATGATTTTCCAGCCTTTTTATCGTGCGAGTAATGCCGTTGATGTTAAAGGACACGGTATTGGCTTGTCATTAGTCGAAAAAATCATGGTATTACATAAGGGACAGATCTCCGTTGAATCGGAGATCATGAACGGTACGGATTTTATCCTGTTCCTGCCTGTCAATACCTGAGCTACTTCAGCCTGTTCAATCCTAAATAAATAGAATTATACCATTCCAGCGTCATCCTGGTGTGCAGAAGTTTTAATCCTTTTTTAATCTCCTTTTAATCCCACCTTCATCACTCCCCTGTACATTTGATCCGGTTAAATCAATAAAACAATTCTAAAACGAGGAACGATGAAAACACAACTTACTCAAAGACAAAATGTTCTGGTTATTGTTACAGCACTGGCGCTGATTTTAACAGGTATATTCTTCTATACGAACAGGTCCCTGAAGGATCAGCTCAACAAGGAAAAGATCAAGTCAGAAGCATTACTCTCTGAGAAACTAAACCTTGACAAATCAACCGATAAATTTAAAAAGGATCTGGCTTCTCTGCAGAACAAGATTTTACAGCTTAATAAAAGTGTTAAAGGAACCAGTGATCAGCTTGTAAATAAAAACGCTGAAATCAAAAAACTGATTGCTGAAAATGCGTCACTTCAGGATCTGAAGAAGAAGAATGCAGAACTTGAAGCATTACGTTCAACGCTTGAAAACGAGATAATCGGTTTGAATCTGAACATGGAGCAGATTCTTGCAGAGAATAAGCGAATGGTTGAACAACTTGCCACAATCGTACGGGAAAATGAATCTCTGACGCTTCACAATGCACTGCTTGAAGCCATGTTGGCTGATAATTATCGGATTGAAGCCCTGAAAGGGAAACGCGATAAGTTAACCGTTGCTGCCAGAAGGACCAATAAACTAATGATCAGCTTTGACATACCTGCTGAAATATCGGAAGAGTTGTACTTTAATATTATTACCCCTGATGGGAAGGAACTGTCAAGCAGGTATGACAGATCGGTTACCATGAAATTCCATAACCAGGATAAAAACCTGATGGCCAGTCTGACCGGGACACCTTCCGGGAGCCAGGATGCAAAGAGAGCAGAACTTATCTATAAACCGGAACAGAAACTGTCCAAAGGTATATACCGCTTCAATGTCTATAACAATGAGGGTGAGTATATGGGTAGTATTCAACTGAGACTGAAGTAACCCTGCATGCTGATAATGATAGAAATGAGGCTTCCCGCTTCATCCCTTTCCTCCGGAATCCGGGTAATTTATACCGGAATCCGGAGGAATCTATTGTAATACAAGAAACAAATTAATAAAGCAGGAAACAGGCACAAATAGCTATATTGCGGATACCAATGTGCCCAGAGGACTCCGGATGCCATGAACAGTAGACGGCACGTTTAAAACAGAGGGTTGGACAACCGTTAGTATCCCTTTATGGGATTTCAAATACACAAACGGTTGAAGTTTATGTGCCTGATAATGATGCTGTTGGATACGGTCAAATAACCATGATCACGTAAGAGGGTGAACAAGGCCTGTTTCCTTCATGATTCTTTGGTAGTACCGATCCGGTTACACACGCAACTATAATGGTGACTGATTAAATCAACCATTTAAGCAAAAACAAAAGGTTTAAGGGAACCCTTGATTCTACCCTGGAGAATGATGGTGATCTTAACTCCCAGCTACTGACCTTCAATAAAGTAAAGGAAGATTTCAACGGTAAAAAGCGGATTACACTGAGTGAAAACGGGCATCTACCTGGTAAAAATTGTTACCTCAAAAAGTTCTCACTCCAATAAAGTGATAAGATGATGATAAGATTTGGGAGAAATATGCGTTATTTGACTGGCAGAATGATTGAATCGATGAAAATGGGGTTGCGATCTGTTTTATTAACAATACTCATAATCAGATGATTTTTACCCCGGCTTCCTCCATCTCCCGGTAAGCCTTTTCTTCATCACCCGGGTTGGCTCTCACACCTGCCGTAGCACTGCTGATGACATAGGTACGGTAACCGTTTTTCACTGCATCCAGGGCAGTTGATTTTACACAATATTCAGTGGTCAATCCGGTCAGGTACAGTTCACTGATATTATTCTCTTTCAGGTAAGCATCCAGGTTTGAACTGGTGGCTTCAAACGCCGAGTATCCGTCATCCTGATCCCGGGTGCCTTTCAGAAATTCCTTGTCGATTTTTTCCGAATCCAGTTCCGCCGGGAATGCAGCTCCTGCTGTATTCCTGACACAATGAGGTGGCCAGCGAACAAAATGAGTACTGTTTTCCGGATGCCAGTCCCGTGAGGCAACCACCAGTTTAAACTGGTCCATGATCCTGTTTATCTCAGGGATAATTTTATTTCCTTCGGGAGCCGGGAGTGCTCCACCGGGTAGAAAATCATTTTGCAGATCTACTATGATCAATGCTTTCATGGTAAGCTGGTTTGTTCATGATTAGTTTTATATCGAACTCCTGTCAAACGATTCACTGCGTTACACCGATTTGTTATTCATCGGATAAGTTATCATTTGTCTGTCCCGGCTAATTTCTCCCTCAAATCAAGCAATCTTTTGCTGATCCCGACCTTATAGGTATGGGGGTTCATAAAACGTTTGTGCTCTTCAGGGAGATATGCAAGCCTCGACTGTGAAAATTCAGAGATCATATACGGGGTTTTTTTGCTGGCTGTTATAATGCCTTTTTTCATCACTTTTTTTGTGAATTCTTCTCTGCTGTACGGGGATATATTGAGGAATTTCTCCGGTTCAAAAGGGTGATAAATGACATCCACACTGTTCTCTTCTTCCAGTACAATACCATCTGCTGCAAACATCCCGTTTTCGTCTCTGAACCGGTACAGGGTCTTTTTACCGGGCAGGGTGGTTTTTTTGTTGTTTTCAGAAACCTTCAGGGAAGGTTCATCGTTGATCATCGATAATTTATACACTCCATCGAGGGCTCCTTCACCCTTACCGGTAACCAGAGCTGTTCCCACACCAAAAGCATCGATCGGTGCACCCTGATCTGTCAGGCTTTTAATGATATATTCATCCAGCTGATTGGAAGCAACAATCTGTACATATTCCAGACCTGCCCTGTCAAGCATCTGTCGTGATTGCTTGCTTAAATAGGCAAGATCACCGCTGTCCAAACGGATCCCATATAGTTTATTTCCCTGTTTTTGCATCTCCAATCCAACTTTTATTGCATTTGGCACACCACTCTTGAGCGTATC
>CAYZVJ010000091.1:0-12423 GCA_964481765.1 uncultured Rikenellaceae bacterium | reverse complement strand
AAATATATAAAAACAAAGTAAAATTGCTACCCTCAAAACTCAATGGTGCTCATGCAGCAATTTTGGGTGCAAGTGCCCTGGTGTGGAATGAAGAAGAAAAACAGGGCCAATGAAAATTCTCAGCCTGTGTGGTCTTGTTGTAACCCTTTTGGTTTATTGTCAGGGTATTCATGATGCACATGACCGGAATACGGGAAAATCGATTCACAGGGTAAATAACGAGAGTGAAGATTCTGTTTTTAACCACGATGGCACAACCGTTCTTACCCGGTTTAGAACCCTATCCGGATATCGGAGGACAATAGCCAAAACAGGCTCCTTTGGTTCATTCTTAAGAAACCTTCCACTCAAACCGCACGGCACAAACGTATTGCTCTATGACGGATCCGTTAAACCGGGAGAAGGAATTCATTGTGCTGTTGTGAACCTGGGTATTGGAGATAAAAACCTTCAACAATGTGCGGATGCCATCATCCGACTAAGGGCTGAATATCTATTTGAAAAAAATCAATTTTCAAAAATCTCTTTCCATTTCACAAACGGGGAGAAGGCAGATTATGTGAAATATGCTGAGGGATTCCGGGTTATCGATATCGAACAGAATATGCGTTGGGTAAATACAGCACAACGAGATTATTCCCATGATACTTTTCTGGATTACCTGGAGCTGGTGTTCACCTATGCCGGCTCCTATTCGTTAAGCCGGGAACTTATACCCGTTAAGAACACAGAAGATATGGAAATTGGGGACGTTTTCATCCAGGGGGGATTCCCGGGTCATGCCGTTATCGTGGTCGATATGATCCTAAATGAAAAAACCGGAGAGAAACGGTTTCTACTGGCTCAAAGTTATATGCCGGCACAGGAAATTCATATCCTGGTAAATCCGAGAGGAAATTCGCCCTGGTATCCATTAGCGTCTTCCGGGAGACTCGTTACACCTGAATGGACTTTCGGTTATGATGATTTGAAACGGTTTGCAGATGAATAATTACAGGCACCAGAAAATCGGATAAAATGGAATTGAATTAATCCTAATGTATTATTTTTGGCTAATGAAGTAGAATAGCTTAATCCTGGAATATGAGCCATTTCGTTCAATTCCTTCTTCACCTCTTAGTTATTTCCGCTTTTTTATTGATCTTCGTCCTGGCTACAGTCTTTACTAAACCACTAATGATCAATAGAAAACGGATGGTCTCGACCATGTTCCTTAAAATTGGATACCTGTTTTATCTGATCATTATCCTTACTTTTTTCTATTATTTGATCTTCGTAAATAAAGATTTAACCGGGTTAATCACCGATCTTCATTTCGTATTGATCCTGTTAGCGCTTTTTATTCCGAATGGTGGAATGATGATGAGACGAAGAATAAAAAGTTCAAGAACTATCTATAACTATTTTCTCTTCATATTATTTATCCTTACCATCATCTACCTGGTTTATGTTTTTTGTCAGATACAGATCCATTACTGATATACCGCAAACCGGAATAGCATGAATAATGAATAGAGGATCGCCTGAACGGATCCCGGGTTATGAACAACAAGCTGTTCATTGCCCATCTTTTATGTGGTGGCGAACAAATCAAACATGTATTTTAGAAATCCCTCTTCGCCAAACTGCACTGCACGATTAATTGCAAACCCTCCGGCATCAATTCTATTTAACATAACATGCAAAAATGAGAAAATATGTCTATTTTTAGTTGATCAACCGGATCAGATTGTATAATGAACGGGAGTATGAAACAGAGCGTGGTTATTGTTGCAGGTGGAAAAAGCCACCGCATGAACAGCACCGTACCAAAACAATTCCTCCTTCTCAGAGGCAAACCGTTATTGATGTACTCGATCGAGGCTTTCTTTGAGTATTCCGCCGGAATGGAAATTGTCGTTGTATTGCCGGAGGATAAACTGGATTATTGGGACGAATTGTGCAGGAAGTATTCCTTTTCTGTTTTGCATACAACAGCGCAGGGAGGAGCGTCCCGGTTTGACTCGGTAAAAAACGGACTGGATCAAATCGGAGATAACGGGTATGTAGCCATTCATGATGGTGCAAGGCCCTTAATCACCCCATCCATGATAGAACGGTGTTTTGATCATGCTGTAAAACATGGAAATGCCTTGCCTGTTATTCCCCTAAGTGAATCTGTCAGGCTGATTGAAAACAAACACAACAAATCAATAGAACGATACCGTATTAAAGTATGTCAAACCCCACAGGTTTTTTTATCTCAACAGATTAAAACAGCGTATCATCAGCCTTTTGTTCCTCAATTTACCGATGACGCCACGGTTTTAGAATCAAAAGGATATACTGTCAGCCTGCTGGAAGGAGATCCTTGTAACATTAAGATTACAACCTCCATTGATCTGGCTATTGCAGAAGCGATTATGAACCATTCAGAAACCATGTGGAATACCCTGAATTCATAGCCCGATCAAGCCTCGAACTGCTAACTGTATATGGTGATTAAAGGGAAAACAAGCTGTCCAAAGACGCCAGGGATTTTGTTGTTGTTTGTACGAAATAAAGATAACATCAGGTCAGCATCTCTGTTTTTTTCTTTGGTTGCGCAGTTGCAAACAAACCGTTTTCAAAACAAACCATGGATGTTACAACACGCTACATTGTTGAAAAACCAAAATAAATTCTAAATTTGTATTAGCCATTCGATGAAAACTCCCATGGAACAACATGCTGCTATTGATCACTCCTTTATTTACAACCTGTTCAAGGATATGATCAACTATAACATCAATTATGGTTATCGGGGACTTTTCACCCGAGCGGTTACTGACGGATTTATATCATTTGCCCAGAGTATCTTCGAGCTTGCTGATGTCAGCAGAAAAATGAAAAAACGAGTCTTTTATATTCTGGTAGAATGTGTTCAGAATATTACAAGACACCAGGAAATTCCTGACGAAGACCCCCCGGAAAGTGAAGGGATTTTTTTTATTCAAAGTTTCAACGAATTGTATAATATTTCCCAGGGAAACCTGATCGTTAATGACCATATCGATTCCCTCAAGGAGAAACTGGATAACATCAATAAACTGGATAAGGATGAGCTAAAGACGTATTATCAAACGGTTTTACGGGAAACTGTGATTTCATCAAAAGGAGGAGCTGGTCTGGGTTTAATTGAAATTGCACGAAAATCAGGGAATAAAATCCGGTTTAGATTTGATCCGGTTGATAATAAATATTCCTACTTCTTTATGGACACATTGATCGGTGATACAGCTGCATTAAAATCATCCTCCGCAGCTGATTTTTATGGGATTGATATTACCCGTAATTTGATGAATATTCTGGGGAAACATAACCTTAACCTGGTGTATTGCAGCCAATTTTCAGGACAGAGAGCATTTGACATGTTGGATATCATCGAAAATTTGAAATTGAACAAAAACCAGAAATATAGAGTTAAGAAAAGAATTTTTAGTGTGCTGGTTGAGATGCTGCAGAATATTTCCCAGCATGCAGCTGATCTGGATGGACTGGAAGGGAAAACCGGCATCTTACTGGTGGGTTCGGAAGGGGCTACAAATAAAATCATCACAGGAAATATCATTCGTAACGACGAGGAAGAATTTCTTCGCAATCACCTGGATCATATCAATCGGCTAAATACTGAGGAATTGGAAAATCTTTTTGTGGAAAAATTGACCGATAATGATTTCTCTAATCCCCTGAAGCATGGCATGGGTTTAATTGATATGCGGATTAAAAGTTGCAAGCCGCTAGCATATAGTATTTTACCGGTTAATGACGGCTTTTCATTTTTTTCTATCCAGGTGACGATAGGGCACTAAGTAAACAAGTGTACATCGACCCATTAATCATTGAACAGAATTCAGTAACCCCTGGAATTGTTTTTTACCGCGGTGTAAACAAATTTGAAATTTCTCCTTCTGATTCTGGAATCGTCAATTTCCAGATTTCGTCTCTTCCATCCATTTATTCCCTCTTTCAGCATATAAACGTTTCTGAATCCCCGTTCGATCAGAAAGGTACAGGCGGTAATACTCCGGGCTTCATCTTCACAATAAATGAATATCGGTTGCTCAAGGTCGAGAGTATCAGCGATCGAAAACAACACGTTACTATTACTTGCCAGGATAGCATGGTGTAAACGTTCCTTCTGAAATTCTTTAACGGTGCGGACATCGATTAAAACCTCGTCCTCTGTTAAATTCATCTGAATGTAAAACTCATGTGGGTCAAGCTCAACAAAGGATCGTTTTTGATCAGTTTGTAAAAACGTAAACTGAGAGAACAGAAAAAAGAGCATAAAAGAGAAGGATATAATCACACAGGATGAAAACCAACCCCTGATCATGTTGACGTATTTTTCAGTGTTTGATGGATTTCAATCAAAGATAGTCATTTAATAGAAGAGAAAGGGAGTATAATGGGCTATTTATTATTATTTTAGCTATCATTTGCCATGCGCTTTCCGATGAATGGTTTATTACGGCTAACAGAAGATTTTATAAGCCTCTTATATCCTTCTCTTTGTGTAGTTTGCGGTAAGAATCTCTACCGTAACGAATCACTGATTTGTACCCATTGTCTTTATCAAATTCCAAAAACAAATTTTCATTTTCTCAAAGACAACCCGGTATCGAGGTTATTCTGGGGGAGGGTTCATATAGAAAGTGCAGCATCCTACTATTTTTTTGAAAAGGGTAGCCGGTTTAAAGCCCTGATACACAAAATGAAATACAGAGGACAAAAAGAACTGGGTTTTGAATTGGGAAGAATATACGGGGCTGAGTTAAAGGCATCGGGATTGTATAATCGGGTGGATTTGATTTTACCGGTTCCATTGCATCCCAGGAAAGAAAGAATACGTGGATATAACCAGAGTGAGTGGATAGCACGGGGAATAGCGGAAAGCATGGAAAAACCCCTTGATAGAAAATCGGTATACCGTGCTGTGGACACAGTATCACAGACAAAAAAGAACCGGTATGAGCGATGGAAAAATGTGGAAAATATATTTCAGGTCAGCCACCCCGGGAATCTCCAAAACAGGCACATTCTTGTTGTGGATGATGTCATAACCACGGGATCTACGCTGGAAGCCTGTGCACGGGCTATTCTGCATGTGGAAGGAACGAAAGTGAGTTGTGTTACCCTTGCAATGGCTTAGTTCAACGTGAAATTATCAATAACGATTTTTTCTTTATCAAACCAGCAGCATCAACGTCCTATTCATTCAGACCTGCCAACAATTTCTCTTTTAACATCCCTACACCCACACCTGCTTTTTCCGGGATGAACTCAATGCTTTTGTGATAGGGTGTTTGTACTGGATTTGGATCAATCACATATATTGGAACGGATGAGGGGACATAATGGATCAATCCTGCCGCGGGATAAACGACTAATGATGTACCAATAACAGCAAAAAAATCCGCTTGTTGAACAATTTCTACTGCCTTTTCAATAGCGGGTACCGGTTCGCCAAACCAGACGATATGGGGACGCAATTGAAATCCTTTTTCACATTTATCGCCGGCTTTTAATTCCCAGCCATCCAGTTCATAGATCAGATTCGGATCCACGGTGCTTCTTGCTTTTTTCAATTCACCGTGCAGGTGAAGAATTTTTGTACTTCCAGCTCGTTCATGAAGATCATCTACATTCTGGGTGATAATGTCAACGTCGAAATGCTTTTCAAGGTCAGATAGTCCCCAATGCCCCTGATTGGGTTCAGCCTTCAACAACTGCTTTCTCCGTTCGTTGTAGAAACGCAATACCAGCTCCATGTTGGCTTCCCAGGCTTCAGGACTGGCTACTTCCATGACATCATATTCTTCCCATAAGCCACCCATTTCACGAAAGGTTTTCAGGCCACTTTCCGCACTGATGCCGGATCCGGTTAATACTACAAGTTTTTTCATCGTATCAGATACAAAAATAAGAGATTTTACTGAAATGAAAAGCAAAACTAAACCCGGATTCGAACGGGGAATAAATTTGAAACGAAAGGGATGATGGTTTCATTTAATAATGTTAAATTTAGCAAGCAGAGCAGAAAATCTTAATTGTCTCATTATCAATTCATGATCGATTCCACAACCATTGATAGGATTTTTAATACGGTAGACATTGTGGAAGTAATTCAGGATTTTGTCACCCTGAAGAAACGGGGAGCAAACTACCTTGGATTGTGTCCCTTTCATAATGAGAAGACACCCTCCTTTTCAGTCTCACCTTCAAAAGGAATCTATAAATGTTTTGGGTGCGGAAAGGGAGGAAATGTTGTCAACTTCATTATGGAACATGAGCACATGACTTACCCTGATGCGCTGAAATTCCTGGCAAAAAAATACAACATAGAGGTTGTTGAAAAAGAACAAACACCGGAAGAAATTCAGCAGCAAAATGAGCGGGAAAGTCTACAGATTGTCTCTACCTATGCTCAAAAATATTTTATAGAAACCCTTCACAATAGTGTTGAAGGAATAGCAGTCGGATTGAGTTATTTTAAAGAAAGAGGTATCCGGCAGGAGTTTTTAAAGAAATTCCAGCTGGGTTATTGCCTTGATAAAAAGGATGAATTCACGAAAACAGCCCTGAAGGCCGGGTATAAAAAGGAATACCTGGTCAAATCAGGACTAACCATAGAGAAAGAATCCTATAGCTTTGACCGGTTTGCAGGCCGAATCATTTTCCCCATACACGGCCTTTCCGGTGCAGTAACAGGATTTGGTGGAAGGATCCTGAAGGCAGATCCCAAGGCAGCCAAATACATTAATTCCCCGGAATCGGAACTGTACCATAAGAGTAAAGCCTTATATGGTATTTATTATGCGAAAAAATCAATAGTTGCCGGGGATAAATGCTATTTGGTGGAAGGATACACGGATGTTCTGGCACTCCATCAGATGGGTATTGAAAATGTTGTTGCATCATCAGGTACGGCACTTACTGTTGAGCAGATACGATTGATCAAACGATTCACAAATAATGTCGTTATCTTATTTGATGGTGATGAGGCAGGTGTGAAGGCTTCGCTTCGCGGTATCGATCTAATCCTGAAAGAGAACCTTAATGTCAGGGTATTATTGCTTCCCGATGGGGAGGATCCCGATTCCTATTCCCGGAAAATAAGCTCATCGGAATTTCAACGCTTCATTCAGGAAAATGAGCAGGATTTTATTCATTTTAAAACCCGCCTCCTGCTGAAAGATGCACAAAGAGATCCCGTTAAACGGGCCAATCTGATCCGTGATATCGTGCAGACCATTGCCGTTATTCCCGATAGCATTACTCGTTCTGAATACATTAAAGAGTGCAGTAACTGGTTACAGGTTGAGGAGGGAATCCTCTACATGGAGATTAATAAGGCAAGAAGGAAAATTGCAGAACAAAACTACATACAACTGCGGAGGATCGAAAATCAAATCACGAAAACCGTTCCAGTAAAACAACAAACCTCCTTCATTGAAGATACTGAAGCACAGGAAAAAGAGATTGTCCGGTTGTTGCTGAACTATGGAGACAAGGAGTTTCGTATTCGACCCACAGGGGATGCAAAAAAAGAGATCCAGACAACCGTTGCAGAATTTATTGTTAACGAAATAATAAATGATGAATTGGAAATGAGTAATCCCGTGTTCAAGCAGATATTTGAAGAGTACCAGCACCACCTGATTGAGAAAAAATCAATTGGGGAGAAGTACTTTATTCATCACCAGGATAAAAGCATCCGGGATACCAGTGCTGATTTATTAAGTATATCCTATGATCTTAGCAAGATCTGGAGAAAACACGAAAACTATATCGAAACAGAGGATATGAAACTGCGAGAGATACTACCGGAAACATTGACCGCCTTTAAAAATAAACGAATTATCCTGGCGATCAAAGAGGTTCAGAATCGGATAAAAACAGCACAGGAAACAAATCATCCGGAAGAAATTGAAGAATTGCAGGAACAATTCATGATGTTGAATAACCTGAAAAAACAACTTTCCAAAGACCTGGGCGACCGAACTATTTTATAGCTTCATAAAATTAAGATCAGGGTATCTTCGGAACAATGATTTTATTGTATATTTGATGCCGATTAAAACAACGCTTAAATACGAAACAAATGAAAAAATCCACCTCATTTTCATTTTTATCATTTTCCGGCATTTTACTGCTCCTTTTGATGATCCTGTTAACAAGCTGTAGAGGAAAAACAACTGGCGGAGATGCTGAGAATAAAAAAGAACGCTTTCAGCCAATGGTGAAAGATGCCATCGAAAAAGAGGTTGAAGAATTCATTGCTCCACTTCCCAGTTCTTTCGAAGTAACAAAAATGCTCAACGATATAGGCATTTCATACATTCTGGGCATTTCAAATTCGGCAAACAATGCGGATCGTTATTTTACCGAGAAGAGCAAAGCACTGAACCTGGGAGTATATGGTGCTGACCTGGCATATGCAAGTACCTACCATATGAAACAGGAAGTGATGCTTTATCTGGAGGCAACAAAAAAACTTACCGATGAATTACAAATTTCCAGTGCCTTTAATGAAACGTTGGTGGAAAGTATTGAAAAACAACTGGATGACAAAGAAGAATTAATTAAAATTATTAGCAATTCCTTTAATGACACCTACGATTTTTTGAACAGAAACGGCAAAGCCAGTCTCTCCCTGTTGGTGATCGGCGGAAGCTGGATAGAAGGCCTGTTCCTTACAACACATGTTTCGGCCAACGTATACCACAATTATGACATTGTAAAGATCATTCATGAACAAAAAGAACCACTTGAACAATTGATCACCCTGCTTGAAGAGTATCAGGACGAGCAAATTATCCAGGAATTCATTGATGACCTGACTCCGTTAAAAGAAATATACGATTCCATTGGAGAGACACTGAATGAAGAACAGGTCAATAACATTTCATCTGCTGTTGAAACACTCCGGGAAGAAATTATTACCTGAGTGATTATCTGGAAAAAACCGTAAGCCTGCGCTTGTGTGTGGGCTTTTTTTTATAATATTACTTGTCAGTTCTGCAGGTAAATCATTCATCCAATGAGTGAGTCTATTCTGAATGCATTGATTCATTTATTTGCCATTGTTGCCATGGTGAATAAGAAAGGGATCTCTGAAAGGGGAAGAGCTATCGTCAGTATGTATTTGAGACGCTATCTGAACGAGGAATTGACCAGAGAGTATTTACGGGTTTTTGATAATTACCTGGATTTTTATAAAAGAGAACTTCTTTTTGAGGTTAAGCAGGATCAGAAGGAGCGTGATTCGCTCATTTCGTTTCAAATAACCAATGTATGCCGACAGATCAAAAAAGGTCTCTTGCGGGATGAACGGATCATTGTCCTTCTTCAATTGATCGAGTTCGTGTATGAAGATAACATTTTGACTCCCGAAGAGAATAATTTCATCGAAACGGTCGCCAGAACGTTTAACGTTGCTGATTCAGAACTGATTAATATACAAACCTTTATTCTTGAACCAGAATCAGGCAAAATTGAGAAAGACAAACTCCTGATCATCGATAACCAGATCAAGGAATGGTCCGAAAATATTGCCTGGTTTATGGATAAGAAGAAAAAGAAAGTACCGGAAGAGAAACATATCTATAAAGAGAACCTCTACGGGAAAATAATGGTGCTCTACATTCAAAGCATCAACTCCTATGTTTTGCGCTACTTTGGACAGTTGAACCTCTACCTGGAAGGGCATAAAATTGAATCCTCCCGCACCCATTTCCTCAACCATGGATCCATTATCAAAGGACCCAATATAGAATCCATTTATTTCAGTGATATCGTTAAAAAATTTCTTATTGAGGGAAAAACCCCTCAGGTTGTTTTCTCCGGGAGAGAGATAGAATTCAGGTTCAAGAAAAGCAAGAATGGGATACACACCTTCAATTTTTCAGAAGATACAGGTCAGTTGGTCGGCATAATGGGAGGAAGTGGAGTTGGGAAAACAACCCTCTTGAATATCCTGAGCGGTAAACAAAAGCCAGACAGAGGGACGGTAAAGATCAACGGTTATGACGTTTATAGATACAGAAACAGGCTGAAAAGTTATTTGGGATTTGTCCCTCAGGATGACCTGCTGTTTGAAGAACTGACAGTTTTCCAAAACCTCTATTATAATGCTAAATTGTGCCTGAGTGACTTTTCAGAAAAGGAAATTATAGACAGCATTAATCGAATTCTTATTGATCTTGAATTGTTTGATGTAAAAGACCTGCCTGTTGGCAACCCATTGAATAAATTCATTAGTGGAGGGCAGAGAAAAAGGCTCAATATTGCGTTGGAATTAATTCGGGAACCGGCTGTCTTGTTTGTCGATGAACCCACATCCGGATTATCTTCAAGTGATTCAGAAAAGCTGATCCGTATATTGAAAAAGCAAACCGAAAAGGGGAAACTCGTTATAGCGAATATTCACCAACCATCCTCAACGATTTTTAAAATGTTGGATCGGTTATGGATTCTGGATAAAGGAGGGTATCCCATTTACTCGGGGAATCCAATCGATGCAGTGGTCTATTTTAAAAAGATCAGTGCACGGGTAAATGCAGCCGAAAGTGAATGTCCTACCTGTGGAAATGTAAATCCGGATCAAATATTACAAATTATTGAGACAAAAAACATCGATAAATTTGGCAATCCCCTGGAAGGCAGAAGGATATCACCGGAGGAATGGTTTCAAAAATACCAGGAAAATATTGATTCCGAAATTACCATTGATGATACAGAATACAAATTACCCAACAGTAATTTTAAAATAGCAAATATCGGAGAGCAATTCTTAACATTCGGAATTCGGAATCTGCTTTCGAAAATCACCAATAGACAATACCTGTTGATAAATTTCCTTGAAGCTCCACTGCTGGCATTCATTCTGGGATACTTTTCAAAGTATGTCGATGAAGCCGGTTATGTCTTTGAACAAAACAAAAACCTTCTGGTGTTTTTATTTATGTCTATTGTAGTGGCACTGTTTATGGGAATCACGGTTAGCGCGGAGGAAATCATAAGAGACAGAAAGATTCTGGAGAGGGAATCATTCCTTAACCTGAGCCGAACCACTTACCTTAATTCAAAGATAACGTCTCTGTTCGTGTTATCCGCAATACAGACCCTTAGTTTTGTTCTGGTGGGGAATGCTGTACTGGAGATCAGAGGAATGTTCCTCTCATTCTGGCTAATCCTTTTCACTACATCCTGCTTCGGAAATATGATCGGGTTAAACATATCTTCCGGGCTGAACTCTGTAGTGTCAATTTATATTCTCATCCCGCTCATTTTGGTCCCACAATTATTGTTGGGGGGAGCCATGATCCATTTTGATGACCTTCATAAAAATCTGACCCATAAAGAATATGTTCCCGTTGTGGGAGATCTCATGACAACACGTTGGGCTTATGAAGCAATGGCTGTGGATCAGTTTAAAAATAATGAATTTGAAAAATTATTTTTCGAAGAAGAACAAACCATCAGTTCAGCATCTTATGTAACCTCTTTCCTTATTCCACAACTTGAGATAAAAATTGAGGAGTGTTTCCGAACGATGGGGGAAGATGAGAATGAATCCGTGCTGGCAGGAAACCTGACAATATTAAAAAACGAATTGAACCGATTGTATCGATTCTATGATTTTTATCCCTATGAGGGAATTGAGGATTTAACTCCTGAACGATTTACTCCGGAAGTTGGAGAACAAACAGCAGAATTCCTGAACCTGGCAAAACTATTCTTTTCTGAAATAGCCCAGGAAGCGAATAACAGAAAAGATAATATTTATAACAACCTGGTTGATTCTCTCGGAGCGGCTGGGGTTTATAAATTTAAACAAAAATATTACAACAATAAACTGGCTGATATTGTAACCAGCCGAACCGCAGTAAATAAAATTATTGAAATGGATGACCGCCTGGTTAGAAAGAAAGATCCGGTTTTTATGATGCCCGAATCAAATGTTGGCAGGGCACACTTTTATGCACCCTATAAAATGATAAACGGGAGATACATAGAAACAAAATGGTTCAACCTGTTTTTCATATGGCTAACCACCCTTGTTTTGTATTTAACCCTCATTATGGACCTGTTGCGTAAAGTCATCACCTATTTTGAAAACATCAAATTGCGTAAAGAAAGATAAACAACAGAAGTACAGTTACTGAATCGAATACTGGTTAAAATATGGTATGAAAAAAATCCTTGTCATTTATTATTCGCAAACCGGACAATTAACCGGGATAGTACATGCCGTTACATCTTCATTGAAAGAAGATGAAGAGTTTATGCTGGAGTTTGAAGAGTTGAAACCGAAAAACCCCTATCCCTTTCCCTGGAGCGGAAAACAGTTTTTCCAGGCTTTTCCGGAATCAGTTGCCGGGATACCCTGTGAGCTGG
>CAYZVJ010000090.1:6808-12569 GCA_964481765.1 uncultured Rikenellaceae bacterium | reverse complement strand
TTCTGGCAGGAAGTCAGCAATGCGGCTTTGATCAGGAATGACAGGATTAATACATAACGGGAACGCAGATCTTGATAATAAACGTAGAAATAAACGCGTATCCTAAACTTCCCCTGCTCGTTCATAACTCATCGTTTTATACGCTTTTCGGATCAGTGCTGTATAATGGGTTGAGGTCTTTTATCATTGAAACACTTATACAAGCTCAATTATTAATGATCAGGAGGGGATAGTTATTTATCCTGAACAAAGCACCCTAATGAATACAGACTACTGGTTAACACTTGTTCTTCCTGAGTAAAATATTAAAAGCCAGAATCAAAAGGAAAATATCAAAACTGATTTTCTGCTGTTGGATTATACTATCAAACATCAATACATTTTCACAGGAAATATTCCCGGTAGTAATGCATGGAGATATCGATAGAGTAAAAGTATTAATTGAGGAGCATCCTGAATGGGTAAATGAAACGTCCTGGGGAGGATGGACACCTCTGCACAGGGCTTCACAGTTTGGACATGGCGATATTGTCGACTTGCTGATTTCGAATGGGGGGTGTTTAGAAGCGAGAACAACCGAAGGTTTTACCCCATTGTATGCGGCCATTATTGGGCAGAAACTGGAGGTTGTCAGGCAGTTGATAGATAAAGGAGCTAATATCTTTGCTGTCCGGAACGACGGTGAAACCATGCTACACATAGCGGCGGCTATGGGACTGAAAGATATTGTCGAGTTGCTGACTTCAGAAGGGTTGGAAGTCGATGTGAATAAAAGATACGGGATAACGCCCCTGCACCTGGCCTCTGTATTCGGACATGAAGAAACGGTTGAAGCGCTCATTTCAGAAGGGGCGGATATTGATAGAAGAAATGACAACGGAAGCACTGCACTCAACCTGGCTGCTTCTGCCGGGGAATCACATATTGTCGACTTACTCAGGGAAAAAGGTGCGTCAGATGCTACTGGAAAGTACATTAAAATCACCGGCGAATATCTGGGACAGAAAAAACCGGGTTCTACACCGGAACTTTTTGCGCCCGGCATCCTATTCAATACACACCGGCCCCATGGTAGTATCACTTTTTCACCCGATGGTAAATATTTATTTTTCATGAGCCGGAGAAACGGGATTGGAGAATTTTTCTGGGTGGATGCCAACATTTTAAAAGAGTTAAAACAACTACACTGATGAAAAATCGATCAACTTACGGATTTAGTTACAGAGCCAGCATGATTATGTTGGCGATGTCACTGCTTTGTATGGGCAAAACCGCCCTGGGGCAGGAAGGCCCAATAGCACCTGTTGCGGATGTTTTCAAGGTAATGGAGCTGGCATCCGGCAGCAAGATGGATACGCTTTGGCCAGAGTTCAAAGTTTTAGAAATACCTGTTCTTGTATTTGACAGCCTCAATACTTACCTGTTTCATTCCTGTACAGCTGCCGAAGGGTTTGTCCGGTCCGGCAAAGATCCGGAAGTATGGGTTTACAAAGGACAGCATCCCCTGGTGCGGGGAAATTCAATAGTCCGCATGGGAGACAATTGGACGGCGACCAGTGTCCTCAGTCCCTTCTCAAGAAGGACGGGGGAAAAATACGATTTAAAGGATATGGCCGGCATCATCGTCCATGAACAGTTCCATATTTTTCAGAGAAACCACCACCCTCAATGGCGGCAAAATGACGCTTTACTCCTTATATACCCGGACGAGACAGCTGAAGCATTGCTTTTGCGACGAATGGAAAAGGAAGCTTTTAAAAGGGCTGTTGTTACCGAAGAAAGAAACCAGATTGTAAGCTGGGCAAAACTGGCAATGCAATTAAGGGAAGATAGGCTTGGCCGTGTAGCCCACGCATTCGCTCATTATGAAAATGAACTGCAGCTTACGGAGGGATTGTCGGATTATATCGAGAAAAGAGCCCGGGATCTGGATCCTCTCAATGCCTCTAATATCACAAATGGCATTGCACCGTCCGGGATATGTGACCTCGGCTATGTAGAGGGAAGGTGGATGGCTATGACGCTTGACAATCTGAGTCCTGACTGGAAATTGCATCTTGAAAAAAACGACACTCTTTTTCTGGAAGATATCCTGAAAGCAATCGTCTACGAGTCACCGGCCCCGAAGAGAGATTTCGAAACCCGGGAGATCGACAAAATGAAAGAGGCCGCAGAAGCAGATTTTAATGAATGGCAGGTTCGAAAGAAGGACGAGATAGAAAAATTTTTCGAAATGCCGGGCTACCGGATCGAGATCCGTTCCTTAGACAATCCGTTCGTAATAAGGCTTTTCGAACCGCTTGAGATGGAGATCCTGGATGACGGCGGAGTCTTTCATCGACTTGTCCTTATGGCCGGCAATGAAAATGGAAACCTGAGGATAATGAACCATCCATGCATCACCTGGTTCAACGACATGGTCCGGATAACCAGGCTGGTGATTAACGGCTTGAAGCAGGCACCTGAAATTATCGAAGACGAGAAAAAACTGATCATTAAAGAAAATGGCCTTTCCATTGAAATAAATTACTCGGAATTGAACATAGATAAAGATCTCTATATTGTTGATCTATAAGACAGAAGATGTTATCGATTGCTACGGATAATTATTTTACCAGATGATCATAAATCCAGCATCACAACTAATGAAATAATGTTGACTTTAAATTGTATCACGAGCTTTCCAAAGGTATAGCTTTGAGAGGAGTCGTGGTACGACCATCGTTGGTGGCACAACTACATGACTTGAACTCGTAGTACGACTCAAGTTCGTACTACGAGTAGTGGGACACCGCTTGATCATCTCATCAAAATTGACTATTTTGGTTATGTGAAATTTCATCGTATGATAAGGAAGAGGATCGGTTTATTCGGATTGATTGCTTTAATAAACCTTTGCCAGGTTGCCCTGGCACAAATTACCATATTTCCTGACGTTGAAAGAAGAACCAACGAATCGGTCCGGATTCTCAAGATTGAGATAACGGACTTATTTACAATTGTCGACCTGCTTTATATTCCGGAGGAAGAAGATGCCTGGATCTGTGCGGATAAAAACTATTATATACAACCCGAGAAGAGCAATGAACGAAAATACCTGATCATGGCAAAAGAGATCCCCCTGTGTCCGGATCAAAAGAAAGTATATGCCGGAGGTGAGGATTATGAGTTCCAGCTCTTTTTTCCAACTATCGATACGTCCATACAGAAAATGGATATCATTGAAAAACCGGTTTCAGGATTTAACTTCTTCGGTGTATGGCTGGACAGAAAAGAGATCAGGCCGTTGCCCGACTCCCTGCTTATTGCATCCAGCGAAGCGTTTCAGTCATTCTTTGAAAAAAGGGGAGATGACCTGAAACCGCTGGAAGGAATATGGGATCTGACAATCAGGCGATCGAAATACCGCGGCGAGACCTTTCTTGAATACCTGGATGATGAACCGGAAGAACTGGATGTCGCAATAATTTGGGAAACAGATCATTATGAATGTTATGGCATGGATGGGAAATCCCTTGAGATTCAATTTGATGTCATCGCAAAAGGTGGACGGTATGCCTATAAGGAATATTTCCGGGAAATAAGGGAAGAGTTTACTACGTTTATCTATGTGGAGGAATCAACCATCCTGGAATTTCGGTTTAATTTACCCAAACGGTGGGCACAATACCTGCTCTCCGGCAGGCTGTTCGATAACGAGAACCTTGTAAAAATTATGTCCTGGGAGAAAATATTTCCCGAGCCTGCTGAGTTATTCTAATAACCGACCGGGATAGGATACCAGGATGTAAATGAAACCAGTAAATATACCTGCCAAAATGTGATTTTGACTCCTGGCAGTCAAAACCCTGAATAATAATGAAAAAAATTGTAACGATCTTTTGTGGATTCTGCATTGCTGCTGTTTCCAATGGACAGGATCAAGCCGAATCTTCTGATACGCTGAGGAAAGATGCCCTGAATGTATTTATGGATGCCAGCAGTTATATCCGTAAGGAAATTAATTTCGTAAATTATGTTCGTGACATCAAGGATGCTGATGTTTATATCATCTCAACCTCCCAGTTAACCGGAGCAGGAGGTTGGGAGTACACCTATTTTCTGATTGGACAGAAACGATTTGAAGGCATGAAAGACACCCTTATTTATCCAAGCTCTCCCGATGATACTGAAGATCAGCGGAGAGAAGGACAGGTAAAGACGTTGAAAATGGGATTGATGCGTTATGTCCTCAAGACACCGCTGGCTAAACATATGGATATCCGGTTCACCGAACCACTGCAGGAAGAAGTAAGCAGCGACCGGTGGAAGAACTGGGTTTTTAGCGCCAGTGCAAATGGATATCTAAGTGGTCAGAAAATCTATAACTCCATCGATATCTATGGATCACTTTCTGCATCGAAAGTGACCTCAGAGTGGAAAATAGATCTGGATGCTTATTACAGCTATGGCGAGGAAACCTATGAGTTCGATGATGGAACGTATTCAAGTTCAAACAAGTCAAAATCTTTTGATGCACTGATTGTTAAAAGCCTCGGAGAACATTGGTCAGTGGGCGGAAGCACCTATATCGGAACATCGACCTATAGCAATTATGATCTGCATTTCACAATTTTCCCCGGAATTGAATACGATATTTTTCCTTATTCTGAATCCACACGAAAGCAACTCAGGATTCTCTACAGGGTGGGATATGTGTTCAACAATTATACCGATACTACCATATATTTTGAAACCCATGAAAGCCTCTGGGAACAAAACCTGGATGTCGCGGTGGAGGTAGTGCAGAAGTGGGGATCGATCGATACCTCCATCGGCTGGAGTAATTACCTTCACGACTGGAAGAAAAATAACCTGTTTATATACTGTTATTTAAACTTCAGGATTGCCAAGGGATTACGCATCCGTATTGGAGGAGGTGGAGGAATGGTGCATGACCAGCTCTCCCTGGTGAAAGGGGGTGCAACAACAGAGGAAATATTGTTGCACCGGAAAGAATTGGAAACACAATACCAATACTATATCAGCTTTGGTCTCTCCTATACCTTTGGTTCAATATATAATAATGTGGTGAATCCAAGGTTTGGAAGCGGTGGCAGTGTAATGTATTACTAATGAGTGAAGGAAAAGTGATGTCCATCCCAAACGTATTTCAATATGCAATCAATCATACATATAGTATGAATATTGTTGAACAATATTCGATGGTTCATTCAGCGTTACTCGGTTGGGGTTTGTTTTTTTAAAATCTGACGGCCTCTTTGCTTCGCCGCAATAAGAGCTACGGTCCGGAAAAGAAAATGTCCGAATTTTGTATACGGTGCGTACAGGATGACCATCCAAACAAGCACCAGGTGGATAAAATAGATCAGGTATGCTGCTGTCCAGTTCATAAACCTTGCCATTTCTACCATCCCACCCGATAAGGTAAGCAATAAAAGGGTTACCGGAAAGAACCAGTCGAAATAGTTTGAACCTTGTCTATCCTGGCGGTTGGACAACCGCATTAACAACATGATCGAAATCCCTGTGAGAAGCATCATCCCCCCAAGGTTCCCGGCGATTTTGATGGGATTCAGAAAGGGCAGAGGGTATTCGAAAAAGAGGGTTGAAAGAATGGCAAAAAGCGTAACTGCCAGCAGCATTACAAATCCCCAGAACACTAAAAAATGAGCTGTATACCGGAATCGGTTTCTGGTGCACTTTCGAAAATGCCGGTGTGTCAGGATCTCTTTTAAAACCTGCCAGCTGTTTTTCCATA
>CAYZVJ010000090.1:2454-6708 GCA_964481765.1 uncultured Rikenellaceae bacterium | reverse complement strand
CGAAAATGCCGGTGTGTCAGGATCTCTTTTAAAACCTGCCAGCTGTTTTTCCATAGGGTTCCCGGGGAAACCGGAGGATCAGTGCGTTGATTCATCTCACTGAGAAATTGCATGATCCCTGAAATAAAGAATCCATAGAATACCAGTACAAAGAAGAAGAAAGAAACATTCAGCCAGAGGTGAGGGAAAAAAATTGAATAATTGACCGGCCCTTCAGGTACCTTGATGGTCGCGGCTAATGCAATGATCCCTACAATGATCAGTGCAGGAAAAAAGATGATCAGTGGAAGGTATTTCGGAGAATGGAGCCACTTTCCAAGAAACCGGGGGCGGGCATAATACAGATAATGGTAACTGCGCAGGGAGGCAATGACATCCCCGGGCCGTACATCCCGCGGACAGGTTACCGTGCAGTCGCCACACTGATGGCATAACCAGATGTCCGGATCACCCAGGATCTTCTCGCGTAATCCCCAGCTTGCCCAGATCATCTCTTTCCTCGGAAATGGTTTATCTTCCGGAGAAAGCTCACAAACAGCACTGCAGGAACCACACTGCATGCAGGTGGAAATAGCTGAACTGCAATCCTTTCTGAGATAATTAATAAGCGATATATCCGGATTAATACTATACATCCCCTTCGTTTATCTATTCCATGGTAATTCTATTGTAACTCACTCCCCGCTATCTCTGCCTGCTGGCAGAAATGGCGGTTCGTGTAATTTACTCGCCCAGATGAATCAGGACTCGTGTAATTCATAGTAATTCATTGTTTCATCTATGTCATCCATCACCAAATCACAATTTTATCTCTATTGAGTTACTATTGAATTACAATCGAGTTACCATTGTATTACATTTCATAACCCCTTAAACGGATTTGGCCCCATGGTTTCTATTTCTTCGAGGAAACCGTCAACAATTTCCGGTATCCGGTAATATTCATTGATCTCCAGGAATTCGGTACGTATTCTTTCCGGCTCCAGCATCATCGTTTTCAGTGTTTCCTGCATGTTTTCGCCCCGTGTTTCCAACAGTTCACTGCCCTGGATGTAATGGCATTGATAATTATCACCCGGTTTACAGCCGATCAGAAGGATGCCGTCAAACCCGTGTGAGAGGGCATCGGAAATCCAGACAGGATTCACTGTACCAATGCAACGGACCGGAATAATGCGCAGGAAGGGACTGTATTCAAGCCGCTGCATTCCAGCCATATCAAACGCCGGATAGGCATCGTTTTCACAAACGAAAGCAAGCACCCTTGGTTTTTCCGCAAATACATCCGGCACATGAATCGCTTTGATCATGGATGAAACAGAGTGAATGGAAAAATCCTGGAAGCTAATGATTCGTTCGGGACATGAACCCACACAGATACCGCATCTCCTGCAGCGGTTCGGATTGGGAAGGGGCCTCCCTTTTTCTGTCTCATCATAGGATCCGAAAGGACATTCCTCCGTACACCGTTTGCAATCGGTACAGCGCTGCATAAACAATTCGGGGTAACTGCGGTCTCCGGAGCGGGGATGAACCGATTTTCCTTGCCTGGTCAATTCGGCACATTGTATGGCTTTCATAGCAGCACCTGCAGCATCTTCCATACACATGGGGATAAACCCTGGTGTGCGTAGATTCCCGGCAGCATAGATGCCGGTGCGTCTCGTTTCATAAGGAAAACAGATGAAATGGGAGTCCGGGAAATCATACTTCAACCCGGGCAACCCTTTTCCGAGTCGGTAGGTAAGGTGCAGATCCTCCGCATCGTTCGGTACCATTCCCGTTGCAAGGACAACCAGATCAACGTTTATACGAAACAGGTCATCAATCAACGACTCTTTTACTTCAACTACCAATTCATTTTCTGAACCGAAAACACCGGATACTACTCCTTTCGTCATGAAGATGGCTTCATCTTTCTGCACCTCTTTATAAAAATACTCTATTGTCCCATACGCACGGATATCCCGGTATATTATAAATACCTGTGAATCGGGATTCATATCCCTGAAATATTTTGCCTGTTTCAGTGATGTCCCGCAACAATAGGTAGAACAGTAGGGAAGGTGGTTCGGATCCCGTGATCCGGCACACTGGATAAACAGAACACGCCGGACTGGTTTCTTATCGGATGGCCTTAGAATTGTTGATCCGTCAACCATCTCTTCCAGTTCGTGGCTGGTTATCACATTGGAATTTTTTCCATAGGCATATTCCTTCAATCGAGTGGCATCGTATGGTTTCCAACCGGTTGCCATGATGATGCTCGCAGCTTTGATCTGTTTCTTTGTCCCGTTTTCAGATAACAAAATATCGAACTCTCCCGGCTGGCCTGATATGCTCTGAATCGTAGTCGATCTGAATATTTCTATTCCCTGTTCGCTTTCGGTCTCGCTGATCATCTGATGAACGATTGGTTCTGCCAGTTGATCATAGGGTGCCTGAGCAGGAATCTGTTTATACAGTAATGCAGCTTTCCCACCCAGCGTTTCTTCTCTTTCCACAAGAAATACACGGTAACCGGCTCTGGCGCTTTCAATAGCTGCTGACATGCCCGTTATCCCTCCACCCAGGACAAGGATGTCTGTGGTAAGGTCGGGTTGTATCTCAGGATCAGGTATCCCTGTTGTTTTTGCCCTGGCAATCCCCATCCTCATCGAATCTTCAGCAAGCATCCGGGTATTCTCATCCCCGGCAGAATGGCTCCAGATAACCTGTTCTCTGAGGTTTACCCTTTCCGTAAGGATGGAGGTAAAAGACAGCTCTTTCCGCTTTACACGGGGTGAACAGGCTCCAACCACCACTTTATCCAGTTTGTGCTCAGCAATGGCATCTAAAACCTTATTGCGGTAATCAGCATGGCACAGGAAAGGATGTGACTCTGACAGAACAACCTGCTTCTCTCTTGAACAGATTTCCCGCAGGGAATCAATATCAAGCCTGTCACCGATCGAACAACCGCTGCAAAAAAAAACGCCAATCCTGTTATTTATATCCTGATTCACCATGTGAACAAATCAATTACAACCGAATTACAATTGACTATTGCCTGCCTGCCGGTTTACCAGCCTGTGGCTGGCAGATAGGTGTGACAATCGTCTGACTACCGTATTACTTCCCGTTTCGTTCTCACCACCGATTGTATTGCCTTCAAGGCTGTTCCGGTAGCATCTTTTACCGACATAGACACATCCATCGGGTTTCTGCAACACCCGGCGGCATAAAAACCGGGGATCAGGTGCTCCGGAGAGACAAAACCCGATTCATCAAAAATCACCTCCTCTAATCCAACCGGATTTGGCTGGATCCCCAGAGCCAGGATCACAAGGTCAGCCCGGGTTGTCTCCTTCTTACCCGACATGATGTTTTCCGCTTCCAGAATCAGTTGTTCTCCGTTTTCAGCTTGTTTTATTGCCCCAATCTTGCCTTTTACCAGTTCAATCCCCGGATGGTTCTCGACCCTGTTCAGGAAATCTTCATTTCTTCCCATGACACGGAGGTCGATATAAAAGATCCTGATCGTTGCTTCCGGATATTTTTCTGCAAGAAAAAGTGCCTGTTTCATCGATGCTGAGCAACAGATACCCGAACAGTAGGGTAAATGATTTTCATCCCTTGATCCTGCACATTGAACGAAAGCAATATTCGCGGGAGTTTCTCCATTCGAGGGTCTGACCACCTGTCCATGAAACGCCCCGTTTGGTGCAGCCATTCTCTCCAACATCATGCTGGTAATCACATCGGGATAAACACCAAATTTCAGGTCGGTCAGTTTCGCTGCATCGTATAATTTCCAGCCCGTTGCAATAACAATGGCACCGGTGTGGACGATTTTTTGAATTGATTTCTCAGTCAGATCGATCGCCTGGTATGTACAGGCATCAACACATTTCCCGCATTCCTCCTTCAGGCAAACAAGGGGATCAATGGTAAAGCGTGAAGGAAACGCCAGGTCATGGGGGTGGTATATCGCTTTGGTCTGGCTTAATCCCAGGTTGAATGGATCGGATCTTTCAACCGGGCAGACCGGTGTACATTCGCCACAGCAGGTGCAATTCTCATTCACATGGGATGGTAACGTTTCGAGTGTCACCTGAAAATTTCCTTCACAACCTTCAACTGTTTTAGCTATAGTGGAAGTCTGCAGATCAATGTTTGGATTTTCACGGATTCTCCTGAAGTTGATTTCCAGTCCGCAATACGGAGGGCAAAGTTTTGGAAAATACTGGTTCATTCCAGCCACCTGTCCTCCAA
>CAYZVJ010000090.1:0-2354 GCA_964481765.1 uncultured Rikenellaceae bacterium | reverse complement strand
CAGATCAATCACCTCTTTCCTCATCATTTCCCACTCCCCCGATTCAGGATCCCACCGACAATTTGCAAAGCAATGCCATTTTTCATCCATGGTTGGGAAATCGGTCCGGAAATAATATCCGGGCCACCGGGTTTCTTCACGAAACAACATGGTACGGATGTGTGATTCTGCCTGCCACAGGCGGTGAATATTTTCCCAGCAACGCATCAGTTCATTGCTGTCCTCTGCTGCCAGTTTTTCTGCATCCTCCTTCATAAACTGCAGGAATTCGAGTCCTTTTTCAAGCAGGGGGCGGGAAGTTCTGAAAAGGCTTGATACGCCTCCGGCATATTCGTCCATGATTTTCTGAAGCCGGAACATGAACATGTGGGGTTTGATGAAGTGCGGATTCACATTCGTATTATTGGTATACTCTTTATGTTGATCGAAGGTTTGGAGAGGTTTGAATGTATTTTCTTTTATTTCGATGATCTTCTCTTCAGGGGGTTCTGCCATCCCGGGGTGGTCAACACAGAATGAAATGGCTGCTTTACCGGCAATCCGTCCCTCGGTAAATGAACCGGAGGAAAATTTATGGCTCGAGGCACCTGATGCATCTCCTGCTGCATAAAGACCCTGTACGGTGGTCATATTCGGGTAACCCCAACGGTAATCCGGCGGAGCCAGGTCTTCCGGACCGCTGACCCAGGCACCCGATCCACCCGAATGGGAACCAATAAAATAGGGTTCGCAGGCAGCGATTTCCGAGGGTTTTTCTTCCGGTTTTACATTGGTAGATGCCCAGAGCAATGCCTGGCTGATGGTCATATCCAAAAAGTCCTCCCAGGCTTCATTTCCCAGCCTTTTCAGTGTTTTTCTTGCCGACTCTTCATCGCTCGACATACGGACAATGTTTTGTATGGCCTCTTCTGTCCGCATGTAGATCGGATGCTTGCCCTCTTGCACCTCGAGCATCATCAGGTAGTTGCGAAGGTTTGCCGGTGTGGGTTTTGCAGTCCCATAAGGCAACCAGTTCTTTAATTCATCTGCCCTGGTTTCCATATAATTTTCACCCAGAGCGTTGGTCGCCTGTGACTTAAACAACAAAAACCAGGCACCAACCGGACCGTATGCATCTTTGAACCGGACCGGAACAAAACGAATCTCCTGGCAGGTCATCTCAGCGCCTGCTTTCAGCGTAAAATATGCGCTCGCTCCGGAATTAAACGGAGGGTACCAGGATCGTCCCATACCCTCTCCGTCAGAACGGGGCCGGAAAACATGTACTGCTCCACCCATGGCAGCAATGACACTTTTCGCTTTAAAAACATAAAACTTGTTCTCGCGCACACTGAACCCGGTTGCGCCGATGCACCGGTTCCCATCCAGCAGGGGACCGGTGATAAAAATTCGTTCGTAATAACTTCCGTTTTCTCCGAGCTCGTTCAGGGCATTTTTCGTTGCTTCGGCTACGATCGGTTTATAGGATTCACCGTTGATCATGATCTGCCACCTCCCCTCATTTACATAGTTCCCCTGTTCGTCCTTCCAGATCGGCAGTCCCCATTTTTCAAACAGGTGAACCGACGAATCGACATGACGGGCAATGTTTGCCACAAGGTCGTCCCTGGCAATCCCCATGAGATCATTCTTGACATAGGTTATATAATCCTCCAGTTTGTTCCTGCCATCTTTCAATCCCAGGTACTGGTTAATTGCGGATAATCCCATGGCTACCGCACCGCTTCGTTCCATAGCCGCCTTATCGACCAGTGTTACTCTCAGGTTGTGTTGTTTTGCCCAGTGTGAAGCTTCATATGCTGCACCACAGGCAGCCATTCCTCCTCCCAGGATCAGCAGATCGGTGTCGACCATAACCGTTTCGAAGTGCTCAGCTTTTTCCATTATTTTCATATTTTAGCCAGGTCAGACATGCCGGTAGAGTCCGGCTCCGTGCGCAACAACGGACTTTTTAAATCTTCTGTTCCTGTTGGATATCCTGCATCCGGATTAGCTTTCCCTTCCTGGGTGGTACGGATCGGAAACTTGAATCTCTGGACCTGACCATCACGAAATTTAACTGTCCAGAGTATGTGATCCGTTCCACGCATCGGGTGAACAACTGCTCCCATCGGTATGAAATCAGCATATCCCCGTACTTCAATTGCCTGGGTGGGACAGATTTTAACGCAACTGTAACATTCCCAACACATTTCCGGTGCACGGTTGTACGCTTTCCCCGTCTCCCTGTCCAGGACCATCAGATCGTTCGGGCAAATGTACTGACAGGCAGTACGATCGAGTGCCTTGCACCCATCGCATTTCTGTGTGATTACAAAACTGGGCATCTGAAAAAGGTTAATTGCCTAAAAATA
>CAYZVJ010000089.1:2737-13468 GCA_964481765.1 uncultured Rikenellaceae bacterium | reverse complement strand
GCGTTAACATGCTCTTCCTCAACCACGTCCAGGTTATCCTGAAGTTTTGTGGTGATTGTACGGATGATCAGTTCCGGGTGGTTTTTCTGAATATACCAGATGATTCCCTGAAAATTATCGGAATGATAACTACCGTTGAAATGAATGATCTGTTTTCCGGGCTGCCAGTGCTTCATGATAAAATGAGCCATCGTGGCATCTTTAACAGCCTGTGCTTTTGGAAGATTCTCATTGGCATGAGCTCCTCCCATTGCTCCCATTTTCAACATATCCTTATAACATTTCAATTCCGGATCATAGGGTATGGGGAGGGGATGAATAAACTGTTTTGCCGTTTCGGAAAGTTCTTCCAATCCTTCAAATCCTTTACTGAATACAAGAGAGGCATAACGTCTGGGAATGTTTGAGGCAACGAACACCAATCCACTATCTTTTGCAAACCGCACCAATGGTTTATAATCGGTTTGGTAGTTCTTCCATAACCGCATTTCGCCTTCAAAACTGCTTTCTGAAATTGCATCCTTCATGTATTCATTAATAATGATCTGATTATCGGACTCAAACATTTCTGCAGCAAGCACAAGATCCTTTCCTTTCACTTCGTACAGATCGCTGGTAAGCTCATATTCCAGCCAGTGTGCTATGGGATTATCATGGAGTTCTCCGAAAAAGATCATGTCGGCGCCCTGCAGATCGTTCACCATTTTCGAATATGTAACCTCTTTCCCACTCTGAATGAAGAGGCGATAGGCAGGCTTATCCTTTTTGAAAGCGGTACTGATAAGTGCCAGAAACAGCAAAACAAAGACTTTCCTTTTCATTTTTTTTATCGTGTTAATGGATATTTCATTTCAAGCCAAAGTTTCGAAAAATAATCTAAAAAACAAATCCAACAGGATATTATGGGAGAGAGAATCGATACTCTTTTAAATTATTCAAATTTGATTATATTTGATTAAACAAAAAACACAATCATGGAAGTAACCAGAACATTTGATCTCCTCGAACAGTCATTGGCAAACCATCCAAAAGAGGATGCCCTGGCGGGCAAAAAAAATAAAGAATGGATCAGGTACAGCACAAAAGAGTATGTTGATAATTCAACCTACATGAGTTATGGTTTGCTGGCACTTGGTTTGAAAAAAGGAGACAGGGTTGCAACCGTCTCCAGCGGACGACCCGAGTGGAATTTTGCCGATATGGGGATGAGTCAGGCTGGTATTGTCCACGTTCCTATTTACCCCACAATCAGTTTTGAGGACTATGAGTATATCTTAGAGCACGCAGAGCCGAAGATTGTTTTCATTACTGATAAAAGCTTATACGAGAAGCTCAAACCCATTATCCAAAAAACCAAAACAGTACAGGAAGTTTATACATTCAATGATGTGGAAGGAGCGAAATCATGGATGGAAGTGCTCGAACTTGGGAAAGAGAACGCATCAAAATTTGAGAATGAGCTGAAGGAGATTAAAAAGGGTATTTCTCCGCAGGAACTGTTGACCATTATCTATACATCCGGCACGACCGGCTTCCCCAAAGGTGTGATGCTCAATCACCACAACATCATTACTAACGTTCTTGCCACAGCGCCCGTGCATCCATTTGGACCAGAATCAAAAATTTTGAGTTTTCTTCCCATCAGCCATATCTATGAGCGGATGCTTAATTATCATTTCCAATACAAAGGGATGAGCATTTACTATGCCGAAAGCATGGGAACCATTGTGGAGAACCTGAAAGAGGTTAAGCCCGATCTGTTCAGCACTGTCCCGAGGCTTCTCGAGCGGGTTTATGACACAATCATTGGAAAAGGAAAGGATCTGCCCTACCTGAAAAAACAGATCTTTTTCTGGGCCGTTAACCTGGGACTCAGATTCGAACCCCCAAAAGGAAATGGCTGGTGGTACATGAAGCAATTGGGCGTTGCTGACAAGTTGATCTTTTCGAAATGGAGGGAAGCACTGGGCGGAAATGCAAAGATCATCGTCTCCGGTGGAGCTGCTCTACAACCAAGGCTTGCCAGAGTTTTCAGCGCTGCTAAAGTTGTCATTCTTGAAGGATACGGATTGACAGAAACTTCACCGGTTATTGCTGTAAACAATTATACCACGCAGGAGATCAAAGTGGGAACTGTTGGACCGGTTATCGAGGGGGTGGAAGTGAAAATTGCGGATGACGGAGAGATCCTGTGCAAGGGTCCCAATATCATGCTGGGATATTATAAGCAGCCGGAACTCACAAAAGAGGTTATCGATGAGGAAGGATGGTTCCATACCGGTGATATCGGTGTGCTGGTAGAGAATAAATACCTGAAGATCACCGATCGTAAAAAGGAGATCTTTAAACTCTCCAGTGGAAAATACGTTGCTCCCCAGGTAATCGAAAACAAATTCAAGGAATCATTTTTTATTGAGCAGATCATGGTGATCGGGGAAAATGAAAAGTTCTCCAGCGCCCTGATCGCTCCCAATTTCGAGTTCCTGCATAAATGGTGTACATTGCACGACGTGAAATTCAGAGATAACGAAGAATTGATCCAGATTCCGGAAGTTATTGCCAGGTATCAGGAGGAAGTGAACGAGATCAATAAACAGCTTGCATTTCATGAACAGATCAAACGGTTCAGGCTGGTGTGTGAAGAATGGTCTACGCTAACGGGTGAACTGTCCGCAAAATTGAGCCTGAAGCGTAAGGTGATCGCTGGAAAATATGCAGAAATAATCCGTGATATATTTTCAAAGGAAGCGGAATAGTTGGATTAAACTTTTGAGATGATATCCTTTGCCTGTGTGATCGCCCGTTGAATGCCTGATGGGTCCTGACCTCCTGCTGTGGCAAAGAATGGCTGGCCACCACCACCGCCCTTGATCTCTATCGCAATCGCTTTGATCATGTTGCTGGCATTGAGATCTTTTTCTTTCACCAGATTGTCGGCTATCATGATAGCAAGGTTAGCTTTTCCATTCAATTCGGCTCCGAGGATCAGGAAGAGATCGTTTACCTCTTTTTTGAGCTGGAAGGCAAGGTCTTTTATTCCTTCCACGGAGTGAATCTCAATCTCTTCGGCAATCACGTTCATATCGTTTATCCGGATGATCTTGCTCGCCAGGGTTTTCCTTAACAGTTTAAGGTCTTCTTTTTCAAATGCTTCCACGCGTTTATTCAGCAGGTTGTTTTGCTTTACCAGATTACGAACATCCTGTATCAGATCGTCAGATCCTTTAATTTGTCTGCCGATCTCTTTCAGGAGGTTGAGCTGTTCGGTGATATACTGTTCGGCTTTCTGTGCGGTAATGGCTTCAATTCTTCTTATTCCGGCTGCAATCGCGCTTTCGGAAATGATCTTAAAAAAGCCGATCTGACCGGTTGCTTCCACATGGATTCCACCACAAAGCTCCATTGAGTCTCCGAATTTAATGGTCCGTACCCGGTCTCCGTATTTTTCACCGAACAGAGCGATTGCCCCTGATTCCTTTGCTTCAACCATGGAAATGTTCACCTGTTCTTCCCGTCTCAGGTTTGAGCGAATGAGTTCATTCACCATGGATTCGATCTTCATTATCTCATTATCGGTCACTTTCTGGAAATGAGAAAAATCAAACCGGAGGTGATCGGGTGTTACCAACGATCCTTTTTGTTCAACATGCGATCCCAACACGTTCCTGAGGGCGTGATGCAACAGGTGGGTGGCTGTATGGTTATTGGCTATACGATTTCTCCTTTCCAGGTCCACCACAGCATGGAATTGTTCATCTCTCTTATCCGGCAACCCGGGTGCTATGTGGATTGTTAGTTCATTCTCCTTGATTGTATCGTGAACGGGATACCGCTTACCCCCCGATTCGATATAACCTCTGTCACCTATCTGTCCGCCCGATTCAGCATAAAACGGAGTGCAGTTAAAAACCAACTGGTAAAATTCTTTCCCTTTTGATTTTACTTTCCGATACCGGACTATCCGCACATCTGCTTCAGGTTTCTGGTATCCGATAAATTCGCCAGCCTTTTCATCCCGAATTGTTATCCAGTCATCGGTCTCAACAGCAGCGGCATTTCTGGATCGTTCCTTCTGGTTTTTCATTTCTTGTTCAAATTCGTTCCGGTTCACTGAAAGATCATTCTCTTTCAGGATAAGTTCAGTGAGATCGAGGGGGAAACCATAGGTGTCATACAATTCAAATGCGATTTTCCCATCGATTGTTTTTCGCTCTGATGTTTTGGATTCCTGAATGATCTGATCAAGCGATCGGATCCCGGTATCGAGTGTTTTAAGGAAACCAACTTCCTCTTCATGAATTACCCGTTCGATGAGGCTTTGTTGTTCTTTCAATTCGGGGAATGCATCCCCCATGTTTTTTGCCAGGGTTGCGACCAGTTTATGAATGAACGGTTCGGTTTGTTGAAGGAATGTATATCCATAGCGAACGGCTCTTCGCAGGATCCTTCGAATCACATAACCGGCTTTTGTATTAGACGGTATTTGTCCATCTGCAATGGAAAAAGCAATGGCACGGAGATGGTCGGCAACAACCCGCATCGCCGTATCGGACTCTTCGCTTTTGCCATATTCCAATGCTGTGAGCTTTGAAATATGTTGAATCAGGGGTTGAAAAATATCCGTATCATAATTGGATTGCTTCTTCTGCACCACCATACACAATCGTTCAAATCCCATGCCTGTATCGATGTGCTTGTTTGGCAGGGGTTCAAGTTTTCCATCCGCTTTTCTGTTATATTGGATAAAGACAAGGTTCCAGATCTCAATTACCAGAGGGTGATCTTTGTTAATCAGCGCTCTTCCACTCACTTTTTTCCTTTCCCCGTCTGCTCTCATATCGACATGAATCTCCGAGCAGGGTCCACAGGGTCCGGTATCTCCCATTTCCCAGAAATTATCTTTTTTCGAGCCGGTCAATATCCGGTCTTCCTCAATTACTTCTTTCCAGAAGGTATACGCTTCCTCATCCCTCTCAAGGTTTTCTTCGGGATTTCCTTCAAAAACAGTGGCATAGAGACGATTTTTGGGTATCTGTAAGGTTTCAACCAGGAATTCCATAGCCCAGTGTATGGCTTCTCTTTTGAAATAATCCCCAAATGACCAGTTTCCCAGCATCTCAAACATGGTATGGTGGAAGGTGTCATGCCCAACCTCCTCAAGATCATTATGTTTTCCCGATACCCGAAGGCATTTCTGTGTATTGGCAATGCGGGAATGTTTAACCGGAGAGTTACCCAGGAAAATGTCTTTAAACTGGTTCATACCCGCGTTTGTGAACATCAGTGTGGGATCGTTCTTTATCACCATGGGTGCTGATGGAACAATATGATGTTGTTTCGATCGGAAAAATGTAAAAAAGACTTCTCTCAGCTGGCTTGAATTCATAGAGTACTGATATTGAGGATTTTAAGTTTGAAAAATACACCTGTTTTCATAAATCCTGGTGGGACTGGCTTGTAAAATTAAATTATTTAAATTAGATTTGCTTCACGTTGAGCGCTTTTTTTAAGCGCCATCCTTCTAAGGATTAATATAATATGGCAAAAGAGAAATTCAAATATAACCCGGAATCGTTAAGTTTTGATAAGATCAGACTGAGTTTCTGGGATAAAACCGTCCGGTTTTTCAGCTATTTTATGGCTAGTGTTTTACTGGCTATTCTTTATACCGTTGTTTTCACACTGCTTTTTGATTCTCCCAAAGAGAAAGCGTTGATCAGAGAAAACGATCAGCTTATCCTGCAATATGATGTGATGAACAGGAAGCTTGCTACCGTGGAAAACGTGCTGGAAGAGTTACAGGAGAGGGACGACAACATTTACCGTACCATTTTTGAAGCTGAACCCATTTCAACATCCGTACGTAATGCCGGTATGGGTGGAATTAACCGTTATGCAGAACTTGAGGGGTATGATAATTCGGAAATCGTTATTGAGACGGCAAAACGACTGGATAATATTCTGAAGAAAGTATATGTTCAATCGAAGTCGTATGATGAAGTGATTGATCTGGCGATGAATAAAGAAAAGTTTATTGCCAGCCTTCCCGCCATTCAGCCCATTTCCAATAAGGACCTGAAGCGAACCGGATCGGGGTGGGGATACCGGATACATCCCATCTACAAGATCAGGAAATTCCATGAGGGAATCGATTTTACAGCCCCTAAAGGAACGGAAATTTATGCAACCGGTGACGGCACTATTGTAGCAACAATCAGTTCGCGAAGAGGTTACGGCAACGAAGTCAGAATTGATCATGGTTATGGATACGTCACCCGCTATGCTCATCTGAGCAAATTCAACGTAACAAAAGGTCAAAAGGTGAAGCGGGGAGATGTAATCGGTTTTGTCGGAAGTACGGGATTGTCGACTGCTCCGCATCTTCACTATGAAGTTCATCACAATGGGAAAAAAGTCAATCCGATTAACTACTTCTTTGATGATCTGACAGCAGAGGAATATGACCGAATGATTGAATTATCGATGGCATCCGGGCAATCCTTTGATTAGCCGGAACATCGTTTTATCATGTAAGGCAGGAAAGCGGATCAGATAAATTTCCTGCTTTTTTTTTCCGATCTCAGCATGAATCTTCTTGGATTAGCCTGTTATACCCTTATCATCTTCCTGTCGGTTGATCAAACTGAACTGGCTTATGAGCAACAGTTGCTGGTTGCTGATGCGGTTGTTCAGGCAGATACGCTCGATATCCTCTGTGTCGGTGATATTATGCTGGGTACGGATTACCCCTCAGGGATATACCTGCCACCGGGAGGAGAGTGCTCTCCATTACTGGCAAATGTTGCTAATCTTCTGGTTGATGCAGATATTACGTGTGGAAATCTTGAAGGTACGTTTGCCGGTGAAGAAGGGGAACCCAAGAAATGCAAGGATACAACCCAGTGTTTTGTCTTCCGGATGCCAGATCATTTTGCTGAATGCCTTGTTTCTGCCGGTTTTGATTTTTTAAGCCTGGCAAACAACCACAACGGCGATTTCGGTGCAGCCGGCAGGGAAAGAACCAGGATGATCCTTGAAAATGCAGGCATTAAAACAGCAGGACTGCAGGATCATCCGGTAAGTTATATCGGGAAAGATAGCATTACCTATGGTTTTTGTGCCTTTTCACCTCATCCCGGGACAACTGATCTCACGAACAGCAGGCAGGTACAGGAAATAATTCGCATGCTGGATAGCGAATGCGATATTGTCATCGTTTCGTTTCATGGAGGTGCAGAAGGGAAAGATCACCGGCATGTGACAAGAGAGGATGAGACCTATCTTGGATTCAACCGGGGTAATGTGTATGAATTTGCTCACATTGCGGTGGATGCAGGTGCGGATATTGTCGTCGGACACGGACCTCATGTCACGCGTGCTGCAGAATGCTATCGGGAGCGGATCATCCTTTATAGTTTAGGAAATTTCTGTACGTATGGAAGGTTTAAACTGGAGGGCCCAAACGGAGTTGCTCCCATGGTCCGGTTATCCGTAAATAAGGAAGGTAAATTTCTGAAAGGAAAAGTATTTCCGATCGTTCAGCGGGGAAGAGGAATTCCTGAAATCGACTATTCCGGAAAGGCAATCACGGAATTGAAAGACCTGACAAAAACCGATTTCCCGGATGCTCTGGTGGACATTACGGATGATGGAATGATCCTCCCGGCGGGTGCAGAAAACGGGTTGACTGGTCTGGAGTACGAACAGGATTCACTGGCGGTTATCCCGAGGATCAAAACCTTCCTGGGTAATGAACGAAGAAATTATTATGGTAATGCTGCTCCTTCACAGCTAAAAATTATTTGGAAACTTTACCTTGGAAAGGGAGAGACCTTGCTTTCCAGGAAACTTGGAACCACAGAGTGGGCTGGTGCAGGCTGGACCGGACAACCATTACTGGTTGAGGAGAATGGGGAACTGTTCATCATTCAGGGAGCGTACGACCATCATTTAAAGAAAATCCGTGCTGAAACCGGGGAGATCGTCTGGCAATATGCCTTTGACGATGTTGTAAAGGGAACCGGAACGATCTGGGTTAATGAGAATGCTGACCATCCGGAAGAGCAGATCATCATTCTTCAGGGCAGTCGATTAGGGTCGGGTAATTACCTTGATTCTCCCCACATACCCAGCTTCAGGGCAATTTCATACCTGACCGGAACCGAACTATGGAGGTTGGATAGTCAATGGACCGACAGCTATAGCAGGGATGTAGACGGTTCGGCACTGATGATCGCCGATACAGGTTATATCGGACTGGAGAACGGACTCTTTACTGTATTTGATCCGGATCCAAAGAAAGCCCGTATGCTGAATGAGATGCTACAACCGCAGATTATTAAAAGCAGGAAGCTGTATACTCCGGACGATGTTAAAGCACATCAGTATAATGTTGTTACAGAAGCATCACCCAGCTTACTGGGTAACAGGATATACCTCAGTTCCGGCTCCGGTCATGTTTTTGGTTTTAACCGGATTACAAAGGAGATCGATTGGGATTTCTTTATTGGTTCCGATATGGATGGTACCCCGGTAGTTACCAATGACAGTTGCCTGTTGGTTTCGGTTGAGAAACAATACATACCCGGGAAGGGCGGGGTATTTAAACTCGATCCGGCACGGGATGAACGCGATGCGGTAATATGGTTCCTGCCAACAGAAAACCATGATTTTGTTTCATGGAAAGGAGGAGTCATTGGATCTGTGGGTATCAATGATTATTATAAAACGGATGATACACCCGGGTTGGCTGCTACAATCGGGATCGATGGTTATTTGTATGTTGTGAACCATCAGGAGATTCAGGAGGAGATCACTGTTGCCGGCCCCGACAGCATTAGCTATTATCCAACACCCGAATTAATCTACAAAACCTATCTCGGTCCCTCGATCTCTACCCCGGTTTTTATTGAAAACCGCCTGATCGTTGCCGGTTATAACGGATTGTTCCTGTTTGAGTTTAATCAGGATCTCGAATTTATCCTGCTGGATAAATTTGTCGCTCCCATTGAAGCTACCCCCATTGCATGGAACAGGAGGATTTATATTGCTTCAAGGGATGGATATCTCTATTGCCTTGGAGAAGAGGAGTGAAACTATTGATTCTTGAATTTTATTTTACTATTTTAGTGTGAACGATTTTTATGCTATTCCCACATTCATTGTCATGCCGTACAAAGAAAACAAAATTGAAAAAGTCTACTATTCCATCGGTGAATTAGCCGAAATGTTCAACGTCAATACCTCTCTGATCCGCTACTGGGAGAAAGAATTTGATATCATTAAACCACACAAAAACAAGAAAGGGAACCGATTGTTTACCAAAGAAGATATCGATAATTTCCATATTATATATCACCTTGTGAAGGAGCGGGGACTTACCCTGAAAGGTGCAAAAATGAAGCTTAAAGAGAACAGGGAGGATACAATCAATAATTTTCAGGTGATCAAATCGTTAAATGACATTAAGGAGATTCTGCTTGAAATAAGGGAATCACTGTAGCCATCAGCATCATCCTAAAGTATATGATTTGTCGCATTGTATGCAGAACCTGATGAGGTGGCAGGTTATTCGGACCTGTCCCTCTGCTTCTGTTAACACTGCTAAACAAGGCATATAACGGGTTTCGTTGGAGAGAAGCTGGAAAGAAACCCAAAACATCAAAACCATGAAGCTAAGAGAAATTACACACTACCTGGAATCTTTTGCTCCATTGTCTTTTCAGGAGTCCTATGATAATTCAGGATTGATCATCGGAGACGCTGACATGATGGTTAAACGTGCATTGCTGGCACTTGACGTTACTGAAGCAATCGTGGAAGAAGCCATGGAGATCGATGCTCAATTGATAATCTCTCATCATCCGGTGATCTTTTTCGGGATAAAGAGCCTTACCGGTAAAACATCCTTTGAAAGAGCAGTCATAAAAGCAATTAAGAATGATATTGCCATTTATGCCATGCATACCAACCTCGATAATGTAATGGGTGGTGTTAATTCAAAAATCGCAGAAAAGATCGGGTTGAATAACACCCGCATTCTGAGCCCTGTCAAAAATCAACTCACCAAACTGGTCATATTTGTCCCTCATGATAACGCTTCCGGTGTCCGCGAAACGATTTTCAATGCCGGGGCCGGGGTGATTGGAAAGTACGATATGTGTAGCTTCAATATCACGGGAGAAGGAAGCTTCAGGGGTGGTGATGATTCCAGTCCCTACGTGGGAAAGAAAGGAGTGATCCATTTTGAACAGGAGGTCAGAATTGAGACAATTTTCCCAAAATACCTTGAGAAAAAGATCGTGAAAGCCCTTCTCGACTCCCATCCCTATGAGGAGGTTGCATATGACCTCTACCCGCTGGATAATGCCTATGGGAACGTTGGCTCAGGCCTGCTGGGTGAA
Organism: uncultured Rikenellaceae bacterium; assembly: GCA_964481765.1. Taxonomy (GTDB): domain Bacteria; phylum Bacteroidota; class Bacteroidia; order Bacteroidales; family VadinHA17. The sequence goes on along the minus strand of CAYZVJ010000089.1, from coordinate 3,065 downwards.
TTGAATGAACCCGAAGAAGAGAGAATGTTCCTCGGGAGAATAAAAGAGTTGTTCTCTGTACCAGTGATTAAACATACAACGCTGCCCGGAAAACCCTTGCAGAAAATTGCGGTCTGTGGAGGGAGCGGCAGCCACCTGCTACCGGATGCCATCCGTGCAGGAGCCGATGTTTTTATCTCTGCCGATTTCAAATACCACCAGTATTTTGATGCCGATAATCAAATCCTTGTGGTAGACATCGGTCATTTTGAAAGTGAGCAATTTACATTGGAGATCTTTTATGATATTCTTACGAAAAAATTCCCTAAATTTGCAGTTCATTTTTCGG
>CAYZVJ010000089.1:0-2637 GCA_964481765.1 uncultured Rikenellaceae bacterium | reverse complement strand
TTAATAATTTCAACGATGAGGTTAATAGCCTGGAAACAGCAGTTTTGAATAAGAAAAATGAGATTAAAAGTGCTGAAATCCTGATAAAGAAATATGAAGAGCAGCAAATGAATGTTCGCAATAACCGGGAATTTGATTCATTATCCAAAGAGATAGAATTTCAGACACTTGAAATTGAGCTTTGCGAAAAAAGAATTCGCGAATTTACCGTTCAGTTGAAAGAGAAAAATGAGGTCATTGCAGAGTCAAAGTCGGTACTTGAAGATAGAAATGGTGACCTGGATAATAAAAAATCAGAACTGGATGAGATCATTGCCGATACGAAGAAAGAGGAAGAGCTTTTAGTTAATAAATTGAACGGGATAAAGACAAAGATCGATCCCAGATTATTGACAGCCTATCAGCGAATACGCATGAATGCACGGAATGGACTTGCCGTAGTTACTGTGCAGCGAGATGCCTGTGGAGGATGTTTCAATAAGATCCCTCCTCAGAGACAACTGGATATAAAATCAAGGAAAAAGATCATAGTCTGTGAATATTGTGGAAGAATACTGGTTGATGATGATATCACCCAGGACGTTGCTGTATAGATCGGGCTACTTATTGTGGAAAATCTTCGTTAACGCAATATAGACTCCATTGATTAAAGAAAAGCTGCCTGACTGTTCAAGGCAGCTTTTTTTGTCATAACCAAACTGGATCTGAAACTACTGAATCATATATGCCTGTTATTCCTGTGGATCGTTATCCCGGCATCGGTTGCAGGAATGCAACAACCGGAGATTTCGTGGATGGAAGCCCACAACCTGATCCTCGATCTGCGGTTTGCAGAAGCCCAATCGATCCTTGAAAAACAAAAAGAGGGGAACAGGGAGAACAGTTACGCATGCTACCTTGAAAATCTTCAGGATTTTATTGAAGTGATGATAACGGAAGAAGAGGAAGGATATACTGCATATAAAGAGAAATTCAGAAAAAGACTTGAGACCGTTCGTGAAAATGGAGATAAAAATTCGCCGATCTATCTGTTTATCCAGGCCGAAATGCACCTGCATTCATTTTTGGCAGGCATCAAGTTTCAGGATACCTGGAAAGCAATTGTTCATTTCTATACATCCTACAGGCTTGTTCAGGAGAACAAATCACTTTTCCCTGGTTTTAAACCGAATGGAAAGATCTCAGGCATTCAGGAAGTGATCCTGGAAGCCGTTCCTGACAAATATTCCTGGATTATGAAAATTACCGGATTAGGCGGTAACATGGAAACAGGAGTTGAACAACTGAAAGATTACCATCAATTTACCAAACAATCGACCTATCCTGAGTTGGAAGCCATCATGATCTTGGCGCACGTGTACATTCAGAACAGTTCCAGGGATGAGGCAGCACTGGAGTTCCTGCAGGGGATACAGGATCCCCCTTTTAAAAATCCGCTTTTTCGTTTTACCTATACATTGGCGCTAAACAAAGCAGGAAAGAATCATGAAACCATTTCACTGCTTGAAAAATACCCACAGAGCAAAGATGAACTTCCCTTCCTGTTTCTTGATTTTCTGCAGGGAGAGGCTAAATTGAACCGATTGGATAAGGATGCAAACCGGTTATTGGAATCCTTCCTGAACCGGTTTCATGGCATGCACTATATTAAGAGCGCCTGGCATAAACTCTCCTGGTACTATTTCTTGCAGGGTGATGTTGAGAAATACCATCATTGCAGGGAGATGGTCCGGACAGATGGAAAAGCACTGCTTGATTCCGACAAACAGGCGTATTATGAAGTTACTGAATACCCGGAGCCGAATCGTTTGCTCCTTACGGCAAGACTGCTTTTTGATGGTGGATATTACCATGAAGCGGAAGCAATATTGTTACAACACCATGGAAGAGAGAAGGTAAATACCCTGTCTGAAAAGCTGGAATATGCTTATCGGCTGGCACGGGTCTATCATAAACTCGGGGAACCTGAAAAGGCTGAACGGTATTACGCGCTGGTTATTAGTACCGGTGTGGAGTTACCTTATTACTATGCATCCTATTCTGCTCTGCAAATGGGAAAAATCATGGAAACCAGAGGAGAGAATGAACGGGCTGAATCCTACTACAGGATTGCCATTGAATTAAGCAACGGGCCGTATGAAAACAGCATTGGCTTTAAAGCCCGTGCTGCATTGCAGCAGTTAGAGTAACATAGGCGTCAGTAGGGGATTGATCTGTTTATGGGTGGAGTTATTTCCGGGATCTCAATGGGGAATATAACAAACAATCCTGCGCCACAGGATTTGTATTTGATCCATTACCAGCTACCGCCGGCACCACCTCCACCAAAGCTACCTCCTCCGAATCCACCAAAACCACCTCCTCCGAATCCGCCAAAGCTTCCCCCTCCGGAAGAGAACTTTCCAAAGCTTCCCGAGTGGGATCTTCCACCTGAACCGGCAAGAAACAATGCTGTCCATAAGGGCAGGCTGTGCCCCGGAGAATAATGCCTGTTTCGCCTCATCCGTGAAATGACGGAAAGCATGATCACGAGAAAAATGAAGAATCCGATCCCAACCTCTGCGGCTGGATCTCCTGATTCTTTCATGTATTCATCCGGACTGTATTCACCACGTGTCAGTTCAAAAAGGATCTCAA
>CAYZVJ010000088.1:8379-13493 GCA_964481765.1 uncultured Rikenellaceae bacterium | reverse complement strand
GGATAGAATCTCCCCTGGTTTGACCGGAACATTGCAATCAGATCATCCAGCCTGTCTTCACGAATGACTGAAACGTTATGCTCAACTGCTTTTTTAATATTCCTTTTTGTATTATCCGAATAACTGCGAAACAATTTTTCGTAACCGTCAGTCAACTCCAGTTCATGTGTTTTATTGCTAAATACCTGAAACTGTCCGGGATTTACTTCATTGGATGAATTCAAACAAATGTCAATGTATCGATAAATTTGTGGAATGGCATTGAGAAATGCATTGATCATATCCCGGTCAGGTTGTACTCCGGAGAAAACCCCCAGTTGTTGGGAAAAAAAGGGTTGATACAGGTAGGATATGCCGAACTTTCTTCCCCAGGTAAGCGGTAGTACAGCCTGATAATCATCTTCGACCAGCCCATTCCAGCCCGGACAGATCAGGTCCAGGAACCAGGACCAGGCATAAATCCGTCCGTATGGTGATCCGGCGATGCAATAATCCCATTTCTCTTTATCAATCTTTTCGTGAGGAATGAATGTGATCATGTTGGTTTCCGGTTAATAAGTAACAAGTGACGCGTAACGAGTGACGAGATTTAGAGATAAAAATTTTCAGTTTTCGGTTATATCGGACTGGAGTCTTTGCCTAATGGTTACTGTAGACTGTTAACTGCGGACTGCCTACATCACTCATGACTCACCACTCACTTCTCATCTCTTCTATTTTTGGAACCATTTGGAACACCTGGAACAATTTGAAACATCTATAAGATGCATGTCTTATTCGTCAGACCAACTTTCTCCCGCACAATCCATTGCTCAGTGGTCAGACGAAGTTCACGCTGCTAACTGCTGACTCGTCTCTCAGTCCCTCAGTCTCACAGTCTCCCCCTCTTGTCAAAGAGAAACTCTGTACTCCTTTGTCCGCCGTAGCCGTTTTAACGGCGAAGGTGGATGTACTCTGTAATCTGTAATCTGTAATCTGTACTTATATTCCTTCATCCTTCATCCTTCATCCTTCATCCTTCATCCTTCATCCTTCATCCTTCATCCCTCATCCTTCATCCCTCATCCCTCATCCTTCATCCCTCATCCCTCACCCCCTTCCCCTGCCATCTTCAACATCGTCTCATACACCACCCTCCATCCTTCCCAGGGGCCCCAATCACTGAGTGAGGAGTTATGCCAGAGGCTGGTGAAGGTCCCGTTCACCGCTCTTGTTCTGTCAATAATTTGTTTTATCCTTTCAATTGCTTCCTGCTGATCCATTCGCAGGTAATCTTTTAATGTTCCGTCCATAACCTGGAAAGGAAAGATCTTCAACGCTGTTTTCTCTTCACTTAAAAGGTCGTAAAAAAAGAACGAATTGGATGTTCCCGCACGGAAGCCTGTTTCTGCTGCATATCCCATGGTATAATCCTCTTTTATACCGAGCCGCAAAAGATTTCTGTAGGTATACGGGATTTGCAGTTTCAGATAATGCTGTCTGCTCCGGGTAATGGATTGGCATGATGCCATCTGCAACAAAGAAATTTCCTTTTCCAGTTCAGAGGGTTCTGCATTTGAGCGATAGGAAGGATGGATTCCGATCCTATATTTCCCTGCTGTTTCTTTGATCAGCCTCACATATCCCCTCCTGTTACCGGGCGGATTTTTATCGTATTTCCCGACTTTCCCAACCTGGAAGAAGAAGACCGGTTTACTCTGATGCTTATTATGCCACAGCTGCAACAGATCAAACACATCGTAGGGATCCTTGCTTTTCCTGATCAGCACTTTGAGACGCAGGATGTTTTCTCCTATTATTTTCCTGGAATTTGACTGCATCATACCACCGATTGTCCGGATTAATCCTTTGCATTTAAATGCAAACGGCTCATCCACATCTATGGTGGGCATGAATTCATAGGGTTTTTGGAGAATCCTCAGGTCTGGAAATTTTTTGACCAGGCTTTTTCTCAGTTCCTCGATCCACAAATCAACAACGGGAAAATTCAGAAAATCATTCCTGTAGGCCAAAGAACTGTACACATCATACCGGCCATGAAGGTCCGGTTCTGCATTGAAATATTCTTCATACCGGGATAGCATAAAGAAAGAAGCTGCAAACGGATCAAAAGGCATATCAGATTGAGGATCAGTGATGTACATCACCTTTGTATCTTTCCAGACCGGAAAATAAAGATCCTGTTCGATGATCTCTTTTTCAAAAAGCAGGTTAGCCGGTTTTATCCGAAATGAGTTATCAAAAAAACGATCCGAATAATTTATTTTCGGCTGTGTACTGGCAGAAAATTGTTCGCTGTCTGCAGTGATCTTAAGATCGAGCGTTAAGATCTCTTTGATAATGAACTCAAAAATATAATTGAGTCGGGGCGTTATTTCCCTGGCATAAACGAGCAAATGGATTGTTTTTTTAGTGTATCAAACAGAATCAAATTTAACAATTTTTCGGTGATAGCGATGGTCTTTATATTCCTTGTCACTCAAGCAGACATTCTTACCGGTGATTTCTTACGGATATAAATTCCTGTTATCTTTGGAAGAGGTAATGCAATCCGGAATTTCTGATGCCTATACTTTTTCAATCAACAAATAACCATAGCAAACCGGTCTCTTTTAAAACGGCTTTATTAAGCGGATTGGCTCCTGACAAAGGATTATTTCTGCCAACCGAATACCCTGTGTTCAGCAATGAATTGATCCGTGATTTTCACCGAATGTCTTACCCGGAGCTTGCCTGTTCCCTGCTCTATCCCTTTCTTTCAGATGGCATAACAGAACAGCAGTGCTTTCACCTTGCAGAAAGGGCATATGATTTTGAAGTACCGCTGGAACGGATAGATGACAACAGGTGCCTATTGCGGCTTGACCGTGGGCCGACTCACTCATTCAAGGACTTCGGAGCGAGAATGATGGCTTTGCTTATGGAGCACGTGCGACAAAACGAATCCGTCAAATTAATTGTTCTTACGGCAACTTCAGGGGACACGGGTGGCGCTATCGCCAGTGCATTCCTGAACATGGATAATATCGAAGTAGTGGTGTTGTTTCCCCGGGATGAGATCAGCAACCAACAGCGAAAGCAGATGACCACACTGGGTAAAAACATTCAGTCCATTGCCATTGAAGGAAAGTTTGATGATTGTCAGGCACTTGTCAAACAGGCGTTTGCCGATCCTGATCTTACCAGTCTGAATCTTACTTCAGCAAATTCAATCAACATCGGAAGGCTCCTGCCCCAGAGTGTCTATTATTTTTGGGCTTTCACACGTAACGCTCTTTCTCAGGGCAAACCGGTTATTTTCTCTATTCCTTCCGGTAATTTTGGAAATGCATGCGGGTGTCTGATCGCAAAGAGAATGGGATTACCTGTTTCAAAACTGGTTTTACCAACCAACTCCAACGATTCATTCCCGCAATTTTTAAAGACGGGGATCTACAGGAAAACCGAACCATCCATACCCTGCATCTCGAGTGCAATGAATGTAGGTCATCCCAGCAATTTAGCCAGGATAATAACACTGTATGGAGGAACCATGGATGAAGAAGGCAACCTGTTAAGAAAGCCTGATTTTGATTCGATGACCGGGGATATATTCTCGGTGTCAATATCAGAGGAAGAGACAAGGAAAACGATCCATCGGTTTTACCGGGAGTTTGGTGTCATGCTCGAACCACATGGCGCTGTCGGACTGGCAGGTTTGGAACATTTTCTTGCCGAAGAATCGAGGGAGCCGGAGCAGGGGCATCAAATGATCTCACTGGAAACTGCACATCCGGCAAAATTCCCGGAAGAGATCCGGAAAATTTTATCCCTGGAACCCGATAAAACCGAATCATTTGCCGAACAGGAGAGGAAAAATGAGGTGTTTGAGGTGATGGACCGGAAATACCAGACCTTTAAAGAATATTTGCTCAGCAACAAATTGATGCAACTCCTTTGAAATACATTATCCTCATACCGGATGGCATGGCCGACTGGAAAATCCCCTCTTTAGGGTATAGAACACCACTCGGTGCAGCAAAAACTGAGTACATGGATAAACTTTGCCGGATTTCGTCCACCGGTCAGTTGCTGACAATACCCGGTGGAATGCCTGCCGGCAGCGAAATAGCCAATCTTACCATCCTGGGATACGATCCGGTTGAAGTATACCAGGGAAGAGGAGTTTTAGAAGCTGCAAGCATGGGAATTGACATTAAAGATAAAGACCTGGTCATGCGCTGCAACCTGGTCTGCCTTCACCCGGATGGTAGAATAAAGAACCATTCTGCCGGGCATATCTCAACAGAGGAGGCTTGCAGATTGATCCACTCCCTGAACAAAGAGGTTGGAAAAGGAAGATCCAGAATCTATCCGGGGGTGAGTTACCGTCACGTTTTTATCCTCGAAAACGGAAGCAGTGAAATAGACTGTACACCACCACATGATGTTCCGGGGATTCAATTCAGGGATGTGCTGGTAAAGCCAATGAAACCCGGTGCCCAAAAGACAGCTGAGCTGCTCAATGAACTGATTCTCAAATCTCAGGTTATTCTCATCGAACACCCGGTAAACAATGAACGGAACAAAGCAGGAAAGGACTCTGCCAATTCTGTCTGGTTCTGGTCGGCAGGACACAAACCGGAAATGCACAACTTTATGGAAAAATATCACCTCAGGGGAGCTGTAATCTCTGCCGTTGACCTGGTGAATGGAATGTGTAAATTAGCCGGTTTTGAAGTGATCCGTGTGAAAGGAGCAACCGGGTTGTACGATACCAATTATGAAGGGAAAGCCCGGGCAGCCATCAACGCGATAAAGCATAACGACCTGGTTTATCTGCACATTGAAGCACCGGATGAGGCAGGCCATGAGGGGGATCCAAAGCTTAAAATGAGCACCATTGAAGATATTGACCGGAAGGTGGTTAAATACCTGTTTGAGGAGGTGCAGAAACGAGACGATCTTGCCATCGCCATTCTGCCCGATCACGCTACACCAATCGAAATAAGAACACACACCAGCGAGCCGGTCCCGTTTCTCATCTACCACCAGGGAGAACAACCCGATGATGTCACTGAATTCAATGAAGCGAGTGTTACAGAGGGGAAATACGGTTTATTGAAAGGGGATGA
>CAYZVJ010000088.1:0-8279 GCA_964481765.1 uncultured Rikenellaceae bacterium | reverse complement strand
AATTCAATGAAGCGAGTGTTACAGAGGGGAAATACGGTTTATTGAAAGGGGATGAATTTTTGAGGGCGTTTCTGGGAGAATGATGAGAGCCTGGGAAATACAATAGTAATTCGATTGTAACTCTCCGAAGGAGTCCTTCGGACAATAGTAACTCCATGGTAATTCTCCGGAGTCCTTCGGACAATGGTAATTACTCATCCAGAAACCTGCTGGCCAGGCAGGAGTGATGAGTGACGAGTGACGCGTAACAAGTAAAACGGATGAATTTCAATTCACAATCTTTTTTACCGGGGACCGAGTACCCCCGCCCGAACGACTGACTCGTTCAGTCGGGCGGGCAGCAACCAGGACCAATTTTTCCTCGTACTGCATACTGTTGACTGGAGACTGAAGACTGCGGACTGCAGTCTAACTCTGTACTCTGTACACTGAACTCTGGACCCTACTAATCTCTTCGTCCCTCAGTCTCTTTATCCCTCCATCTCCCCCTCTCATAGTCTCATCGTCTTCCCTCACAAATCCAGATCGACCACGGTAATTCCCGAGCCTCCCTGGTCGATGTGTTCGTCATGGAAGGATTTCACGATATCCACCGTATTGAGGTATTCGCGGATCATCTGCCGGAGAATCCCATCTCCCTTTCCATGCAGAATTCGCAGGGTATCGATTTCAACAACGATGGCCTCATCGATGAATTCTGTCACCCTTCTGATTGCTTCTTCTGTCCTCACTCCCCGAAGATCGATCTGGGGTGAAAAGGCAAGTTTCCGTTTCCCGATATCCCAGAGTGTGGCGGGGTCCTGTGATTCTTTTCTGGCTGCCCTGCGGAATTCATTCTCACTGATCTTTGTCAGTTTTTCAGCGGGGAGGGTTGTTTTCATATTTCCAAAAGAGACCAGGTAACTTTTTTCATTCCTGTCAATCACTTCACCCGGAGTTTCATATCCTGTCATTTTCACCTTATCCCCTACCCTGATATCTTCTCCCTGCTGAACCGTGGCTTTTTTCTTTGATTCTGTTTTTATGGTTTGCCGGGCACTTTTCCTGAGGCGTGTTATTTTCTGTTCGATCTTTTCGTCCGTTTCCCGCTTGCTGTCAGTTATGGTTTTCGTGAACTGTTCCAGCTCCTTTCTCGCCTTTTTTGTCACTTCCCGTTCAGCATTTGCTTCCTTAATTTTCCGTATTGTATTTTCAATCACCTTATTAACCCCGGTTAACAGCTCTTTTGCTTCGAGTTCTGCTCTTTCGATAATTTCTTTCCTCAGTTGTTTAACCTGCTCCAGTTCCAGGGAATATTTTTCTACCAGTTCTTCCAGTTTTTTTTCCGATTTCCGTATCCTGCTTCTTTTATTTTCCCAGTACCTTTTATCCCGGGCAATCTCCTGTAAATGGCGGTCAAACTTGATGTGATCCTCCCCTGCCTTTTCTGTTGCTGCGGTAAGCACATCCTCAGGGAGCCCGATTTTTCTTGCTATTTCAAAGGCAAAGGAGCTGCCTGGCCGTCCGATTTCCAGTTGGAAAAGCGGCTCCATTTTTTGCCTGTCAAACAGCATGGCTCCGTTTTCAATCCCCGGTTCGGATGCAGCAAAATGTTTCAGGTTTGTATAATGGGTTGTTATCACACCGTATGTTCCTGTTTTGATCAATTTGCCAAGCATGCTTTCTGCAATTGCTCCTCCCAGCATGGGTTCAGTTCCGGTTCCAAACTCATCGATAAGGATCAAGGTATTGGGATTGGCGTTCTTCAGGTAATACTTCATATTGACAAGGTGCGAGCTGTATGTGCTCAGGTCGTTCTCAATCGATTGCTCGTCCCCGATCTCAATAAACAGTTGGGTAAAGAGCCCGAACTCCGAATCTTCAAGGACCGGAACCAGCATGCCCGACTGAAGCATGTATTGCAGAAGACCAACGGTCTGCAGACAAACGGATTTACCACCTGCATTGGGTCCCGATATCAGTAATATCCTGGTTTCATCGTTCAGGAAGATATCCAGAGGGACAACCTCCTTTTCCTCCGGTTTTTCGGTATGGAATAAAAGTGGATGGATGGCACGTTTCCAGTTTAGCGCAGGTTCTCTGCCAAAAGCAGGCAGTACAGCATTTAATTTACGCGCAACCAGTGCTTTTGCCCTGGTGAAATCGATTTGCCCCAGGAATTCATAGGACCTGAAGAGATCCTCAGTATAGGGTCGGATATCATTGGTCAGGGATAACAGGATCCGGATGATCTCTCTCTTCTCTGCATATCCAAGCTCCCGGATCTCGTTATTCAATTCCACGATCTCCGATGGCTCAATATAGGAAGTTTTACCGCTGGCAGACTCATCGTGCACGAGTCCTGAAATGTGTCGCTTGCTTGATGAATTCACCGGTATAACCGTCCTGCCATCACGAATGGCCAGGTTTACTCCACGCTCAACAATACCATCTGAAATCGCCTGCTTGAGAATCTGATTCAGACGGGCAGATGCCTGTTTTTCTTTTTCACGCAAAGCCTTGCGTATCGACGCCAGTTCCTGTGATGCTTTATCCTTCACCTCCCCCTTATTATTCAGTATTTTATCGATTGAATCCAGAACAAACGGATAGATCACAATATCACGACTTAATCCTTTGAGAGCCGGATAATCGTGATCCTCTTCCGACAGGAAGGCAAGGATGGACCGCATCGTGCCCTGTGATTTCCGGATCTGCAGAAACTCCCCTGCCTCAAGGTATGATCCCTCAACCCGTAGTTTCTTCAGCGAAGGAGTAACATCGTAAAAATGATCCAGGGGAAAATCCCGATCAAGCAAAAGGATCTGCCGGAACTCATCCGTCTGTTGGAGAAGGATGGTTATTTCATCTGCCGAGGTTGAGAAATGCATCTCTGCAGTCAGTTTCCTGCCCAGGTCACACAGGCAGGTATCCAGGATCATTTTCCTGATCCTGTCAAAACCGACTTTCTCTTCAAAATTTTTAGGATAAAACATAATCAAGACAAAAGTACAAAGTAATACCGAAGGTATCCCTACGGGAAAAGTAAAATGTAAGTAAAACTAGTTTTATGCGAGGTTACGAAGCAGAACTTTAGTTGATCTGACCTGAACAGTTATTAGGTTATTGGTTATTGGTTATTAGGTTAGTAAGGCGTCTGACGAATAAATAGTAGACTTTGAAGGAAAGAATATAATGAATAGGGAAAATATGAAATGCAACACCGAAGAATTTCCAGGTAAACCGCTATGTACTCAATAACTTAATAACTACTCCCATAGGGATGCCTATGGCATAACCCAATAACAATTCACACCTTGAACCCCACCACCAGGACATCATCGACCTGGGGTTCATTTCCCATCCATTCGATGAATGTTCTTTCAAGGATCTCTTTCTGGTGGTCAAACGGTTCCTTATGGATGGAGAAGAGTAATTCGCGGAAGGGTTTGGTCATGAATTTCTTCTTCTCTTCTCCCCCGAACTGGTCAGCATAACCATCCGAGTACATGTAGAAAACCTTTTCCGTTTTCAGGTCAAATTCATGTCTGGAAAATATTTTTTCCTGCAACTCCTCATCTTCGATCCCGCCAATCGGCATTTTATCTGCAAGGATGCGGTGCATCTCCCCATTCTCAATATATAGGAGGGGATTCTTTGCCCCGGCATATTCCAGTATATTTTTTTCCCTGTTGATCACACACAGTGCCATATCCATTCCGTCACGGTTCTGGTTTTCCTGCTGTTTCAGGGCTTTTGAAACTCCTTTATGGAGTTCAATAAGGATCTGGTCGGCTGCAGTGATCTTCCGCGCATCCACAATTTCATTCAACAGGTCATTACCCATCATGCTGACAAATCCTCCCGGGACTCCATGTCCGGTACAATCCACCGCAGCAATGACGATCTTCCCCTTGACTTCATCAAACCAGTAAAAATCTCCACTGACGATATCCCGTGGCCGGTAAAAAATAAACAGGTTGGGAATTGCATTTTTTATCACCTCCATGCGTGGCAACATCGCATCCTGTATTCCTTTTGCATAGTTGATACTGTCGGTGATGTGCTTGTTTTTGATCTCGATCTCAATTTTTTGCTCCTCGATCTGATTTTTCTGCTCTTCCAGGAGAATGTTTTTCTGGTTCAGCAATTCATTGGCTTTTTTCTTTGTCCGGTATCTGCTATAAACAACCACCACCAGGATAAGGACAAGCCCTGAGATGACGATCAACGAGTTTCTAAGGTTTCGTTGCCTGCTGATCTGGAGTGTTTGTATTTCGTTTTCTTTCCGGAGCAATGCATTTTCCTGTTCTTTTTTCTCCGTGTCGTACAGGGTTTGCATCTGTGCTATTGCCTGCTGGCTCTCCTCCGTAAATACACTGTCCTTATACAGAGCTGATATTTTGAAGGATTCCAGGGCATTCCTGTAATCTCTCTTGGCAGCATAAAATTCCGATAATATCCGGTAAACGGTTCGAAGCAGATCCTTGTCGTTTATCTCCTTTGCCATTTCGAGGCTTTGATTCAGGTAATTCAGTGCTTCAGTATAGTGCCCGTACTTTTGGTGAACGAATCCGATCGTTTTCATGGTATTGGCAATCCCCAGTGTATCACCGATCTCCTGTTTCAACTCCAGTGCCTGCATATAATATTCAAGTGCCCCCTGGTAATCATTCAGCCCTTTGTCGTAAATATCCCCGATTTTTTTCATGGCAGAACTGATTCCCTGGACGTTGTTGAGTTTCTGTTCAATGTTCAGGGCAGCCTGGTAAAACCGGATGGCATCGGGGTAATTTTCGGTGACTTCATGAATGTAACCGATCTCGAGGTAACAGTCCGCAACTCCTTCCTGGTCCTGGAGCCGGGTATAATTTACCAGCGATGAACTGAAATATTGCTTTGCCATGTCGTAGTTGTGCATCGCTTTATAGACCGTCCCGACGTTGAACTGGGCCTGTGCAGTCCCGTGCAGATCGGCAATCTCCTCATATATTCTCAGGGCTTCAAGGTAGTTTTCCTGAGCTCCCCCGTAATCTGATTTCCGTTCAAAGATATTGCCAAGGGCATTGTATGCTTTCGCGGTACCCTGCTTATCATTCATCTCTTCCGAAAGTTGGAGTGACTGTTTAAAATTTTCCTCAGCTCTTGCATAATCGCCCCTGTTGCTATAGATTTCTCCAATATTCAAAAGGGCATTGGCGATCCCTTCCTTGTTGTTGATCTCTTCATTCAACTGTAAGGACCGGTTGAAGTGATCCAGGGCTTCCGAGGATTTCCCCAGATCGATTAATACAACACCAATGATATTTAACGTCGAGGCAATATTCTCCTTATCCTCCGACAGGCTGTCAATCTCAAATGATTTCCTGAAATAACCCAGTGCTCGTTCAAAATCATTCTGACTGCGGTAGATAATTCCGATGTTATACAAACAGGCAGAGATCCCTTCCTGGTAGTCAATCTCCCTTGCCAGCTCCAACCCCTGCTGATAGAATTCAAGCGCTTGCTGATCATCATTCAGGTTTGACCAGGCTGATCCCTTCTCCTTAAGAGCCAGTACTTCCGACTGAGGATCATCCAGCTTTCTGGAAAGGGTAATGATTTGATCCGCATATTCGATATTTTGCTTACTATCATAAGGGTGGCTCTCAATCCATTCATACAGGATATCGATCTTCTCCTTATCAGGAACCACCTTCAGGGTATCTTCCAATGATCTTTCCTGTCCCGTGGATGGAGAGATAAAAGCCAGATGAATAGCTGCAACCAGAAAGTATAAAAGAAATCGTTTCATTCGTTACCGTTACCGGGTATCTTCGATCAAAAATAATAAACAAATCCCAATTACGTTTAAAAAAGTGCCCATTCGTTATAAATTACAATAAATAAAATTGTAAATTAGAATTCAAACAGGAGAGTAGCAAAATCACATAACAAGCGGTATTTTACCCATCTATGGCAAATTTTCAACTCATCCTTCGGAGTATATTTCGGGCAATCCCATTGAGGTTTATCGGTGAGGTGATCCTTTTGGGATTGATCATCCTGTTTGTGGAATTTCGTATCACTGAGAAGAAAACAATCGACTGGCGGCAATTATACAGTGACCATAAGCGTGAAAAGGCGATCGATCCGGATATTGTAATCGTTAAAATTGACGATTATGCCTTCCGTTCCATTGCGGGCGGAGAAGTTAGCCGTGAATACATAGCCACGCTGGTGAATGAAATAAAAAGCTATTCACCCAGAGTGATCGGTCTGGATTTTCTGTTTACGGCACATTTTAGCGACAAGTACGACCAGATACTATCTGAAGTACAGAAAATTGATCCGGAATATGCAGATCCTGACCAGAAGCTGATGCAGGCAATCCAGTCGGAGATACCGGTTGTACTGGGCGCAAATCTCATCATGAATGATAAAGAGAAAGTACGCCTGATTCAACCCATTGACTCGTTTTTACAGGAAAATGTTTCTGTCGGGTTTACCAAAGTCAACCTGGATAAGGACGATGTGTGCAGGGAAGTATACCTGTTTAAAAAGATAGCCGGATCAGATATACCTGCCTTCTCCACCCGGATCTGCCAGTCAGCAGGATCAGATATTACAGCGAAATATGACCCGGAGGTGATTCGTTACTTTACGCCATCCAAAGCCTTTTCATCTTTCTCAAGCAAGGATATCCTGGATGGAAAGTTTCGGCAGGTTTCCGAAAACTGGTTCAGGGACAAGATCATCCTGGTGGGAGTTACCTATTCCGGTAGTAACGATTTTTTCAAAACACCATTGACCGGAATACTCAGAAACCAGGAAGAGCTGCCGGGTATCTTCATTCATGCGATGGTCATAAAGAATATCCTAAATCAGCAGTTTATCCCCGATCAAAAAAGGATTTATAACCTCATTGCTTTGTTCCTGACTATCATTATCCTGATAGAGGGAATAATCCTGAACAGGAAAACCATACCAACCCTTGCTTTTATCCTGACGGGGATACTTCATGTTCTGATCTGTTTCCGGTTGTTCCTGAATAATGGAATGAATATACCTTTCCTGGTCCCCTTACTGATAATAGCCATCGGGTTGCTATGCCTGTTTTTCATCAGCAGGATCAGGAATGACTATACAAATGAACAAATAACATCATAAATAACTTAAAACAAAATGACATGAGAAGAATTGGATTGTATTGTATGCTTTTACTGGTTTCTTTGGCCAGTATGGGACAGGGCAGCAAGGATTATGTAGCCATGCTGTTTTCATTGGATGGTGAAGGAGTGTACACCCGTGATGGGAAATCGGAGAACCTGATGGTTCCACAGAACTTCCTGAAAGGAGATAAGATCCTGCTTTCATCAGGGACAGCTACCCTGATGCTGTTTTCAGGGGATGAGGTGAACCTGAAAGCAAACCAGGAATACACCGTTTCCAGTTCAACAGGATCAGGTGGAGAATCCGAAAAAAGTTCAACCTTTCAGTCGGTCTCCGAATTGATTGATGAGGATCACGAGCGGATCTCCCAGCGGAATGCTGCCTATAAGGTCAGGGGTGCTTTCTCTGCAGTCAAAGCGTTTCCTTCACTCTCCGGTTTGATTGACGGAAGCTATGCCGAAGTTGTTCTGAATGTGGACGTGAATGCCGGCTTCCAGCTATCCCTGGAAGTATATGACCAGGCAACCGATGAACTGGTCTGGAAACTGGATCGGATCACGGCCAAGGAAGTGTCTCTTAAGGATGTGGATTTTGTGCCCGGTGAAAGCTACTACTGGAGCCTGAAAGCAAGAGATGTTCTTGATATCGGGATCATTAATGTATGGAATGATGAAAAGAAATCTGAACTAAAAAAGTTCGCATACAACGAAAAGATCGATTACCTGACCGCCTATAATTACTATAAGGAACAGGAACTGATGTATGATGCCCGGCATGTATTGAAACTGGCGATCCGGAAATATCCTGAAAGCGACCTGTTTGAATACCTGCTGGAGAACCTGGAGATACCCGATTAACCTTCACCCGGGAACTGCGTGTAACCCATCTAAAATCAAATCCATGAAACGGGGATTCATTGTTATTCCAGTTCTGATACTGGTTTGTCTCCTGTTACCCATGTGTGAGGAGGGGGATGTTATTGATCCGGAAAAGGTGGATGTATGGACCAACTATACAACCCAGAATGGCATCATTGACAATGAGATCTGGTCGATTACCGAGGATCTGTATGGAAACATCTGGGTGGGGACCGGTACCGGACTTTGCCGGTTTGATGGCAACAAATGGGATCAGGTCGGTCAGGAAGC
>CAYZVJ010000087.1:3736-14071 GCA_964481765.1 uncultured Rikenellaceae bacterium | reverse complement strand
TCCAGCAATTCCCCCTCAATCAGATCCAGATCGAATGTAAATCTTGATTTGTCCCCAGCAATGGGACTTAAAAAGATCAACCCGGTTTTACCGGCACACTGAGCTTTCAGCACGATACCGTTATATTCTCTGAAAACGGACTGGCTATTGACCAGGTTATGGCCATTGGGACAATAGCATTCTTTTATAACTTCAGGTTTATCTTCATTCTCCGATTTCTTATGACTCGGGAAGATCATTCTACCTTTTGAATTAAATCGTTTCATTTCATACACGCGTTATTAGATTCCGGAATTGATCAACAGAGTGGTCTCCAAACAGGGCAGGTTCGAGAAAGGAAAATACTTCACTATAAATCTGCTCATATTTTGCCTCAATTTCCGGAGAAAAAGATTCACTAAAAAGGGTATCTTCGACAATTTCCACAGCAATAATCAGGATCACTTCGGGCACTTCAAATCCCAGTTTCTTACTCATTTTCAGGCCCGTCAGGAAAGAGACATCGTGAAAGCTTGACAGATGGTGCGTCTCCTTAAAATGTTCTGGTGACAACAGGTAGACATCGCCCGGTTTCCCGGATTTTGTCTTAATGGCATCAATGATAATGACATTCTGATATCCCCGGATAAACTCCATGATCTCCAGCCCTCCCAGGCAGATGTTTTCGTAGCAAACATCGGAATGAGGAAGGTCTCCTTTTAACCGGCTGACCAGTTTTGGGCCAATTCCATCATCAGAAAGGATTTCGTTTCCCACACCCAGTACAAGGGTTTTCGTTTTTTTCATCCTGTTTTCATCCACGGTTCATAATTGTCTTTCTGATTTTAAAAGGATCAGTCATTTCAGGTACTTCTTTTTACCGACTGGATAATATTTCCTTCAGCATCTCTGATATTCACGATGAGGGGCATCTCTCCAGGGAGGCTATGGGTAGCACATGAGAAGCAGGGGTCATATGCGCGGAAAGCCATTTCCACCATATTGAGCATTCCATCGGACACTTCAACTCCCTTCTTGATCACTCCCTGCGCAGCCTTTTTCAAAGACATGCAGATTGGAGCATTATTGTTGGTTGTACCAACAATGATGTTCGCTTTCTTAACGATCCCCTTCTCATCGGTCCAGTAGTGATGGGTCAGTGTTCCTCTCTGGGCTTCCACGATACCCACACCTTCGTCCGGTTTATTCACCGGTGTCCTGAGTTCTTTCCCGGTAATATCCGGATCGGTCACCAGTTCAAGTGCTCTTTCGGCGCTGTACAGCAGCTCAATCAGCCGGGCCCAGTGCATGGCCAGTGTTGCATGCACCGGTTTTCCGCCCAACGTTTCATACATTTTTTCGTATTCTTTCTGAGCAAGTGGTGTAGCCATTCCGTCGGCAGCATTCAGCCTTGAGAGCGGTGTTGCATGATAGACACCGGAATCCTGTCCATCGACAAATCCCTTCCATCCGATTTTTTTCAGGTATGGAAACTTGAGGTAGCTCCATGGTTCAACCCGTTCGGCAACATACTCCATATACTCTTCCGGAGCATATTTACAGTGTTCTTTCCCTAGGGTATCAACGACCCTCACTTTGCCGTCGTAAAAATTGACTTTATTGTTTTCATCCACCAATCCCATAGAATGAAGTGTCAGGTTATATGGGCCATTCACGATGATATCCACATAGTCTTTATTTCCAAGAACAACATCTTCAAAAAGTTTAATGGAGAATTTGCCGAATTCAACAAATCCTTTGGCTTTCTCTTCAATATCGGCCCTCTGTTCTTCGGTGAGTCCTTTTCTCACTCCACCGGGAATATTCAGCACCACATGTGTCTGGTGGCCTCCAAGCAGTGCCTGGATCTCCTGAGCAATTCTTCTCTGTTTAATTACCTCGGTACCGATTTCCACTCCAACTTTTCCTATAACACCAAGGATATTGCGTTCTGCAGCCGGAGCGGTTGGGCCCACGACAAAATCGGGTGCTGCCAGTGCATAGAAGTGCGCAATGTGGCTATGGATAAAGTGTGCCATAAAGAACAGCTCACGAATTTTTTTCGCCGTTGGTGGTGGTTCCACGCCATACACGGCATCAGCCGCTTTACCGGAGGCCATGTGATGACAACCCGGACAAACACCACAAATTTTTGTTACGATCTGCGACAACTCTTCCACTGGTCTCCCTTCACAAAATTTTTCGAATCCTCTGAGTTCAGGGACCTGGAAATAGACATTTTCAACGTCACCATCATCCTTCAGAAAGATTTCAATTTTACCGTGCCCTTCAAGACGGGTTATAGGATCAATCGTAATTCGTTTCATGTTATTTTCCTCCTTAATAATGAGCCAGGCAGGCTGAACCTGTAGAATGTCCCGGCAGGATCATCAATTGTATCAATAATTCTCAATATTTCTTCCGGATCATCTGAATCGATCATGGTTCCGATAGCTGACATCATTTTGGCGCCCGGATCCGGAACATCGGCTGGCGGGCCATAGCACCCCCTGCAGGGGGCATTTCCTTCAATGCACCTGACGCCACAGCCTCCGCGGGTTGCAGGGCCCATACAGATCACGCCCTGTTCCAGGAAGCAGGTTTCCCCATCGTCCTCAATCTCAAACGGCCTGTAAAACCGCTTAATCTTTTTATTTTCTGTTTTTTTCCGTTTGCATTCGTCGCACTGGGTTTTTTCCAGGGCCCCGACGACGGATCCCGGAGGTGGCAGTTCTGCCCCGGTCACTATTGCCATGAACACCTCTACCAGTCGTTCGGTTTGGGGCGGGCATCCCGGCAGGTAATAATCCACATCAACCACCTGGTCAAGGGTACGGACGTCATTGTAAAATACAGGGAGCTCAAGCACCCCTTCATCCACTTTATATTCCGGCAGGGGCACCACTTTATCCGGATTAACAGTCGATTCACTTGTGTGATATACCCGCTCAAACAAAGCTTCCTTTGTGGTAAAATTAGCCAATCCCGGGATCCCCCCCAGGTGGGAACAGGAGCCATAGGCGACAAGGATCTTGCTCTTCTGACGCAACAATTTTGCCATGTGTTCATTTTCACTGTTCCGGACCGCACCGTTAAAGAGGGTAACATCGATAAATCCATCTTCCATTGCTTCCACATCCTTGTATTTTATATCCAGCGCTATGGGCCAGAAAACAAGGTCGGCAGCGGCAACCACGTCAAACAGTTTTTCATGGACATCCAGTACAGACACACAGCATCCACCGCATGATGCGGCC
This sequence comes from uncultured Rikenellaceae bacterium, assembly GCA_964481765.1. Taxonomy (GTDB): domain Bacteria; phylum Bacteroidota; class Bacteroidia; order Bacteroidales; family VadinHA17. The sequence goes on along the minus strand of CAYZVJ010000087.1, from coordinate 10,835 downwards.
CAATATACGGCAAGCTTTATTTTTGGTTTTTCTTCACTTTTTGCCATTTGTTTGCCTCCTGATTACGTTAAGTTTTCAACTGTTTCCTTGACTTTACATGGGCCCAGCTGTTTAATCTGTTCGGTGAATTCATCGGCCAGTTGGGCAAATTGTTTTCCTTCACTGGCACTGATCCATTCCAGTCTCAGCCTGCCCTTTTCCAATCCCATCTGGTCCAGGTATTTCTGGAGAAGATGATATCTCCTCAGGCACTTATAATTCCCTTCATGATAGTGACAATCACCGGGGTGACAACCACAGATCAGGACACCATCTGCACCCTCCTTAAAAGCAGAAAGCACAAACGTAGGGTCAACCCGCCCGGAACACATCACCCGGATGATTCTGATATTCGGGGCATATTTCATCCGTGATGTTCCCGCGAGGTCTGCACCGGTGTATGAACACCAGTTGCATAAAAATGATACAATCGTTGGTTGATAACTCATGATATTATACCTCCTGTAACTCATTTGATATTGACAATAATCCTTCAATCTGCGAGAGAATCTGCTTATCGGTAAAGTGTCGGCTTCGGATAGCACCGGTAGGACAGGTTGAACCGCATGTGCCGCATCCCTTGCACAATATCTCATTCACGACTGACACTTTTTTCTCCTCGTCATACTTGATCGCACTATAGGGACAGACGCTTACGCAGGTCTGGCAACCACAGCATAGATCCTCGTTTACAACGGCTGTTGTTACTTCCACTTCAACCGACCCAAAATTAATGGTAGCAAGAATACGCGAAGCGGCGGCTTTTGCCTGGGAAACTGAGTCCGGGATATCTTTTGGCGACTGACATCCCCCAACGACATATACTCCGTCTGTTGTAGTAGCCACCGGGTCCAGCTTCGGATGCCGTTCAATATAGAAATCATTGCCACACATGCTGACACCTACAGCATGAGCAATCTCTTTGGCATTCTCCTGTGCTTCCACACCGACCATCAATACCACCATATCGGCAGGCACTTCAATGGTCTCACCGGAAAGTTTTTCATTCACCTCGATCAATATACCGCAACCATCCTCAGGGGCGGCTGCTCTGATCTTCGGCAGGTCTTCCTGCTGATCAAACATGAGGAACATCACCTCTTTCCTGGATGTTTCGGTATAGAACTCTTCACAACCTTTACCGAAGGCTCTCATATCGGCATACAGGTCATAAACATTGGCATCCGGAATGGCTGATTTAATCTGGTTAGCGAATTTCAATGCCACCATGCAACAGGTTCTGGAGCAATATTCATGATAATCCACATTCCGGCTTCCCACGCAATGAATAATGGCAATATTCTTCGGCTCCTTTCCCTCCCGTGTAAGGATCTCACCCTTTTTCAGCATCTCTTCAAATTCAAGTGAAGTAACCACACTCGGAATTTTACCATAACCATATCCTTCAATACCACTCGGGTCGAATGTTTTCAGTCCGGTTGCCACGATAACACTCCCGAATTTCAGTTCAACCTCCTTGCCATTCTGTGAAAATTTCGTTTCAAAATTTCCGACATATCCAAACACTTCATCAATAGTACAATTCAGGTATACCTCGATATTCGGATGGTTAGTAACCTTTTCAATCTTAGGATTGATCAACTGCCGGGCGCTATCCATGTAAGGGAATGTCAGGTCGATATTGGCTACCTGTCCGCCCAGTTTCCCTGATTTTTCAACCAGAAATACCTTCTTCCCGGAATCTGCTATTTCCAGGGCTGCTGAGAGGCCTGCAATACCACCTCCGATAACCAGGGTTGCCGGATCGATTTCGACAGTCCTTTTGTCCAGTGATTCATGCCATTTGATCCTGTTGACTGCGGCAGCCACCAGCGCTCTTGCCTTTTTTGTTGCTTCTCCCCTGTCTTCATGAACCCAGGCAACGTGTTCGCGGATATTTGCCATCTCAAACATATAAGGATTCAATCCTGCATTCTCGAGTGCTTTCCTGAACGTCAGTTCATGTATCCTGGGTGAGCAGGCTGAAACAACGACACGATTCAGATTGTGTTCCTTGATGTCATTGATGATCAATTCCTGTCCGGGATCTGAGCACATGTACTTGTAGTTTTTTGCAATCACTACATCCGGGAGATTTTCAATCTCTTTTGCGACGCGTTCAACATCAACCATTTTGGCAATATTCGTTCCGCACCAACAGACATAAACTCCTATTCTTTTTTCGTCTTCCATTTTTCGTCAGTTTTAAAAAATTATGCTGCAGCTTCCATCTTTACATTGTTTGCCGCCTTTTTCAGGTTTATAAAAGAAAGTGCAAACGAACGGTACAGAAAATGGGTCCATTTTCCGAACGGAACAATCAATATTCCCCATTGCGCAAGTATCATCAGATGGACCATGTAAAGCCAGAAATTATTCGCTAACAGGCCCGTATCAATAAAGAGACGGACCAGAAAAGCAGTTAGTCCCATCAAAAATAACCAGATGACAAAGAACCAGTCGGTTGGCTGGGAATATCGATTCACTTCCCTCTCTTTACCTAATCTGGAAATTAGCAGAAGGGCGGTAAAAATAAATACCAGTCCCCCGGTGATGTATCCCGCGTAAATGATGATCTTGTTTTCCGTACCAAACCAATCAAGGAATACCGTGATGACCAGCAGTCCCAAGTACCCCAGTACAACCAGAAGATGTTCAAGCCAGCGGACTGTCTGCTTATCGCATTTTAATGTTTTGATCTGTGTGAACATGTGTAAGAAAAGTGTTCCAACCGCTTCGACATAGGAACCGATAGAGGCTTTGACTTTTGGCTTTATTACGGTGAAATAGAACATCCGGAGGATATTTGGTACCAGGATGAGGGTAAACACACTGATGATCAGCCAGAATTCCAGCTTGTGCCCGAAATGCATTACTGCTTCATGATCAAAGCCTTTCACAAAGCCAATGGCAAACACTCCGATAGCCACCAGGATAAACCCAATGATCAGTGCGGGAAGGGATTTATAGAACAGTCCGGCTAAACCGGTCCAGTCATACTTGGCAGTCAGCCATCTTCTTATAGACATCATCAATTCTCCCGGATTGGCATCGCGCGGACAAGTTTCCGTACAATCGCCGCAATAATAGCAGACCCAGGGTTCGACACTGGCAGCCAGTTTATCTTCCAATCCCATTTGCAATGCACGTATCTCTTTACGGGGAAACAGTACTCCTTCTTCCGTCAGGTTGCAAACGGCAGTACAATTCCCGCAATGGAAACATGCATTCCAGTCACTGGCTCCAAACTTTTTAATCTCTTTAATTAAATTAGGATTTACACGTGTGCTCATGATTTTGCCTTATTTTAATTGTTTTGCTTGTTCTTCAATGTTCTCCAGTGAAAGTTCTTTAATACTACCTTTCACTTTCTTATTGAGGATACTTTGTAATACCCTGGAAGCAGCGGCTGCACCCTGGGCAACCGTATCGGGGATATCTTTCGGTCCCTGGCAGACACCGGCGATTGTCACTCCTCCGACAAATGTATTGGTGGAGTCGGTGTTGTAGTTTGCCTCTGTGAACCATCCATCTTCATTTACTGCAATACCGAGCATTTTGCTCAACGCTGCAGCATCTTCACGTGGTTCCAGACCAACAGAAAGGATGACCATATCGACCTCCTGTTCAACCAATCGATTCGCCAGGATATCTTCATTGCGAACGATCAGTTTTCCGTCTTTTTCTTCAATCCTGGCAGTTCGGCCACGAATGATATGAACCCCTTCTTTCTTTATGCGGTTATAGAACTCTTCATACCCTTTTCCGAAAGCCCTCATGTCAATATAGTATTCATGCACCTCTGCATCGGGAAGTTTTTCTTTCACCAGGTGTGCCAGCTTCAGGGAGTACATGCAGCAAACCCGGGAACAGTGTTTGTTATAATTTTCATCCCGGCTTCCCACACAATGAACAACCGCAATACTTTTTGGGGATCCGCTCTCTTTTGTAAAAATCCAGTTTCCCTTCTTATCCTGTGTCCGGAAAGTGATGTTACCTTCGGTTGGACCGGCAGCATTAATCAGCCGCTCAAATTCAAGCGAAGTCATGACATTGGGATATTTACCGTAGCCAAAATTCTCCACCCGTTTCGGATCAAAGACCTGGAATCCGGTTGATACGATGATATTGCCGACCTTGATTTCAACTTCCTGGTCTTTTTCATCGAGGTCTATGCAACCCTCAACCGGGCACTTCTTGACGCAAACACCACATTTCCCATTTTCAACATAGGTGCAATTATCTGCATCAATCACGTATTTGTTTGGCACAGCCTGCGGGAAGGGAATATAGATTGCTTTTCTGAGCGTTATTCCTGCATCAAACTCACTGGGTGCTTTTCTGGGGCAGACCTCTGTACACTGCCCGCAGCCAATGCAGGTTGCCAGGTTAACCCGCCTGGCCTTTTTTAATATTTTTACGGTATAATCACCGGGACCACCAGTAAGACCGATCACCTCACAGTAGGTCATCAGTTCAATGTTGGGGTGTTGCCCCACTTCAACCATTTTTGGTGTGAGGATACAGGCTGCACAGTCAAGGGTTGGGAAGGTCTTATCAAACATTGCCATGTGTCCGCCAATGGTTGCGGTACGTTCAACGAGGTAGACTTTTTGATTCCCATCGGCTATCTCCAGTGAAGCCTGAATTCCGGCAATGCCCCCTCCGATAACCAGTGTTTCCGTGTTTACCGGAGTTTCCCCCGGTACGGTAGCCGCTTCGAAAGGAACACCTAAAACAGCACAGTATAAAACTCCCTTTGCCAGGTTTATACCGGACAGTGTGTCCGCTCCATGTTCCTTAAAACCGGCCAGAATAACATTGGCCGGATCTTTCCCTGCCTTCACCATGGCTTTGCTAAAAATTGTTTTGACCATGCCCGGTGTATCGCCTGCAATAACAATCCGGCTCAGGTTATTCTCCTTGATCCTGGCAGCAATATGACCGGCATCGGTTAAAAGAAAATCCCCGGAATGCCAGACAACAGGGACTCCCTCAAATCCTTTTGCATATTCAGCCAGTTCAGGAATGTTCAGGACATCCGGATGTCCGTTTGACGGTTGACAAAAATAGATGCCCGTTAATTCTTTTTCTCCCATTTGCTCGTTACATTAAATTATATTAAAAGAATTTTTGTATGATGTCACTATAAAAACTATATCTATTGCGGGATCTCGCTAAAAATACATGAAAAGGTTTTTTGTTACAATATATAACCAATGAACATGTTTTTAAACATAGTAAGGCTCAGCTCTATATATTTATCTTTCAGGTTATTACAAGTAAATAGAATCGATTTAGATTAGTCTCAACCCGTGATTTCGCTCTCCGGATCCTCTGTTTCTATAAATTATTCATTTTGCAAATCTCAACCAAATTTTTATACCTTTGGTTTTTCTGATTAGTGATTTCTTAACCAACCAAAAGATGAGCAGAGCAAAAATATTACTTGTGGACGATGACCCGGATTTCATCCTCGCCGTTCAGGCTATTCTGGAAAACAATAATTATCAAGTTATTCCTGCGCTCAATCGTAAAGAGGCAATGGAAAAACTCGAAGCGGAAAAACCTGATCTAACCATTCTTGATGTTATGATGGAACAACCCAACGACGGATTTGAGATGGCTCGTGAGATAAAAGAGGATGACTCCTATAAAGATATGCCTATCATCATGCTTACTTCCATTGATGGTATGACCGGTATTAACTTCAAGGCTGCAATGCAAAGCAAAGACTGGCTACCGGTCGATGCATATCTGGAAAAGCCCGTTGAACCGGACACCATTCTGGAAGAGATACAGAAATTCCTGTCTAAATAATCCTGAAATGGAAAATCTGGTATACCAGAATACCAGACTTGAAAACCGGGCCTACTGGTTAACCATACTCCGGTGGTTATTTGTTGTCGGAGTGGGTTTGACAACTTTTGCTACACAGCGGTTTATTGGACTTGAATTGCCCTACAGATGGATTTATATCTTTACGTCGGCATTCATTCTGATCAACCTGATCACCTATTACCTGTTGAATCGCACAAAAGGGATCTCCGGGGATAATTCAAGAGCACTGAAGCGAATCATCAATTTTCAAACATCGGGTGATCTGCTGGTCCTGGCTATTATTATTCACTTTGCCGGCGGTATTGAGAATCCCTTTTATCTATATTTCTTCTTTCAAATGGTTATTGCCAGCACACTGGTATCACCGCTGGACAGTTATTTGCAGGCCACCTTTGCCCTGTTTCTTATGGCCATCACAGCTTGTTTTGAATGCATTGGAACTATTCCCCATTATCCTCTTGAAGGATTTATTGGTCATGACCTTTACCAGAACAAGTTTTATGTGCTGGTGTCGGTCATTGTTTTTGGTACGACATCCTATCTTATTGTTTACCTGACTATTTCGATCTCATCAGCCCTGAGAAAACAGGAAGAAGCCTACCGCCAGGCAAACATTGAACTGAATAAAAAAGATGCCATAAAAAACGAATATGTTCTTCGTGTCACTCATGATATCAAATCACACCTGGCTGCTATTCAGACCAACCTGAATGTAGCTGCCCAGCTGTTTAAATCCAGCGACAAACAGAAAGAATTTATTGACCGGGCATACAGCCGGTCCTTCCGGTTAACTGAATTCATCAAGGATCTTCTGAAACTGACCCGGATCCGGCTGGAGGATAAATTCTCCGGTGAATCATTCTCCCTGAAGGACACCTTACTGAAGGTAGCTGGAACATTGAAGAGTGATGCAACAGACAAATCGATTGATTTCAGAACGGACATTTCACCCGAGATTGATCTCTTTTTTGGCAGTGCGTTCTCCATGGAGGAAGTGTTCACGAACCTGCTCAGCAATGCCATAAAGTACACACAAAAAAACGGTTCAGTCTCCCTGAAGGCAATCCGGAAAGGAAATGAGATCCACATTGAGATTACCGACACGGGAATAGGAATACCCGAAGGGGAACAGGAGCAGATATTTGACGAATTCTACCGGGCTACCAATGCAAGAAAATCAGAAGAGGAAGGAACCGGTATGGGAATGTCCATCGTAGCA
>CAYZVJ010000087.1:0-3636 GCA_964481765.1 uncultured Rikenellaceae bacterium | reverse complement strand
GATCATGACCATTCTCATGGAAGTTTGATCGATGTGGGACAGGATATTCTGCAAAAAAATAACCTGATCGCTGAACGGAACAGGGGATTTTTCGAAGCCAAAGGGATAACGGCTCTTAACCTGGTAAGTTCACCGGGCTCGGGAAAAACAACACTTCTTGAACGGACAATCCGGGATACCAGGCAGGACTTTTCCATATCTGTCATTGAGGGTGACCAGCAAACCATGCAGGATGCTTACCGGATCAAAGCCACCGAAGCACCGGTGATCCAGGTGAATACCGGTGAAGGGTGCCACCTCGATGCCGAGATGGTAAACCAGGCGGTAAAACAATTGGAGGTTGCAGAGCACTCACTCCTGATGATTGAAAACGTGGGAAACCTGATTTGTCCTGCGCTGTTTGACCTGGGAGAAACCAGGCGGGTGGTTATTATCAGCGTGACGGAAGGGGATGACAAACCGTTGAAATACCCCAGCATGTTCAACACCTCAGATACATGCATCATCAATAAGATTGACCTTCTTCCCTATGTCGATTTTGAATTGGAAAAGGTGAAGGAATATGCCCTCCGGGTCAATCCAAATCTTGAATTCATCGAACTTTCCGTTAAGACCGGTGAGGGGATGGAGGAATGGTATGGATGGTTGAGGAGAGAGCATGGTAAGGGTAACGGATAATCATCAGAAAGGAATTGAATATTGAATAATGATTAACGAATGAAGAATTACGAAATGAAATAAATAAAAATCATCATTCGATATTCATTATTCTGAATTCACTTGCTTCTTCTTTCCAGCTGTTTCACCAGGTCTCTGAAAATATAATAATGAAAAGGGAGGAAGGTGTACCAGTAGATTTTTCCCCATGTTCCTTTCGGCTCGAAATAGGCGGTCACGGACAGGATATTTTTCTCCTTTTCCGGGACTACCTGGAATTTGAGCCATGCTTTTCCCGGCACTTTCATTTCTGCCCTCAGCAGTAAACACTGATCCTGTTTCAGGTCCTCCACTCTCCAGAAATCGATCACGTCATTGATCCGCAGATAATAGCTGCTTCTTCTACCCCGGGAAGTTCCCACTCCCATCAGGATGCGGTCCAGCATTCCTCGAAGCCGCCACATCCAGTTGCTGTTGAACCAACCCTCCCTTCCACCGATCAGGCAGATGGATTGAAAGAGCGCTGATTTACTTTTTGTAGAGCGTAATGCATATGTACTGATAAAACGGGGAGGGGTTTCCAGTTCGGACAGTTTGATGGCCAGCTCATGTGCCGGTGGATAGGCATCCGACCACCGGGTTGCAATCTTATCGTGATCCTCCCTGGACATTGCCCGTAACAATGATTCCTTATACGGCAACAACCGGAATGGGATCACTTTCCGGATATCATCATTCTGACAGATCACCTCATTCCGTGTCCCCTCCATTAAACAGGAAATCACCTGAGCCGGAACAGGAGTGATCAGGCTTGCCACGTAACTGTAAAAACGAATACTGGAGAATGGTGAGAAAAAGAATAGTCTTTTCTTGCCCAGGAGTTTTGCCAGTACCTTCATCATCTCTTCATACGTCAGGATATCCGTTCCGCCAATATCATACACCTCGCCAATCGTCTCATCCGTTTCAAGTACTCCTACCAGGTACTTGATCACATCCCGCAAACCGATCGGCTGGCACCTTGTTCGTGCCCAGTGGGGATTGAAGAAAATTGGGGTTTTCCGGACCAGATGTTCGATGATCTCAAACGAGGCACTACCCGAACCGATGATGATGGCTGCCCGAAGGATGGTCACCGGGATCTTCCCGGCGGATAGTTCCTCGGCAACCTTCATCCTGCTTTTCAGGTGATTTGAAAGGTTGGTTTGAATGTTCCCCAGACCGCCAAGGTAAATGATCCGTTTAAGGTTCTTCTCTTCCGCTGCCTTTCTGAAGTTCTTCGCCGCTTCAATATCCGCCAGTTCGAATTCCCGGCGTCCCAGCAACATGGAATGAATAAGGTAGTAGGCAACCTCAACACCCTTCATGGCTTCCCTCAACTGGACAATATCCAGGGCATCGGCTGCAACCACTTCAGCACCGGGCCAGCGTTCCAGGTACTCTTCAGAATCCGCCCGCACCATTACGCGGACTGAATAACCCCTGGCCAGCAACTCGGGAACAAGCCGTCCCCCGATATACCCCGTAGCACCGGTTACCAGTACCTTACCAAGATCAGGCTTTGGTGTGGTTGGCAGATCGGTACACAAAGCATCACTGCTGGTCCATGTTGTGCTATCCTGTGGCTGGTCCATTGATTGTTGAAGATATACCGGTGCAAAATAATAAAATAAACGGAATCAGTCCACCATCAGGGATTTGACCCGCAGCTCCCTGCCGCTGATCAGCTCCTGCTCAAACGAGTTACACTTCGGGCAGGGTGTGTGCAGGTCGCCGGTGGTAAATTCATGTCCGCATTTCCTGCAGCGGGCAACTCCGGGAATGCGGATATAGCGGCACGTTGCTTGTTCAAGGATTGTATTCTTTACAGCCACCTCCATGGCAAACTCAAGGGCATCCAGGACAACACCGGAAAGCTCGCCCACCTCAATCTCGATCTCCTTAACAACGGATGCATTCGATTTCATTGCATATTCATCAGCAATTTCAATAATGCTCATGGCAATTGAGAGTTCATGCATGACTCCGATAGATTATCCTGAAGGATGATTTGCAGCAAATCTATAATTTATTTCATAATTCTAAAATTTTATCGATCTTAGTCATTGCTATTCCGGGTAATCGGTTGTAATTTTATATAACCGGAAATCCGGAAGAAGCATATTACCTAAAAACAAAGACTGATCATTATGGAACATCTATTCTCATTCAATGTCAAGTGTCCACACTGTGGAAAGGTGTTAACTGATCCATATCACAAAATCAATGATAAGCCCAGTATCCGGTTAAAGGGAAAAACAGCAAAGGGGGAAGAAGGAACCATTCGTCTCTGTGCGATTTACGGTTGTCACGACCACGAAACAAAACTGGATATAGAAGAGAAGGAGATTGTTTCGTTTTTCTGTCCGCATTGCGACGAATCGCTCATCAGTAAAGACGAATGCGAAGAGTGTGGTGCCCCGATGTTATCGCTGAAAGTGATTAAGGGAGGAAAAGTGATCTTCTGTTCCAGGAAAGACTGCACCAAGCAATACATTGCTTTCGAGGAGCTGTCGGCCACCCTGAAGCAGTTCTATGATGAGTATGGATATGGGCATCAGTAGCGGACTACCAACGTCTGACCCCTACGGGGCCTGTAAATAATTGATATACCACCCGCTCTGAACCTGGTGTATATTTTTAGTTGTTTAACTGCTGACATTATGCCATAGGCACACTTTTGGCACAAAGGGGGACAAAAAAATTTTCTGTTCTTTTTTTGGATGTTGAACGTTGGAGGTTGTAGGTTAAACGTTCAACAGATCCTGGGCAATTGTTCTCCTGCCAGCATATCGATGATCCGCCTCCCTCCCACTTCGGTTTGCAGGACAACCTGACCGGGGTGGTCCTGGACAACCTCCCCGATAATGGCACTCTCTTTTCCCAGCGGATCGGAATGCATGATGCGGATCAGTTCATCAGCCACCTCTGATCCTGCCA
>CAYZVJ010000086.1:9844-14096 GCA_964481765.1 uncultured Rikenellaceae bacterium | reverse complement strand
ATGTTTTTTGATCTGTTCCCATGCCTGCTCCATCTCCGCCGACCAGTGAATATCATCCACTATAAAGATCGATTCGTTACGTACATAGAGTAACGCTGTTTCGAAATAGTGTAACAACCGATCCTTTCTGTGATCGCCATCGAAATAAACCAGGTCGATCCAATGCAGCTCTTTCAATAATGCAGCCAGGATATTATCAAACGTACCATTCCGTATCCTGATGTTATCAAGTCCCAGTTTCCTGAAATTCCCTGCTGCAATTACTGAGCATGCCCCACATCCATCAACGGTGATTAATTCAGAATGTGGATTCGCCATTCCGAGATACATGGATCCAAATCCCAGTGAAGTACCCAGTTCCAGCATCTTTTTCGGTTTATAGTAACGGGAAATCCGGTATAGTAACCTGCCATATTTACACCGGGTGGAAGCAGTTACTGCAATCCGGGAAACAGCTTTTCTTTTCTGAACATCTCCCTGTCCACCAGAGCCAAAGTCATCCACCCGAATGAATACATCAGACTTTCGGAGAGAAGTGCGGATCTTTTCAATGCGCTCCAGTTCCGGAGATACAGCTCTGTTTCGAAGCACTTCTGTTATAAATTCATACACGAAGGGTGAATGGATTCCATGCCCCCTTCCGTGCCGGCTGATCAGCAGGTAGGTAAGAAGTGAAAAAGAGCGATATAGCATTCTCCTGAAACTCATTCCCCTGGATCCTTTTACACCCTAAAAGTAGCAATTTTTGTTATGAGGTATCTGAGATAATACATTGAAGAAGTACTTATCACGAATGTGTATAATGCTTTCGAAGTTTTTTTCTACATTTATATTCAGCTAATATGGGAGAATTTCTTAATCAGGAAATAAAATATCTGAAGGGAGTAGGACCAAAACGTGCTCAACTTCTGGGGAAGGAATTAAACATTCATACCCTGGAAGATCTGGTCTATTATTTCCCATACAAGTACGTTGACCGCACAAAGTTTTACAGGATTAAAGAAGTTCACGGCAATTTGCCCTATATCCAGATTCGTGGTCAAATAACCGGTTTCAGGTTATCAGGAGGAGGCAGGGCAAAACGGCTGATTGCCAGTTTTGCAGATGAAACCGGGGCAATAGAACTGATATGGTTCAAAGGATTATCATGGATCCAAAAAAGTCTGAAAACCGGGCAAGAGTATGTCGTTTTCGGAAAACCCACTCTGTTCAGCAATAAGGTTAACCTCATTCATCCTGAGATAGAAGATGCAGGTAAACTGGAAGAAATACATTATTCTGCGCTTCAGGCGTTTTATAACACAACGGAAAAATTAAAGAATAACTACATCACTTCCAGGGTTATACATAAGCTACAAGCGAACCTGATACAGTTGATAGATGGAAAAATATCCGAGACTCTGCCGGCATACCTGATTGGTGAGTTGAATCTGCTCCCACTTGAAGAATCCCTGGTTAACATTCATTTTCCTCAAAACACAAAGCTGCTTAAACAATCACAGTCACGACTTAAATTTGAAGAACTCTTTTACATACAACTCAATTTACTGAAGCAAAAAAATTTCAGGAAAGCCAGGTTTCAGGGGCATCACTTCATCAAAGTGGGTGACTATTTCAACAACTTCTACCATAAAAATCTTTCGTTTGAACTGACGAATGCCCAGAAGCGGGTGTTAAAGGAAATCCGGAGTGATGTTGGTTCCGGGAAGCAAATGAACAGGCTGCTTCAGGGTGACGTCGGGAGTGGAAAAACATTGGTGGCCCTGATGACTATGCTGATAGCGCTTGACAACCGGTATCAATCCTGTCTGATGGCACCCACTGAGATCCTTGCTCAGCAGCATTTTCAGACAATCGCCCGATTCCTGAAGGGCATTGACATACGGATCGCCCTGTTGACAGGGTCAACCAAGAAGGCAGAACGAAACATCATTCATAAAGATCTTCAATCAGGAGCATTGCAACTATTGATCGGAACACATGCTTTAATTGAAGAAACCGTGATCTTTAACAACCTGGGGCTGGTCATTATTGATGAACAGCATCGTTTTGGTGTAGCCCAACGCGCAAAACTGTGGAAAAAAAATCCCCGACCCCCACACGTCCTGATCATGACAGCTACACCAATTCCAAGAACCCTTGCCATGACACTTTATGGGGATCTTGAGGTGTCTGTGATCGATGAAATGCCACCTGGCCGAAAACCGATCAAAACGGTTCACTATTATGACTCGAAACGGTTGCGTCTTTTTGGCTTCCTGAAAGAACAGATCAGGGAAGGAAGACAGGTTTATATTGTTTATCCACTGATCAAGGAGTCTGAAAAAATGGACTACAAAGACCTGGAAGATGGGTATGAAAGCATCATACGGGATTTCCCCCCACCAAAATATGCTGTCAGTATTGTCCATGGAAGGATGAAATCCGAAGAAAAGGAGATCGCGATGAACTATTTTATTTCAGGGCAAACACACATTATGGTAGCTACTACCGTCATTGAAGTCGGGGTGGATATTCCCAATGCAACAGTCATGGTAATCGAGAGTGCCGAACGATTCGGATTGTCACAGTTGCATCAATTGCGCGGAAGAGTAGGACGAGGAGCTGCTCAATCCTATTGCATCCTGATGAGCTCAATGAAACTTACTGCTGAGGCAAGGAAAAGAATCGAAACCATGGTTAACACCAATGATGGTTTCGAAATTGCGGAAATGGATCTTAAATTAAGGGGGCCAGGTGATCTCGAAGGAACCCAGCAAAGCGGAATTCCCTTTGATCTGAAAATTGCTAACCTGGGACAGGATGGACAAATACTGCAATACGCCAGAGATGTAGCCGACCGAATCCTTGAAAAGGATCCACTGCTTACTGAAGCAAAAAACCAACTCCTGGTTAAACAAATTCATAAGCTTACCAAACGAAAATTCGACTGGAGCGCAATAAGTTAACCTCCTGATGGATGAAGATAATTAACGTTTGCAGATAAAAATCTGCTGATAAGCAGTTCGAAAGTTTATTAACATGGTTAAATTTGCGCACAATAATCAGATGGCAAAGAAGAGGCACACCGTGAAGTCAATAGAACACCCGGGAGTCATACAGCATATTGAAGGATCCAACGCCCGTATTGTTTTCCCGGCTCAGTCTGCATGTAGCACCTGTCATGCAAAGGGAGTTTGCTCCATTGCCGGAATGGAAGAAAAATCAGTTGATGTCATTCATGACGGAAACGTCAAGCCGGGTGAAAAAGTGATGGTTGTCTTAAAACAATCACTCGGCTACAAGGCACTCCTTCTCGGATACCTTCTTCCCTTTCTGATTGTTCTTTTTTCCCTGGTGTTATTCACCTCATTGTTCGATAATGAAGCCCTTGCAGGTATATATTCCCTCGCACTGCTACTCCCCTATTATTTGATCATTTACTTTTTTAGAAAAAAGATCAGGAGGGAATTTTCATTTACTATCAGAAAATTGGAATAGATGTCCGCAGTAATACTCTATACGATCATTTCATTGAGTGCAGTTGGTGCTGTAGCTGCCGTCATACTGTATATTGTTGCACGGAGATTCAGGGTCTTTGAAGATCCCAGGATCGATATGGTAGAGGATGTCTTGCCGGCTGCAAACTGCGGTGGATGTGGATATCCCGGATGCAGGAATTTTGCAGAAGCATTGGTTGGAGCAGATAGCCTGGAAGGATACTTCTGTCCTGTTGGTGGCAATGAAACAATGGAGAAGGTAGCATCTGTCCTGGGCAAGGACCCGGTTACAGCTGATCCGCTTGTTGCTGTCGTTCTCTGTTCCGGATCATTTGAACACAGGCCCCGGACTAATTTTTATGATGGAGCAGTGTCCTGTTCCATTGCATCTGCACTCTACACCGGTGATACCGACTGTCCTTATGGATGCCTCAGTTTAGGCGAATGTGTGGAAGCTTGTGATTATGATGCAATGTATATGGATGCCGATACCGGTTTACCTGTTGTGATCGATGATAATTGCATTGCCTGCGGTGCCTGCGTTGAGGCCTGTCCCAGGGATATCATTGAATTGAGAAAGAAAGCCAGGAAGGACCGGAAGATCTATGTTTCATGTATCAATGAGGAAAAGGGTGGTGTAGCTCGCAAATACTGTGAGGTTGCCTGCATAGGATGTAAAAAATGTTTTAAAGTTTGTCCGCATGATGCAATTGTAATGGAATCAAACCTGGCATACATTGATTCTGAAAAATGCAAGCTTTGCCGCAAATGTG
>CAYZVJ010000086.1:0-9744 GCA_964481765.1 uncultured Rikenellaceae bacterium | reverse complement strand
GAATCAAACCTGGCATACATTGATTCTGAAAAATGCAAGCTTTGCCGCAAATGTGTTCCGGAATGTCCAACAAATGCCATTCTGGAGATCAATTTTCCCCCCAGGAAAACGAACGTTGAGCAATCCGGGAAAACGGATGAAAATGAAGAGATGGCAGACGGGAGTGCAGGTGCAAAAAATGTGTTTAAGAAATAATAGCGATGGATTGAATGGAAGCATTGAAAACATTTAAGAAGGGAGGTGTCCATCCGCCGGAGAATAAATTATCAGCCGGTGCGCAGATCCGGGTCTTACCCCTGCCGGACCAGGTTTATATTCCAATATCCCAGCATCTGGGTGCTCCGGCAGAAGCTAAGGTAGAAAAGGGTGATGTCGTAAAAACAGGGCAGTTAATCGCTTCGCTCCACGGTTTTGTCTCTGCAAACATCCATTCATCTGTTTCAGGAAAAGTTCAAAAGATTGATCTGGTGCCTGACAGCAGCGGATATAAACGCACCACAATTATTATTAAAGCGGAAGGTGATGAATGGATGAATGGCATTGATCGTTCACCGGAAATTAATCCTGTCATCACTGCTTCCCCGGAAGAGATCCGGAAAAAAATAATGGAAAGCGGTATTGTTGGCCTGGGTGGTGCAACTTTCCCATCGCACGTAAAACTCTCATTACCACGTGGTAAAAAAGTGGATACGCTGATCATCAACGGTGTGGAATGCGAACCATACCTTACTGCCGATCACCGGTTGATGCTGGAGAAGGGCCCTGAAATAGTAGTTGGGATAAAACTATTAATGAAAGTCCTGGGAGTGGGTCGGGGAATGATCGGCATTGAAAATAATAAGCCGGATGCGATAAAACAGTTTAATCAAATCCTTGAAGGCGAGCCGGATATTTCTGTTCATGCCTTGAAAGTAAAATACCCGCAAGGTGGTGAAAAACAGCTGATCAAAGCGCTGATCAACAGGGAGGTCCCTGCAAGAGGATTGCCCAATGATGTGGGGGCAATCGTTAACAATGTTGGAACTACATTTGCTGTATATGAAGCCATTCAGAAAAATAAACCGTTGATTGAACGGGTTGTAACGGTTACCGGATATAATGTGCAGAATCCCTCGAACTATCTGGTCAGGATTGGAACTCCTGTCTCAAAATTAATTGAAGCTGTCGGGGGCCTTCCCGAGGATACAGGCAAGATCATCTCAGGGGGACCGATGATGGGTAAAGCATTGTCCAATACCAATGTACCGGTTGTTAAGGGAACAACCGGTATCCTGATCATACCGGAGAACCAATCTAGAAGGAAAAATATCCAGCCCTGTATCCGGTGTGCAAAATGCATTTCTGTCTGTCCGCAGGGGCTTGAACCATACCTGCTGATGGCCATGACGCAGAAAGAGATGCTGGAAAATCTGGAAATGAACAACATTATGGGCTGTATCGAGTGCGGCTCCTGTTCCTATATCTGCCCCTCGAACAGACCGTTACTGGATTATATCAGATTGGGCAAAACAACCGTTGGGAAAATTATCAGTACACGGAAGAATTGATCGCCGGTAACGAATGTTACGCGGATAAATCCTTGAATAAGAAACAGGTATAAGAACATGAGTAAGTTAATTACCGTAGCACCTTCACCTCACGTATTTGGAGAACAATCCGTAAAAAAGATCATGCTTGGGGTGATCATCGCACTGACTCCTGCCTTATTCTGTTCTGTATATTATTTCGGATGGGGAGCCATTATCGTTACCCTGGTGTCAGTGATCAGCTGTCTGACCACCGAATTCCTGATCCAAAAATTCCTGTTGAAAGGGAATCTAACCATCACCGACGGATCGGCAATTGTTACCGGACTTCTGCTGGCATTCAACCTTCCAGGCAACCTGCCTGCCTGGATTATCATTCTTGGTGCTGTTGTTTCCATCGGAGTTGGAAAAATGACCTTTGGCGGATTGGGTAACAATCCGTTTAATCCCGCACTTGTTGGGAGGGTGTTTCTGATGATCTCGTTTCCTGTTCAGATGACCACCTGGCCCCTGCCACTGGGATTCAAAACCGGTTATGCGGATGCAGTTACAGGCGCCACGCCTTTGGGAATTTTGAAGGAAGGTCTTCGCAACGGTGATCAGATGTCACAAATTATGGAAAAACTGCCCGGCTATAAGGACCTGTTTTATGGTCACATCGGCGGATCAATCGGTGAAATGGCGGCCATTGCCCTGTTGCTGGGAATGCTCTATTTGCTGGTAAAAAAAATCATAACCTGGCATATCCCGATATCCATTATGCTGACCATCGTTCTGTTTACCGGCATATTATGGCTGGTGAACCCGGAAAAAAACGCGGATCCCCTGTTTCATCTCCTGAGCGGAGGCATATTGCTTGGTGCCATATTCATGGCTACTGACTATGTTACATCACCGATGACCCCGGCAGGCATGTGGATTTTTGGGATAGGAATCGGAATTATCACCGTATTGATCAGGGCTTTTGGAGCGTACCCGGAAGGCGTCTCATTTGCTATCCTCATTATGAATGCATTTGTGCCGTTAATAAACAGGTACGTAAAGCCAAAACGAGTTGGAGAGAAGATTGATTATGAATAAAGTCGAATCGACATTCTGGAACATGGTACTATCCCTGTTCATCGTTACGCTGGTGGCCTCGTCAGCATTGGGATTTGTCTATGCCCTGACCAAAGAGCCTATTGAAGCTGCCAGGCTGGCTAAACGAACACGAGCGATCACGGATGTGCTACCGGAATATGATAACAACCCGCTCTCGGATTCATACAAAAGGGCAACAGATGGAGATACCCTCTATTTTTATCCGGGAACGATGAACGGTGAACTGGTTGGTACAGCCGTGGAAACATTCACCACACAGGGATTCAGCGGGGAAATAAAACTAATGGTTGGTTTATTACCTGACGGGACCATTAATGATATTTCGGTACTTGAACACAAAGAAACGCCCGGGTTAGGAGATAAAATGGATAAAAAGAAATCCGGTTTCAGCCTCCAGTTTCAGGGAAAAGATCCAATGGACTTCACGATCGGTGTGACTCAGGACGGAGGAGACGTCCAGGCAATCACTGCCTCAACAGTCAGCTCCAGGGCTTTCTGTGATGCAGTGATCCGTGCATATAACGCCTATATGGAAGGAGGTAAACAATGACACAATGGAAAAACTTCACAAAAGGGTTCTTTAAAGAGAATGCCGTTTTTGTCCTGTTCCTGGGGCTTTGTCCAACCCTTGGTGTTACCAATTCGGCCATCAATGGCATGGGAATGGGATTGGCAACGACCTTTGTACTTGTGGGTTCTAACCTCGTGGTCTCTCTGATCAGGCACTGGATCCCCGATAAGGTCCGTATCCCGACCTTTATTGTGGTTATTGCCTCTTTTGTAACCATTGTTGAACTGAGTATGCAGGCTTACCTGCCCGATCTGTTTGATGAACTGGGACTGTTTATACCCCTGATTGTTGTCAACTGCCTGATCCTGGGAAGAGCAGAAGCATTTGCTTCCCGGCATAACCTGGTCTCAGCTATTGTCGATGGGTTGGGAATGGGTCTTGGATTTACCATGGCACTGATCCTCCTGGGAGGTGTTCGCGAGATCCTCGGTGCAGGATCTATCTTCGGACTTAAATTCATTAACGGAGACGGTATCCTGCTTTTCGTTCTGGCACCGGGAGCATTTATTGCCCTGGGATATATGATCGTACTGATCAATAAAATCAATAAAAAATCAGCCTGACAAAATAAGTATGGAATACATTATCATTATCATATCGGCTGTCTTTGTAAACAACATCGTTCTTGCCAAATTCCTCGGGATATGCCCTTTTATTGGTGTTTCCAATAAAGTGGAGACAGCGATCGGTATGACAGGAGCAGTCACCTTTGTGATGGTCATCGCTACCATTGTTACCTATCTGATCCAACACTATGTATTGGAAAAGTTCGGCATCGGATTCCTACAAACCATCATGTTTATCCTGGTTATCGCATCCCTGGTTCAGATGGTTGAAATAATCCTGAAAAAAGTGAGCATCGCCCTCTATCAGGCCCTGGGAATATTCCTGCCACTCATCACCACCAACTGCGCTGTACTGGGAGTTGCCATTCTGGCGGTACAGAATGATTATAACCTGCTGGAGAGTGTTGTCTTTTCAGCTGCAAATGCGCTTGGTTTTGGCCTTGCACTGGTGACTTTTTCAGGTATACGGGAACAACTCGATCTTCTGGATCTTCCCAAAGCAATGGAAGGTGTTCCGATTGCATTCGTGGTTGCCGGACTCTTAGCCATGGCTTTTATGGGATTCGCCGGAATTGTTTAGCTTTGCGTAAAATAAAATAAAAATGAACGTTAAACCATTTATCACCAACCTTATTATCCTTTGCTTAATCCAGCTTTCACTCTACGGTCAGGACGACTTTGTGATCAGGAAAGGCTCCGATTCCTATTACTATAAAGGACAACTGGAAAAATGTTACCTCAAAGAAAAAGCAGTTGTTGAAGGATTTACCTGTAAAAAATGGTTACATTATTATGAAGACGGATCATTGAGACGATTTACACTTGCTGACCCTGACACGGTTAACGGCATATTCTTCCCCAGGAGATCAACACTTTTTCTCAGAAAAAACCAGAAACTGGAAAAATGCTGGTTTGGGGAAAAAACAACACTCCATGACTTACCCCTTTATGGCGGATTCCGTAACATCACCATTACATTTCATGATAATGGCAACATAGCCTGCTGTTTCCTCAGTAAAAAACATGAGATTCAGGGGATCTCCTGTCAGAAAGGTATGGTTAACCCGGTTTTCTTTTATCCTTCCGGGAAACTGAAGAGATGCACTGTGGGTAAAAAGGTTGAGATCCAGGATTTACTGCTGAAACCCGGTATGATCGTTGACCTGGATGAAGAGGGCAGGATCACCTCTACTTCCGAACAATAAATAAAGAATCGTTAGTCGTTATTCGGTTACGAAATCCGTATCGTCAGTCGTTTGTCGGAAACGTTTTCAAAGCCGAAAGACGAACAACGAAAACCGATCAACGAGCTTCGATACGGGCATCGTAACCGCTTACCGTTTGACGTTATTGGATAACCAAACAAGAAAAATAACTTCAGAGCCCGACCATGCATTTGTCCCTGTTACTCCGGATTGCCGCTTCAATGATCCGTATCACGTTGAGTGCCTCCTCCGGTTTGACGGCAAGCTCTTTCCCCTCCCGGATAGCGTCATACATGTTATCATAAAAGGCATGGTAATTTCCCGGGATGGTTTCCATCTGCTTTCGCACCGGTTCTCCCCTGATCTCTGAATTCAGGATACCCCAATATTCCTCATCCTCCCTCCCCCAGTCTTCCCCGACCGGGATCTCACCACTTTTCAACAACTCTTCCTGGGGGTCAATCCCATGTTTCACAAAGGAACCCATGGTTCCATGGATCAGGTAGCGCGGACCCGGTTCCCTC
Organism: uncultured Rikenellaceae bacterium; assembly: GCA_964481765.1. Classification (GTDB taxonomy): domain Bacteria; phylum Bacteroidota; class Bacteroidia; order Bacteroidales; family VadinHA17. The sequence goes on along the minus strand of CAYZVJ010000086.1, from coordinate 4,251 downwards.
ACCAGGTAGGAACTTTTCAAGATGGCTTTGAACCGGGAATAATAGAAGTGGATGTCATAATAATCATTCACTTTGGAGCCTTCCCTCCGAATCTCCAGGTCAGCATATAGACCTTCCGGCATACCAAACAGCATCAATGCCTGGTCAATCATGTGAGATCCGAGATTATAAATATTACCCGTGCCACGGGAGGGATCCTCTTTCCATATACCCTCCTGGATATAATTTCTGAACCGGTCGAAATGGGATTCAAACTCAACCAGTTGTCCAACCAGGCCCTCATTAACAACCCGGCTTACTGTCAGGAAATCACCGTCCCATCTCCGGTTTTGGAAGACCGTCAGCACCAGGTTTTTCTTTCGTACCAGTTCGATCAGATCACTCCCCTCTTCAGTGGTAATGGTAAAAGGTTTTTCGACGATCACATGTTTCCCGGCCAGCAATGCTTTTCGGGCAAGATCGTAGTGGGTGTGATCGGGTGTATTCACTACAATCAGCTCGATTTCCGGGTCATTGACCAGGTCATCATACCGTTTTACAACCGTTACTTCAGGGAATATCCGTTTCGAACCTTTGGGTGTCCGCTCCAGAATTTTTCTCAGTTGAAATCCCGGGTTTGTGGTCAGGAACGGTGCATGAAACACCATGCCTGACATGCCAAATGAAGCCAATCCAACGTTTATTCTATCCATAATCCTGTTGATATTCTGTGGTTAATGCTGTTCGTCAATTCCTGTCATCCAGCCGGGTAATGCCCTCCTTCCTGGCTGCATCCAACGCTTCGTAATACTCCTCTCTTGTGATGCTTCGTGCGATTCTACCCACGGTGAATGCGCTTCCACATGGCCGGTACTGGGGCATGATGTTGACATAGGTATTTGCCGAGATCTCACTGGCAAGAAAGTGCATAACTTCACCGGTTCCTGCGAGCTTGTCCGGCATCACCAGGTGTCTGACCAGCAATCCGCGTTCCGCAATGCCAAGATCATTAATTTGCAGATCTCCCACCTGCCGGTGCATCTCTTTTACAGCCATTCTTGCCCGTTCAGGATAATCCTGTGCAGTACATAGCTGACGGGCAGTTTCCTGATCCCAAAATTTAAAATCGGGCATATAAATGTCCACGATCCCATCCAGAAGTTTCAGTGTTTCAACCGTGTCATAAGCACTGGTGTTAAAGACCAGTGGTACCTGTAAACCACTGTTGATCGCTATTTCTAACGCTGAAAGGATCTGTGCCACAACATGCGATGGGGTAACAAAATTTATGTTGTGACAACCAATATCCTGCAGGTGTACCATGAAATTTGCAAGGTCTTCACTTGTAACCTCCTGTCCTATCCCATCATGGCTGATGTCGAAGTTCTGGCAGAAAATACAGAGGAGATTGCAATGGGTAAAAAAAATGGTTCCCGATCCCCTGAAACCAACCAGTGGAGACTCTTCACCAAAATGGGGTGAATAACTGGATACAACAGCCTGATAACCGGTGTTACAGGTTCCCATCTCATTCTCTCTCCGGTTTACCCTGCAATTTCTGGGACAAAGGGTACACTCGTGCAACATTTCTCCGGCTATGCGGATCCTCTCCCGCAACACACCGTTTCGGGCAGCTTCTAAATATACAGGTTTGTAGGTCATTCGATGGTCATACAATGATCATGCATTTGTTACACATTTAACATTTAACTTTTAACATTTAACTTTTAACTTATAACTTTCTCCATCTCATCCTTTTATCACCGCCAGTGGGGTCAGTTCCACCAGGGGTTCCACAAGGTCTTTCTGGTTTTCCATCACCTCTTCGATCTTTTTATAGGCAGAGGGAGCCTCATCCAGGTCCCTGACCGTACGTATGGAATGGACAATATTTTGTTTTTCAAGGAACTCTATCTCTTTCTGAAGGTCCAGTTGTCGCTGGGCCTGTTTCCTTCCCATCACCCTTCCGGCGCCATGAGAGCAGCTTTCAAAACTTTCCGGATTTCCCTTTCCCCTGACGATATAGCTTCTGGTCCCCTGTGATCCGGGAATAATCCCAACCTGTCCTTTTTTTGCCTGTGTTGCTCCTTTCCTGTGAACAATCACCGATGTTGAAAAATGGATTTCACGTGCCGCATAATTGTGTGCAATATTGATCATCGGATCAAAGGTGATCGGTTCGGGAATGATATCCTGGCATACTTCCCTTATCCGGTTCATCATAAGTTCCCTGTTGGCAAAAGCGAACCGGACACAATACTCCATCTCTTTCCAGTATGTCATCCCTTCTTCAATGCTCATGGGAAAATAAGCCAGTTGTTTATGCGCTGATAAACCGGTATTCCATTTCTCATTCAGTGTTTTTGCCATCCGGTTATAATGATCAGCAACCTTTTTTCCAATGTTTCTGCTACCGGAATGCACCATAAGCCAGATCTGTCCGTCTGTTCCTATCTGGATCTCTATAAAATGGTTGCCACCACCCAGTGTACCGAGCTGATGAAGTGCACTCTCAAACTCAATGCAGGCAACCGGGAGATCCTCTATTTTGTCGCCCTCACGCATTTCGGGCATCAGGCTCACGTCCTGTGGTTTTTTATGATGATTAAAACCGAGTGGGATGAGGGTTCTGATCCCACTCAGAACCTTCTTTATCAATGCTTTATCAATGTGTGTCAGGGATGTTCGAACAGCAGACATACCACATCCGATATCCACCCCCACCGCATTGGGAATAACCATTTCCCGGGTTGCCAGTACACCACCGATCGGCATTCCGTATCCCTGATGGCAATCGGGCAGGATAACAACATGACGAAAGGCAAAGGGCAGGTTCGCCAGGTTTTTTGCCTGTTCCAGGGCACCCTCCTCGATTTCATCCAGCCACATCTTAATGGGTATCCGTTCCGAAGTGATGGTCTTTTTCATGATGGCTTCATCCTGATTATAAAATTAACATTTTCAAGGAAAACGGCGCTACAAATGGACATCGATCATTTCATATCCCTGATTATTTCAGTATCTTGCACACAGCGAATCGTTTGTTATGGCATTTAAGTACTACAGGATACTTGGTTTACCGGAGGATGCTGATCTGGATGATATAAAGAGGGCTTACCGGATTAAAGCAAAAATGTATCACCCGGATATAAGCAAAGATCCCAATGCCCATGAAAAATTTATCGAGGTTAATGAGGCGTATGAATTTCTGATAAATCTCAAGACCCAGCCTCAGTATTACTCGAAAGAGGCCATGGAGGAAAAATACCGTGAATGGGTAAGGTTTGAACGTGAAAAAGCCAGGGCAAGGGCTGCTTACCAGGCGAAGAAACGGTTTGAACAATTTAAAAAATCTCCCCTGTACCGGACTTCACTCCGGCTTTCCAATATCTATGACTCGATTGTACTGGGAATCGCAATTTTCATGATTTTCGGTGCTGTAAATGGTATCGTAATACAAACAGCCCTTTATGAATTAACGATCAATTCCGTCATTGCAGCCATTTTGCTGCTCTTTTTGTGCGGTATCCTTATCTATTTTTCACTGCGGGGTTTGAGAGAGAGAAGAAGAATTATCCGGAAAAATTTCAGCAAGCATTAGTTTACTTGTTCGATTACTGTTAATACACCTCTTCTTGTTGCTTCGTTAAAAAAAGTGTAATTTTAAGGTTCTGATGTAAACGTCTGAAAAGATGAGAAAGAAATCAAGTTTCATTCTGGCAATCCTTCTTTTTTCCTGGAATCTTGTTCATTCTCAACACTATAATTTCAAGAGGTATTCCATTGAAGAGGGGCTTCCCCGTTCCGGTGTGTTTTCAATGATTGAAGATAGCAAAGGGTTCTTATGGATCGCCACGGAAGGAGGAGGTGTTTCTGTGTTCGATGGAGAAAATTTTAAAACCTATACCGTAGGAGACGGACTTGGTCATAACATCATACGTTGTGTATTTGAAGATGACCAGGGGAATCTCTGGTTTGGAACACAGGGCAAAGGAGTGACTAAGTTTGATGGTCAGGAATTTACCAATTATGATGTAAGTTCCGGATTATCGAATGACATTGTCAGATCGATTGGCCAGGATAATCAGGGTAACCTCTGGTTCGGAACATTCGGTGGTGGAGTATGTAAATTCAACCTGAAAAACAAGGACCTGGAAGAGGGAATTGTTGAATGCCTTACCACAGACGATGGCTTGTTGCACAACCGGGTGAGGGCTATGCTGAAAGACTCAAAAGGATACATGTGGTTTGGAACGGATGGCGGGATCAGCA
>CAYZVJ010000085.1:0-14098 GCA_964481765.1 uncultured Rikenellaceae bacterium | reverse complement strand
CATCCCATCCTGTCAATCGGGTATCCGGACCCAGTTGCATCATACCAAAAGGCATACTTGGACCCGGGTAGGTATGGCCGTGCCCCCCGGTGCCGATAAACGGGTTAACATAGTCGATATTCCTTTTTGTGGTGCAGGAAACCAGCACCAGCATAACGATAAAGAAAAGGGTTATCTTTTTTCTCATCATACTTCAATTTTGTTGTATTAAAGCCTTTCAGGCTTTTTATTCTTTCTCTTCTTTTTTCCTCACAGCGGTAAAATCAATATCACCTTCAGCGTAGCTCGCTGTTCCCGTGAAAATTTCATCCTCAAACGTTCCGCTAATCTTCACCACGTAACCCTCCAGGTAGAGTTGAAACTCCAGGCGTTCCTTTTTATAGACCACTTCGCTGGCAGTAGCCTGATGGTACTGATCCAGTACAAATACCACACTATAGGCTTTGCCCTCCTTACCAATAATTAATTCACCTGCAGTATATCCTTCGGGAGCCTCGGGGGCACTATACTTCCAGGTACCGGTCGGATCGAATTTTTTTGTACTGGCTTCCGGAGAAAAGGAAACATTAAGCAGAAACAATCCTATCAGGATAACCCCATAAAAAAGTTCTTTCGTCTTCATAATAGTCATATTAGCATAATTACAATAAGTAGCAACTTGAGTTAATTAGTTTTACAAATAATTGATGTTTTTTTACTGTGCCATTGTTGATTTCCATACCCTACCCTCCTGATTGATTTGCCAGGTTATTCCCGGTGTATATCCGGGCATTGATATCCGGTACATTGAAGGGGTTGTGGAGAATTCGGGCAGGGTTGGGTATTTGTTGAAATTCTCAGCTTGCAATCCCAAATGTTCGAGGGAAGCAGCATATTTCCCATGGTTTTTAAAATGGGATCGTTGCAGGTGATACAGTCTTCTCAACACCCATTTGACATCTTCATCCTTATCGGCAAGGAATGGTACCGGCTCTTCTCCTGCGAGATGATCGGAAAACTGTACGTATCCCCATGTTTCCGGGGCATGCATATTGATTCTTTCCTGTGGTGACCAGACCCGGTTCATTGGTGGGAGTGTTTCTCCGGTACCCGGGTCTTTTCTTTTTACATAGTCTCGGCCGATCACTTCCATTTCCCAGTCAACCCGGGAAAAATTCACTCTCCACTGTTCTCCATCGGAAGGCATTCGGCGTCCGGGTGAGCACTCTTTCAGGGTCTGCCATGGCATGGCAATCTCCACGGTCCAATTCCTGTCCTCAGATTCAGGGTCATTGACGGTTCCATCCACCATTACTCCAACCTTCAGTCCGCTGATATTCCAGCCGGATATGGCGGGTCCGCCATCCCGGTAAGGTTTTGCCATCAACAGATCCCAGGCTGTACCGAACGCATTCACCTCCAGTTCATAATATAGATGTGTATCCCCATCAGGGTCGATAAAGATCTCGAAATCGTTATCATAATAGATTACGGTATCGCGCTGCCGGAGGGTTGCCCAGACATGTTTCTCTTCCAGTTCTGCAGCGAAATAGAAGCAATCATCATCCCACACCATTTTTACACGTGTTTGTTGAGTTGGCTTGTTTTCCTTATTGCCTGTAATATCCACGAACGGATTTGTCCAATCCACCCTGCTCCATGCTTCTTCACTAATCAGACCATCAATTACCGGAGCTATTTTTACCCGGTAACACACATACGATTCTGGCTGCACAGGCAGGTCAAAAACTAATCCGGCAAGCGCTTCTTCGTTATTTTCCAGCGATCCCCGCTCTCCATTACCCGTTGTACATGCGATCAACAGAAGCATAACAAAGAGAGAACCGAGGCTTAAAACATTTACTAAACACTTATGATCGGGTAGATTCATACTGCTTCAGGGCTAAACAATGTTTCTCCAGAATTTCCGGTTCATGGCTTGTTCATTAAAGAATGTCACACCTGCCGCACCTCCATCCATGGCATATTGAACCGCCTGTGCAATATTATCGGGGGTGAGTGCCGGAATAAACAGGCCACTGTACAGGGGGATTCTTCCATTCAGTCCCCGTGTTCCTTCCCGTGTAGCGGTTTTTATCCATGCAATATCCTCCTCATAAAAGTTATGATAGATCATCGGATAGACTGCATCAAGGTTCCATTTAAGCCATTCCTGCCTTACTAATCTCATGGCAATCTCCGGAGTTGGAAATACTGCTGCGGTAAGTTTTTTTCTGTAAGTCCTGGTAACCTCAGCCAATTCATTAACCAGGCGGGTCACCGAGTCGTACCTGAACTGGAGCCAGGCCTGGTGCCCGGATGGGTCTTCTAAATCCATCGGATCGATCCCTTCCTGCTTTTTAAACTGTTCCCGGCAGACATCACAATAGCAGAAATCAAACTCCGGGTACTCCTTATCCTGGACAAGGTCATATTTCGACCACAGCCCGATTGGAAGGATAACATCGGAGTGGCGGATATAATCGAGGTGCACTCCATCCAGATTGTCAATCATTGCCAGTCTTTTCACGCGTTCGGCAATAAATTCACGAACTTCAGCACGGGAGGGACAAAGCCAGCTATAATAATCAACGTAGGGTTGATGTTCGACCGTTGATCTGCCATCCCGGCTAACGGTAAACCATTCCGGATGTTTTTCCATGGTTTCCCGGTTACGATGGTTCAGCACAACAATCCATGCATGGATTTCCAGTCCGGCTGATTTTGCCAGAAAGGCCATTTCCGGGTATTGCTCTTCCGAAGCCTGCATCAGTATTCCACTGACACCAAGGCGGGCAAGTTCTCTGAATTTGTTTCTCCACTGCCTGGATGAATCACCCCGGGCAGACATCCAGACCCACACCGGCATGTCGGGAGTACGTTGAAGGGATCTGCATGCATTAAGGAGGGGTGCTCCCATGGTAATTCCTACTGCTCCAAGTCCCACCATCCGGATAAAATCTCTTTTTTTCATGGTTGCGACGTATTAGAATGGAAATTCGTTATATGAGTAAAACCAATTATTTTTCCCGTCCCATACTTTCCAGTGCAGATAAGGTAATAGGTCAGGCTTGCGGTACCATCCATTGTTGGTTCATTGGTTGAATAACCCGCAAAATCATCGTGATGTACAACCACTTCATCAACAAAATGAACCGCCTATTGCAATAATCCCTTATCTTTTTTTGGGTTGCACGCCCCGTTGTTTTGCTGCTGATTCAAGCCGCTGTTGCCATTTTGATTTTTTCTGAGGTTTCTTTTTGTTCTCTTCCATTCTCTTCAGGATGGCTCTTTCATCAACAAACTGTTTGGTGATCAGGTTCTGTCCAAAGGTGATCAGGTTTGCCAGGAAGTAATAATAGGTCAGACCAGCGGAGAAATTATTCAGAATCAGCATAAACATGATGGGCATAATATACATCATTCCTTTCATTCCGGGCATTTGACTGCTTCCGGATGCCGAGGGGCTATTAATTTTCATAGTGACTATGGTAGACACCGTCATGAGGAGTGTGAAGAGGCTTATATGGTCTCCATACATTGGTATTTTAAAGGGAAGGTCAAAGATGGAATCGTAAGTAGAAAGATCATCGGCCCAGAGGAATTTTTGTTGTCTCAATTCAATTGATGCGGGGAAAAACCTGAACATGGCAAACAGGATGGGCATTTGGAGGATCATGGGCAGGCACCCACCCATCGGACTCACTCCGGCCCGTTTATAGAGAGCCATCGTTGCCTGTTGTTTTTTCATCGCATCTTCCTTCTTGGGAAATCGGGTATTGATCTCATCGACCTGTGGTTTGAGGACTTTCATTTTTGCCTGTGACATATAGGATTTCCAGGTCAACGGGAACAAACCCATCTTGATGATTATGGTCATCAGCAGGATAATGACTCCATAGTTGGCAATGTATTTGTTGAGCCAGTTGAAGATTGGGATGATCACAAACTGGCTTATCCACCGTATGATATTTCGACCAAGGAATATCAGCTCTTCGAGTTGCACATCATATTTTTTCAGGGTATTGAAATGGTTTGGGCCAAGGTAAAACCGGAAGCCGATTGCTTCATCACTATCTCCCTCGTAGGGGACACTCATTTCAGCCCTGAAATTCCTGAGATAGTTTCCTGACTCAGGCAGTTTCCTGGATCGGACATAGGCATTTGAGAAATAGCTATCGGCAATCAGCACAGAAGAGAAGAACTGGTCTTTAAACGCCATCCATTTTACCCGTGTTGTTATTTCATTTTCCTCTTCTTCTTTTTGCGATCTTACCTTAAAGCCATCCACTTCACCCTGGAAGAACTTATACTTTAGTGTTGTATAATAGTCTTCGTTTTGTCTTCCTTTCTCCTGCTGAGGCAGGTAAATTTCCCAATTCAAATCAAGTGCATTCAGGTTTGAGGGGATGATATCCGTCATTTCAACCAGGTTAATATCGAGATCAACCATATACTCACCAGGGTTGAGTGTATAGATATATTCGATGTATTTACCGGGCTCCGAAACCAGTCGCAAGGCAACTGACTTCGCGGTTTCTGATGCATCGAGATTCCTTTCGCTTCCCTGGGGTATAAAATAGAGTTTGTTTGTTTCAACCGGTCTGTTTTCCCTGGTAAAAAATTCAAATCCAAAGATGGTTGAATCCCCGTCAAAAAGGATTAATGGAAGTGAATCGTAGGTAGTATACTTTTTTAATTGTGCGGAATAGATCCTTCCCCCAAGTGTTGAAATGTCCAGTTTCAACAGTTTATTTTCCAGTGTAATCATCTCTGTCTCACCAACAGTAGCCTGGTCAAAGACTCCACCGAGGCTTTCCTGTTCATCGAGTTTCAATGCATCCCGGACCCTGTCCGGAGTAGAAACCGGTTGTTTCATTGCCGGTTCAGCAACTTCAGCCTGTTGAACGGTATCTGCCTTAATCCGGGAGATGTCTAAAATACTATCGATTTCACTGATTCTTAATGCAGGGTAAGGCTTATTTGGGCGTACTCGCAGGGCTTTCATATAAGAACCCCTGGCACTTTGATAATCTTCTGCATTAAACAGAGAGTCGGCTATTTCTACCTCCTTATCAAATGCCTTGTTTAGCCTGGTATTATTAAAATAGCTAAATCCGATAAAGATGGCACCAATCAGAAGGATTCCAATAATTGTGTTTTTATCCATTATTCGTTGTTCTTTTCAAAGGCTTAAGGATATTATTCCAGGTCCCATTATTCATCCAGTGCATTACGGATAAACTGAACAAACAGGGGATGTGGATTTATCACTCTACTGCTGTATTCCGGGTGGAACTGCACACCCACAAACCATTTATGTCCTGGTATTTCAACGATTTCAACCAGTTTTGTATCGGGATTGATTCCCGTAGCTTTCATGCCGGCTTTTTCAAAATCACGTAAATATTTATCATTAAACTCATAGCGGTGTCTGTGTCTCTCCCTCACTTCCGGAAGTCCATATGCTTCATAGGCATTACTCCCTTTTTTCAGCCTGCATGTATAGGCTCCGAGTCTCATAGTCCCGCCTTTATTCACAACATTCTTCTGCTCTTCCATCAGATCGATCACCGGATAATCGGTTTTACTGTTCATCTCCGTTGAATTGGCAGTAGTCCAACCCAGAACGTTTCTGGCATATTCGATCACAGCACACTGCATTCCAAGGCAGATTCCCAGGAAAGGGATGTTGTTTTTTCTGGCATATCCGGCGGCTATTATTTTGCCCTCGATTCCCCGTTTCCCGAAACCCGGAGCCACCAGGATCCCTTTCAGGTCCTTGCATTTTTCAAAAACCTTTTTCTCTGTAATCTGTTGGGAGTGAATTAAGATCAGTTCCACTTTGCATTCATTCATCGCCCCGGCATGAACAAATGACTCAGTGATTGATTTATAGGCATCCTGCAGCTCAACATACTTTCCAATCAATCCGATACGTACTTCTTTTTTTGGATTTTTCAATTTGAAGATAAATTCTCTCCATTTTTTCAAGGCCGGTTCTCTTCTCACTGCCAATTTGAGTTTCTTCAAGGCAGTGACATCAAGCTTCTCCTTCAGCATATAGAGCGGCACCTCGTAGATGGTTTGGACATCGATGGATTCAATAACAGAAGTGATGTCAACATTACAGAAAAGAGCAACTTTTTGCCGAATGTCGTCGGTCAGGACTTTTTGTGTGCGAAGCACCAGTATATCAGGCTGGATCCCATTTTCCAGCAGTTCTTTAACGGAATGTTGTGTGGGTTTTGTTTTCAATTCACCGGAAGCAGGCAGGAAAGGAACCAGTGTAAGGTGAATAACCAGGCAATTGGAGGATCCCATCTCCCATTTCATCTGGCGTACCGCTTCAATATAGGGAAGGGACTCAATATCTCCAACGGTTCCGCCGATCTCCGTGATAACGACATCATACTTGTTTTTCTCAGCAACCAGTTTGATCCGCCACTTAATCTCATCGGTTATATGGGGGATAACCTGGACTGTTTTACCCAGGTAGTCCCCTCTTCTTTCCTTGTCGATCACTGCCTGGTAAACCGTTCCGGTAGTGACATTGTTTTCCTGTGATGTCGGGAGATTCAGGAATCGCTCATAATGGCCAAGGTCAAGGTCGGTTTCCGCACCGTCTTCTGTAACATAGCATTCTCCATGTTCATAGGGATTCAACGTTCCCGGATCGACGTTAATATAAGGATCCAGTTTTTGGATCCCGACAGAATATCCACGGGCTTGCAGCAGTTTCGCCAGTGATGATGAAACAATTCCTTTACCTAATGATGAAGTAACTCCTCCGGTAACAAAAATAAATTTAGTTGAAGACAATGTCAATTGTTTTAATAATTTTTGGTCCAGGTGTCACCTGAATGAGTCATTTAATACGTTGCATTGATATTATCAATCCGTATCAGACTGATCGATCAATTGAATCTTCTCTTCCAGCAGAATAATGGAGTTCTTTGCCCGACTGATTTTCTGGTGTACCTCTTGGATCATTGAATCGGCATTTTTTGATTTGGCAAAGAACCCGATATTATTCTCCCACAATACGATATCATTTTCCAGCTGTTTAATCTTATTCATAAATTTTTCCCGGTCCTGTTTAATTTTCATCTCGGCCTTCGGGTTTTCCCTGATATTTACCAGTTTATTCTTGTATTTCAGCAGGCTTTTTTGATTCTCACCAACTTTCAAGCTGTCGAATGCCTTATTTATTGTATCCCTGTATTCCTGGAGTATATCATCCTTATGTTTGAACGGGACATATCCAATTTCTGTCCACCTGCGCTGGTAATCATTCAACTGGTCAAAATTCTCCTCTATATTTTCAACCGGCTTAAATTTACCAATCTCCTTGATCAGTTCTTTTTTCAGTTTCAGGTTATCTTCATAGGAATTGTCAATCTGTGCATAATACTCAGATTTTTTCTGAAAGAATGTATCGCAAGCTGAACGAAATCTTTTCCATATTTTTCCGGAGTGTTTTCTGGGCACCGGTCCGATCTCCTTCCATTTTTTCTGCAGTTGAATAAGGTCTTCTGTTGTTTTCTGCCATTCTGTGCTGTTTTTAAGGGATTCAGCCTGGATGCAGAGTTCAGTTTTTTGCTGCATGTTATTATTCTGGACCTCTTTGTTTTCGATATAAAATTCCCGTTTATTGGCAAAAAAAGTATCGCAGGCTTCCCGGAATCGCTGGTATATTTTATTGTTGCTTTTTTTCGGAGCATATCCGATCGTTCTCCAGATTTTCTGTAGCTCTATGACTTCGCCTGATTTTTGATCCCATTCTTTATGGGAGGAAATAGCCTGTTTATTAATCTCTTCAATCTGTTCACACAGGTGGTTTTTAGCTTCCAGGTTTTTTTTCTGTGTTGATTTCAGTTCCTCATAGAACTCCTGGTGTTTTTTGTTGATTTTGGATGTTGCCTCCCGGAACCGTTCCCACAATTCATTCTTCACCTCATGCGGTACAGGGCCGATTTCACGCCATTGATCGTGCAGTTTTTGAAGTCGTTTAAAAGCATTCACCGCGGAGGGTTCCATCATCAGTTCCTCGGCTCTTTCACAAAGTATTATTTTTACTTCCTGGTTTTTTTTCAGGTCCAGGTCGCGCAATTCCTTATTTATTTTAATATAATCATAAAATTTCTCAACGTGATGATGATAGGTATTCCACAGGTCTTTGAGGGTTTGTTGCGGTACTACACCCACCTCTCTCCAGCGTGATTGAAGGTCTCTGAACTCCTGAAATGTTTTATTGATCGATTCTTTCCTGTTAATCAGGTCTTTAATCTCCTCGATGATATGGTATTTCTCCTCCAGGTTTTTCTGTTTCTGAAGTTCAAGATCCTTGTTATAAGAAGATTTAAGGTTCCTGTATTTAGCAAGCAGATCTTTTATCTGAATTTCACGGGGATCCTCTAACGGCATGAAATCGATAATATCACCACCCTCAGCAAGAAAAGCTTTCTTCTTTTTTTCTAATTCAATTTTAAGTTTCTTATAGAAATTGATTTTAATGTTTTCCACATCGTTCCTGATTTCCTGTACCGGCCGTTCTGCGATCAAAATGGTAAGGGTATTCACCAATTCATCAATGGAAAAGGTTGTATAGTCAACTTCCTTGACGGTAATCTCTTCATCCTCTTCATCCTCTTTCTCCTCTTTAATATCGGATGGTTCAGAAAGGGCACTTTCTTCCTGTGGTGAATCGGAATGTTTATCGGTTGGTGTAGCTACAGGATGGTCTTCCTGGTCGGGTTTTTGTTCGGGATCCGTTTCTGATCCCATATCTCCTGTCTGTTCGGGTGGGGTTTGAACCTCACTGCTGGAGTCAGTTTCACCTGACTCAACCGCGGCATGATCTTCCTCCGGACTAAGGAGGGTTTCATCTTTCGAATTTGCGGTTGCTTCCTGCTTATCAGAAGCAATGTTTTCATTTTCCGGACTCAGGGATGCCTTATCAACATCTCCTGAAGTAGCATTCTTTTCAGCCATCTCGCTGTTGTCTGTAGGGTTCTTCTTATTTTCAGGTTCCGTTGCGGATCCCCGAATTGTTCATCATGAACAGAATCATCATTCAATGTAGTTTCTATCATTATTCTCAATTTAATCATCCTACTACAAAGAAAGCGGTGCGAATACAAAATTACGAAAATATACAATCTGAGCCGAATAGCAAATTTTTTACTGCAATTTAGAACAAATTGCGGTAGCAATGGGTTTTAAGTCTGTACTCAAATCCCTGGTTTTTTATTTGGGAATTAGTCACTACATTTGATTTAAAACCGATGAGGATAGATATAATAACCATATTACCCGATCTCGTTGCCGGTCCACTCAGTCATTCCATTATCCAACGGGCAAAAGAGAAAAGACTGGTTGACATTGTCATCCATAACCTAAGGGATTATTCCAATGACCGGCATAAAAGCGTGGATGATTATCCCTTCGGTGGAGGAGCAGGAATGGTCATGAAAATTGAGCCGATTTACAAACTCTGGACGAAATTAACAAAAGAGAGGGCGTACGATGAGGTGATTTATACCTCTCCCGATGGGAAGCTTTTTGACCAGAAAACGGCAAACAAATTATCACTGTTAAAAAATATTATTCTGCTATGCGGTCATTATAAAGGGGTAGATCAGCGGATTCGTGATCATTTGATTACCATGGAACTCTCAATTGGTGATTATGTGATGTCGGGTGGTGAACTTGCTGCAGCAGTTATTACCGATTCCATCATTCGTCTGATACCAGGCGTTATCTCTGACGAAACCTCTGCCCTGACTGATTCATACCAGGATAATCTTTTAGCTCCCCCCGTATATACCAGACCAGCAGATTTTAAAGGCTGGAAAGTGCCGGATGTATTGATTTCCGGACATGCCGGGGAGATTGAGAAGTGGAGAATGGAGCAATCGGTTGAAAGAACACGAAAATTGAGACCGGGTTTGCTGAAGGAGGAATGATATTGGTTCAGGGTTCATCCACCTTCTCCGCCATTCGGCGGATCCGGCGGACAAAGGAGTACAGGGTACAGAGTTAATAAATGAGGCAATGTGACTATGAGACTGTGTGATGGGGAGAGGGAGAGAATAATGGATTGGTCCTGGGTGATCGGACCCCTCCTCCGTTACAGCCTTCACCAAGATTTCGGCTGTCGAAGAAAACTACGGAGGGCAAAGCTGGGTCCTCGGTAAGATGAGAGATGAGTAGTGCCTGCCGGCAGGCAGGGAGGCATGGCAGACAGAATTCTCAGTATCGAAAACCACAACAGCATTTATCATGAAAAAATCAATCATTTTCTTACTTTTTATCGTTCCTGGCTGGATGGTAAGTTGGAGTAATCCGGGAATCTGCACCCGGTAGAATGCTTCGCATAGTACAATTATTCAATATTTATGTCTTATTTGCATAAAAAAAAACGTAAATCATGTACAAACTTGTGCTTCTTCGACACGGTCTGAGCGAATGGAACATGCAGAATCGGTTTACCGGGTGGCAAGATGTTGATCTGGCAGATGCAGGGATTACCGAGGCACGCAACGCAGGGCAGTCTCTCAGGAAGGCCGGTTTTACATTCGATGCTGCCTACACTTCGTTTCTCAAAAGAGCCATACGCACGCTCTGGATTGTACTTGACCAACTGGATCAAATGTGGATTCCGGTTATTTGCGACTGGAGATTAAACGAACGACATTATGGAGCCCTACAAGGCCTCAACAAGGCTGAAACGGTAGCCAGGCACGGTGAAGAGCAAGTTCTTATCTGGAGAAGAAGTTACGACGTATCACCACCAGCCGTTACAGAAGAAGATGAACGTTTTCCCGGCAACCAGGACAAATATGCAACCATTGAGAAGAACAGGCTGCCGAAGACAGAATGTTTGAAAGACACGGCTGACAGAGTAATCGAGTATTGGAATGAAACTATTTCCAGGAAGATTTTGTCCGGTAAACGGCTACTTATAACAGCACATGGCAACAGCCTTCGGGCTCTGGTCAAATTTTTGGATGAAATAAGTGACGAAGAAATCCTGAAGCTGAATATACCGACAGGTATCCCCTTAATTTACGAACTTGACTCAAATCTGAAATCATTGCGTCACTATTATCTCGCCGATGACGAAACACTTACCAGTGCATTGAACGCAATGGAAAACAAAGACAAAACCAGGTAAAACTTTTTTATCTGAGGATTTTTCTTACCAGTGATACCGTAAAGTATGCCATCAGGAACATGCCTGCAAAGCCTTCAATGGAAGAGACGACGCGTGCTGCACCGGTTGGAAAATGGTCTCCATAACCGATGGTCAGGAAGGTAATCGCACTGTGATAAAACGCACGGGCAAATGGTTCTATCTCATACCCTGTGCTGGAAATGATTTGTGAGACTCCTGCCAGGTAAAGAACATAATAAACCAGGCTAAAGAGAACGTACCAGCCCAGCATGGACATGAGCACCCGTAACGGATCGGTTGCATAAAGTCCGGCAAGGTCCAGAACAAGCCATTTGAATCCGTGCCAGGGATAATACCATAGTCCATTATACCGGCTCTGTTTCAACACGTTTTCCAGTTTCGAACGGGCTTCATACCGTTTGAATTCCACATACGATCTGTCCTCATCCCCATATTGTCCAGTCTGGTTAAAGTTCTCTTTCAGAACCCGGAATTGTTCGGCTTTCTCTGCATTGCTCGTGTTTGTCTGAGCAGAAATGATCTGCTTGACCCGGTTGTTTTTCCAGTCGATATAGATGGTTCCCAGTAATCGCATGCCCGCCAGGTTTAAAACCGAAACACCAACATCAAACTCATACGGTTTCAGGTCGATGATATCGCGGACAATGGTATCGGAAAGATCCATCAATTCACACCGGGTAACACGCAGGTCGGTATAGTGATCCAGGTGGCAGGACTGTAATGAAAGCTGCCTGAATTTTGAGTTATGAAACGAAACCGGTCCCTTACCGAAATTTGTCCGGTCGAAAACAACATCCGCTGTCTCAAATTCAGCCAGTTCAAAATTGAATACCCCGTCACCCAGAATAACTCTCTTGAAGTTGAATTTTCCATTCCTGATATCAGCACCTTCAAAGGTTACATCACCATCACCGAAGATTGCCCTGTTGAAATTTACCCTGCCGTCATGGAATTCAACGGTCCGGAAATCCACCTTGCTGTTCCCAAATTCAACCTGTTCAAAAGAGATATCTCCTTCTCCAAACTTTGCAAAATGAAAATCAACTTTTCCGTCCCCAAACCGTGCTACTTTAAAACTCACATTTCCTGTGCTGAAATTGGCATTGATGAACGAGGTTTCCCCACCTCCGAACTCTGTATTGGTAAAAATAATGGAGCCCTCTCCGAAATCAGCATATTGAAAATCCTTGACACCTTCACTTATGATGGAATTTTTAAAGATGAAGTCACCTCCTCCAAAATGGCAATTGGAAAAATCAATATCCCCATCACGGAAGTAAACATGGGAGAAACTTACATCACCAAGTCCAAATTTTGCAAAATGGAATACAACTTTTCCGGTGGCAAATTGGGTATCATCAAAACAGATATTCCCGTCCCCAAATTCAGCATACGAAAAATCGGTTTCCGTTTTGGAATCGAAGAAAGAATGACGTGCTGTAAATTCCCGGATGGGAACATATTCCTTCTTTTCCAGCTTATTCAGGGTTCTGTATGCGGAGAGGGAAAAATCTTTTACATAGCAGTTATCCAGGTTGATGGGTGTACCCTGCTCGATCATCCGGTATATCTCTTCTGTTTCAATAAAACCATACTGTTCTACCGAAGAAACCATTTGATTTGCCAACAGGAACGACACGATTGCAGTTTTCGGAAAAACTACTCCTGCATCAGAAGAGAATTTACTATTCTTTATCTCTACCTTGAAATAGGGATAATCCAGGATCATGCAGTATTGATATTAACCTTTGTACAAATATAATAAAATCAAAGTCCTGGAGAAACCAATGGCATTTTACCGGTGACAAATTTTCCGGTAGGGACAAACACCGCATATTGCTTCGTCCTCAACTTGTGAAAATGGAACTGCCGGATTAACAAGTTCTGCCACAAGATCATTCAGGTAGTCACAAAACTCATCCTTTTGCTGACGGAAGTCCGTGATTACCTGACCGGGTCTTCCTGTTTTCTTGCTAATGATATGATAATCAAAGGATTCCTTGTAAATATCACGGATAAAGTATAATCCGGGTTGAACCGGATAATCCGGGAACCTGTCAGAGACCAGCAGGGCATAGAGGAAGGTCTGGAAAACTGCATTGTTCCGTTTTGGAGCTCCTTTTTCAAACAGCTCTTCCATCCCTGTATAGCTTACATCTCCTGTTCCGGTTTTATAATCAATTATTCTGATGGTATTTCCCCTCTGGTCTATCCGGTCAATGGTCCCTCCAAGCAGGATATCCATCGTTTGCCCCAGGTATGTCGTTTTCAAACGGGTGGTAAACATCTCTTCAAGGTTGAGGATTTTCAGGGGCAGGAACTTCCGGTCCACTGTCAGTATCCGGTTAATGTATTTTACCAGGATCTCCAGAATAACCAGGTTCCTTCCTTCAAAATCCCGATTCTTAGCAATAGCTGTTGATCTGCTGAATTCTTCCATGATCGATAGTTCCAGTGCAGAACGGATTTTTTTCTGATCCCGAGTCAGGTTCTCTATATCGTCTTCTTTTAGCATTCGGTTCTTATAAGGCGAATAGAGCCGGCTGATAGCTTTATGAAGGATATTCCCGAAAACCTGGAAATCGATCTCTTCCGATATCTCATCGGGTTCTTTCAAACCGGCGATGTATCGATAGTAGAATTTCAACGGACAATCCAGGTAGGTATTTATTCCACTCGGGGACAAATAGGGAGATCTTTCAGTACTGCCTGAATAGTTGAGGATCTCACTCATGATCCGTTCATCCTTTTCGATGGTAATGATCCCGGGATTCACCATCCGGATATCAAATGCGACTGTTTTTTCAACCGGTTTGAACGGCTCGTTATACTTTAGCTGGGTCAGGAAGCGACTCATTTCCCCGGATTTCATTCCTTCGCTGTTGTTGTTATAGATGAAGGTAATGTGTTTGGCTCGTT
>CAYZVJ010000084.1:11899-14150 GCA_964481765.1 uncultured Rikenellaceae bacterium | reverse complement strand
TACGGGCTCAGACCCTCTTCAGTCATAATCCACATTCTGCCTGTCATGTCAAAATCCCATACATTCTCTGTGTTTCGTATGTCATAGATGATTTCATGCATCTCATCGCTGATGTAAACCACCATCCCCACCGGGATCTTCAGCGTGAGGTTCATTTCAGGTGCTCTCCATTTTTCTCCTTCAGGCAGGTGAAAAAACTGATCCAGGTATAAGACAGAATCTTTCAATTCCCAGTTGTACATCAACGTCCTGGCATTTTCAGCTGCTTGCCTGCGGCTTTTTCCCTGTGACCTGCGCTCTATGTCAAGCGCCAGAGCTTCGGTTTCACTCATTTCAATATCAAAGGTCGGTTTGCAATAAAATACATCTTCCTGCCGGCTTGCTATGATCTCCACATCATCAACCTCAAACCGGAAATCATTGGGATAACCTATGTCAGGATAGTTTTCGGTCAGTTCAAGGTAGAGTGTGTCACCGGATAAACCGGTTACGGGATAGCTGCTGGTAAGGCGGGCTGAATCGGTATAATTCACTCCTTCCACAACGGTAAAAGCAAATAATGTTATAGCACTTAAAAACCACAATACAAATGCAGTAAGGCCAACTATCTTATCATTGGCTTTAAATCTAAAGATCAATTTTATACCACCGTATATCAGGGCAATGAGGGGAATACAGACCGTGAGCAACAGGGCTACGATGATCAGTGGAACATTTCCGGGGTCGACAAACAGTTGAAGGAAATCAGGGAAGTAGAAGATTTCCGTATCGAAGAGGGTTGGAATAAAGAAGGAATGTTTAAAGAAGAATATCCCAATGAAGCTGATAAGTACTGCAAAACCGGCAAGAATAAAGGATACACCGATGATGATCAGAATGATTTTCAGGATAGCGAGGAGGACTCCTCCGATCAGATCGACAACATCATGAATGGCACTTCTGGTTCGGTGATACCCTTTGCTTTTTTTCACATTCTTGAGGTTATCCTTCACGTTTTCGTATTCCTTTTTTACCGACTTTTCAATGTTCTTAATGGTGATGTGTTCCCCGCGCATCTCCAGTTTCTGGGTATGGGTGGTAGCCCTGGGAACAACAACCCATAGAATCAGGTAGATGAGTACTCCGGAGAGGTATCCCAGGGTTAAAAAGATAAAGATAAGGCGGAACCAGAGGGGATCAATACCAAAATAGGCTCCCAATCCGCCGCAGACTCCACCAAGGATTGCATCATTCGGATCCCGGTAGAGTCGTTTTGCCGTTTTGTGCCGGTAGGTTTTCTTTTTAACGGTTTCTTCGGTGAATTCCTCACCGTTTAAATACTCCTCGGGTTCCCCCATGATGGCGATCATTTTCTCTACATCTGCAATCGTTATGACCTCTTTGTTTTCATCGATATACTCCTGGAAGAGTTCAGCAATTCTCGATTCAATATCGTTGATGATCTCCTCACCCTCCTCCAGCTCTTTGAATTGTTCCGTGATGGCATGCAGGTAATCTTTCAGTTTCTGGTATGCATCTTCATCGATGTGGAAAACCAACCCTGCCAGGTTAATTTTTATTGACTTTTTCATCTTTTCAGGTTTTATCTATTTTTTATTCTGGATTACTTTTACGGCGTCGACCAGTTCCTGCCAGGAGGAGTCGAGCTCTTTCAGGAATTCTTTTCCCGAATCAGTTAATTCATAATATTTCCGGGGAGGACCCTGTGTGGATTCTTCCCAGCGGTAGCTCAACAGTCCGGCATTTTTCTGCCGGGTCAGCAGGGGGTATAGCGTCCCCTCAACAACGATCACCTTTGCCTCCTTTAATCCCTTGATGATATCGGAAGCATAGCAGGAGTTTTTTGACAGGATCAGGAGAATGCAATACTCCAGGACCCCCTTTCTCATTTGTGCTTTCGCATTTTCTACGTTCATTTTCTTGACTTTATATAATTTATATCAACCTTTCATTTATATAGTGTGCAGGATCAGAGGTTCATTTTTTTCTTGATGTTTTCAAACTCCTCTTTTACTGCTTTTCCGATGTTTGAGATGGTAACCGGCTCTCCACGCATTTCCAGCTTTTGAGCGGTAGTTTTCGCTTCGGGCAATACGACCCACAGGATCAGGTAAATAATTGCACCGGACAGAAAGATCAGGGTAGCAACGACAAAAATGATGCGGATGATCAGGGGATCGGCACCCCAGTAAGCACCCATTCCGGCGCATACTCCGCCAAGGATCCGGTTATCGGGGTCACGATACATCCT
>CAYZVJ010000084.1:0-11799 GCA_964481765.1 uncultured Rikenellaceae bacterium | reverse complement strand
CCATTCCGGCGCATACTCCGCCAAGGATCCGGTTATCGGGGTCACGATACATCCTACGGTAACCACTCGGACCAAACCGTTCCTTGCTGCTGTATTGATCAGAATCGCCCGGATCGATAATCTCTTCCGGCTGCCCCATGATCTCAATGATCTCCTCCACATCGCTGATGACAATCACTTGTTTGTAATCAGAAATCCGCTCCTTGAGCAATTCAGCAATTCTGGCTTCAATATCCGAAATGATCTCCTTGCTCTCCTCCTCATTGCCAAAATGCTTCTCAATCAGGTTCAGGTAATCACTCAACAGACGGTAGGCATCATCGTCAATGTTAAATACCGATCCGCTTAAATTGATACTCAGTGTTCTTTTCATCTGTTATGCTGTTAATTAAAGTTTATTACATTCAACACATCGATTCGTTGAATGGGTAAAAGGTTTGTTAATCTCTTTTGTTCGTTTTGAAGCTCCTCAATAAAGCGAATGATAGAATCGCTGTCCCAGGGTGCCGTTCCCGTATACTCACACCGTACCTGTCCCTGATGAATAATACAGATATACGGAAGCTCGGTTTGCTGAAGAAAGCAAGGCAGGTCATCCTGATGAGTGAAAAAATAACAGGGTAGATCAACCTTCTGGTTTTTCAGGATCCGCAATACCTTTGCAGGTTCTTCTCCGGTAAGGAGATAGAAATCAACTTCTCCTTTTTTTCTTTCATACAAGCGGGAAAGAGCAGGAAGGTTTTCAACAGAGGAAATGTCCCAGCTGGCCCAGATGTAAATGAGTACTATACGCTCCGTTTCCGAGGGTACAGTGATCGGATTCCCGTTTTGATCAGTTATCCGTATGGACTCATACTTAACCGGATGTCCCTGACCCGTGGTCTGGTCATTTCCCCCTTCATTATAAAGCTTAGCAAAGTACTTTTCCGCTTTATGTTGCTGAATCGATTGTTCTATACGGTCATACGTGAACCACATGGTCAATCCAATCAGCAATCCGGCGATCAGAAATAATCCGCTTGTTTTCATCTCTTGAGCATTCATATAGAACTATTATTTTTAGAATACTATTCAATACATTGTAATATCCAATACAAAGATATATAAAAAAATAAGTACCATGCAATACATAGTACTAAAAATATTTAATTATTTTTATTTATTTTTTCTATATAATTGATTAACAATAAAATAAGTTAGAAAATTTTTTTCTGTTTTTTTTAGTTATTTTTGATAAAATGATTGAAATTGCCTTTTTCATCCTGTTTGCATCAGGAAATTGTAATCCAACAATCGGCAGCATACCATGAAAAGAGCAGGTGTGATCAGAAAAATGATTTCGGAAGGCAGGCAGGAATCCCCACCTGGCCCATTGCACGTCTATTATTTTTTACCAATGGGGGATGATACAATCCCGATGAACGATCTGTTGAACAGACACGTTCACTTGATCTTTACGGGTGAAATATATTGTATGCACTGTGGAAAACGGACGAAAAAATCGTATGGTCAGGGATACTGCTATCCCTGTTTCATTTCAATTCCTGAAACGGATGAGTGTATTCTGCGGCCGGAGTTATGCCAGGCACATCTTGGTATTTCCCGGGATATGGAGTGGTCTGAAACACATTGTCTGCAGGATCATTATGTCTATCTGGCAATTTCAAGCGGCTTGAAAGTGGGTGTTACCCGGGCTTCCCAGGTGCCAACACGGTGGATCGATCAGGGTGCATACCGGGCGATCCTTCTGGCCCAGACCCCCAACCGGCATCTTGCAGGGGAAATTGAAGTTGCTTTGAAAAGGAATATTGCAGACCGGACCAACTGGAGGGATATGTTGAGGAACTATCAGGATACCAGCATTGATCTGTTGGTTGAAAAAGAGAAAGCCACCGGAATGATTCCGGATGATTATGCTCAATACAGGCTTTCGGATAACCGGATTTGGGAATTTTACTATCCGGTGGAAACTTTCCCGGAGAAGGTTAAGAGCGTTGGATTTGATAAAGAACCGGACTATTCCGGAATACTCAGAGGAATAAAAGGGCAATACTTGATCTTCGAAGGGGGAGATGTACTGAATATCAGAAAGCACAACGGTTACCTGATTGAACTGGAGATAAATTGATCATGAGTGAATCGGAGCGTAACGAAAGCAACAAAGTCCGGGAGGATGTTCAACTGGAAAAAAAGCGGTTTTTCATCAGCATGGTTTTTCCAGCGCTTTTCCTGCTGCTCCTTTGGATGATCAAACTGGTTGAAACCACATTGGACTTGAATTTTGCGTTCTGGGGGATCTATCCCCTGAGCGTGAAAGGATTGAAAGGTATTCTGCTCTCTCCACTGGTACATGCTGATTACAAACACCTCATAAACAATTCAATTCCCCTCTTCATCCTCGGTGTTTCCATTTTCTATTTTTATTCCAGGGTTGCTTTCCGTGTTTTTTTCCTCACTTATTTAATGGTAGGTATCTGGGTATGGTTTGGAGGACGTCCCGCTTACCATATCGGTGCCAGTGGACTGGTATATGGATTCGCCTCTTTTCTTTTTTTCAGCGGGATAATACGGAATCACATCAGCCTGATGGCCATCTCTCTCCTGGTGGTATTTCTTTATGGGGGAATGATATGGGGTATTTTCCCGATTTATGAGAAAGTTTCCTGGGAATCCCATATGCTGGGCAGTATTGCAGGGCTTTTCCTGGCGTTCTATTACCGCCAGGAAGGACCAAAGAAACCAGACTATTTTTGGGAAGAAGAAGAGGGAGAGGAAATAAGTTAAACGTTAATAGTTGTGCCGTAGGCATCCCTTCGGGAAAAGTGAATAGTTTAAACCACGAGAATAGTATACTTCCATTAAATATTGAATAATAAACTATAAATATATGGCGGATCAGTTCAGATGTAATGCAGAGTGAAATGCTTTCATGGACCGCATTATACAAGGCCTTCACACAAATTGCATTTATCCGGTACGGGGCTCCCTTCCGTGAGAAAATGAAAAAAAATAACGAAAATGCTTAGCAATTCATTTTTTTTTTATTATTGCACTGTATTTTAATCATTTTTTATGGTACATAACATCGAGTAGATAAATCTCAAATTTTATACAGTCAGACAAGACAACAAGGATGTAACGGCTCAAATTTACGGGTATAGAAAGAGAGATTTAAATCTGGCAACATTACATACAATGAATCCACATCTTTGTCTTTTGGTTGACTGGAATCAGAAATTCTCTCTTCCTCCAACTTTTTTCCGACACTTTATTAGTTACCGGCTATTTTACAAGCTGTTTAAAATTGTTATTTGATAACTGATCCTCCTTGTTTTATCCTCCTGAATTATTTTCGGTAAGAAAGGACTAATCCATTCGATCCGATTACAAAATCAAGGATTCAGATTTTATGTTATCAAATAGTATAGTTAGTAAAGGTCAGTTACCATGAAAAATACAACATTACCATATACATTTACGAGAGAAAGAAACAGAAATGAACCCGGGGGATTCTGGGTGGGAAACCGAATTCCCTGGCAATTTTTTGAGACAAGCGGGACCGGTGAGAGCGATATCACTATTCACGCCGGATCGTATCATCTGGCATTACGAAATGCCAATATTGAGCGGTATAATATCATGACCTATTCCTCCATTTTGCCGGGGATTGCTGAGAAAACAGGATTACGGGAAGATTTTACCCACGGGGCCGTAATGGAATCGATCATGTCTGTCTGTCATTCCAACAAGGGAGAAAGGGCCACTGCAGGTATCATTTATGGCTGGCTGTTTGACAGGGAAACCGATGAAAAGTATGGAGGCCTGGTATGTGAGCATGCAGGAAATTATGATCAGCAGGAGTTGAGGTATAGATTGGGTGCCAGCCTGGAGGAGCTTTACATCAACGGTTACTCAGATCAATATGAGATGAAAGATATTGAAGTGCTGTCAGAGAGTTTTATTCCGAGAAAGAAATTTGGAACTGCCCTGGTTGCGCTCTGTTTTACATCATACTACTACCCGATAATTCATAACTAACCCGGGCATGAATCATTTTGGAGATTTGCCGGAGCAGTTTACAAACCGGATTAATGCATCAATTGTTGTTCTCCCGGTACCTTATGATGGAACATCTACCTGGATAAAAGGCGCCATTCAGGGACCAAAGGCACTATTAGAAGCTTCAGCAAACCTTGAGTTATATGATATTGAAACAGGATTTGAAGCCTATAAGAAAGGAATTTTTACAGACGATCCGATTGAGGGATACGAGTTACCGGAAGAGATGATAGAGGCGGTGTTTCAGCGTTCGTTAACATGGGTGAATGGGGAAAAATTTTTGGTTACGGTCGGTGGAGAACATACGGTATGCCTGGGTCCCATTAAAGCTTTCAAGCATAAATTTCCCGGATTGTCCGTGTTGCAAATTGACGCACATGCTGATCTGAGAAATGTGTATGATGGAACACCTTACAACCATGCGTGTGTCATGGCACGGGTTAAGGAAATATGTCCGTTTGTACAGGTCGGTATACGAAGTATGGATATTGAGGAGAAATCAGGAATGGATGAGAAGAGGGTTTTCTGGGCACATGAAATAGAGGGAGATGAAGCATGGATGGAACGGGTAGTTCATCAACTGACTGATCCGGTTTATATTACCATTGACCTCGATGGATTGGATCCATCCATTATGCCATCGACCGGAACACCTGAACCGGGTGGATTGGGGTGGTATCCATTGCTGAAATTAATGAAGCACGTTATTTCTGAACGAAATGTAGTGGGTTTTGATGTGGTGGAACTTTGTCCCGATGAACGGAACAAAGCTCCGGATTTTCTTGCCGCTAAACTGATCTATAAAATGTTAAGCTATCAATTTCAACCCTGAGAAAACATGAAGAAAAGAGATTACCTGAACCAGCCCATACAACATATTGACATCAAATCGTTTGATGCCAGTCCAATCATCCATTCCATGAGGGAAATGTCTTTTTCTTCCAGGGAAACAGCCATAGCAGCCGATCTGTATAACCGGATGATCAGGGAGAAAGATGTTACCATTATATTAACCCTTTCCGGCAGCACCAGTGCAGGAGGTTGTATGCAGATCTACGTTGATCTGGTTGAAAACAACATGGTTGATGTGATCGTTGCAACCGGAGCATCCATTGTCGATATGGACTTCTTTGAAGCCCTTGGATTCAAGCATTTCAAAGGGAAAAACGGGATAAAGGATAAGGAGCTTAGACACCATTACATTGATCGGATATATGATACCTATATTGATGAAGATGAGTTGCAGGTCTGTGATTCAACCATTAAGGACATTGCTGATTCCATTAAACCGGGAGTGTATTCATCCCGTGCATTCATTATCGAAATGGGAAGATACCTGGAAAAGAATTCGGTAAAAAAAGAATCGCTGGTTGAAACCGCATACAGAAAAGGTATTCCTGTTTTTTGTCCGGCCTTCAGTGACAGCAGTGCCGGTTTTGGACTGTTGGTCCATCAGTGGAAAAACCCCAAAAAACATGTATCCATTGATTCTGTAAGGGATTTACGGGAATTAACCCGGATTAAACTGGCTTCTGAAAACACCGGATTGTTTATGATTGGAGGAAGTGTACCGAAGAATTTTGCTCAGGATATCGTCATTTGTGCTGAGTTGCTTGGAGAATTCTCACCCATGCACAAATACGCCGTACAAATAACGGTCGCAGATCAACGGGATGGCGGATGTTCTGGTTCTACACTCCAGGAAGCATCCTCCTGGGGGAAAGTGGATAATCAGTTTGAGCAGATGGTTTTTGCTGAAGCTACCACGGTGCTCCCATTAATTGCAAGCTATGTTTACCACCAGGGTGACTGGAAGAAACGGAATGAAAAGAGATGGAATACTATTTTTTGATAATCATTGAAATTTTTATTATTTATGAAAAACAAACGATCTTTCAGAAAATCGAAAAGAAAAGATAGAGACAATGAATTCCGGGAGAAAAAAATAAAGGATCCCAGGAAAGATAAATCAAACAGGGATTACTCTATCTATGAAGAACTGGAGGAGCTTGATTCCCGGGAGTTGTCTGACAATTCAGTGAATTGTAGTGAAGAAGAAGATGATTATTAGTAATCCAGCACGTTACTTTTCTTCCTTTGTATTCATAATTTCCCACTTTTTCAATTGCTAAATTGGAGAATTTCCTGTTTATCTGAAGGATATCTCTGAAAAGCACCCATGAACTTATTCGTCCCGCAAACTATTAGCCGGATTCGCCAGAGATGCCCTCATTGCTTGTCCGAAGATGGTTGCAAATGCGATAGCCAGGGCAAGGACAGCACTAAAAATATAAACAGTAAGTCTTATATCAATATGATAAGCAAAGTTTTGAAGCCATTTGTTCAGGACAAAATTAGCAGCCGGCCATGAAATGACATTCGCCAATAAAACCCAGAGCAGAAATCCTTTTGAGATTTGCATAATGATTCCATTATTGGTTGATCCCAATGCTTTGCGGATTCCAATTTCTTTCGTTTTTTGCTTGGTTACAATAGCTGAAAGTGCAAACAAACCAAGACAGGAAAGACATATAGCCAATAACACAAATAATTCAACCAGAATCACCAACCGCTGTTCTGCTTTATATTGGCTGGCAAAACTCTCATCAAGGAAAGTATATTCCCAAGGATATCCAGGGCAGAATTCCCCGTAGATGGTATTGATGTACTCCAGGGCCTTGTTGACATTAGAACCGGATATTTGAACACAAGCCCTTCGTGGCCAATAATTCCACCTGATAGCTAACGGCCCGATTTTATTGTGTAGGGAATTGAAGTGGAAATCCTTAACTACTCCAATAATGGTAATTCTACCTGAACGGACAGTACTTCCAACAGGATTTTCTAACTTAAATTGCCTGACTGCTTCTTCATTTAGCACATAGGTATTGTTTCGATCGGATAGGATATCAAGCGATTGAGCCCGACCTTCAATAATGTCCAACTCCATTAGGTTAAAAAAACCCGGATTGGTATTGATTACCCTGTAGGGTATCCCATTTTCATCATCCTGAAGAATGAGGGTGTTGGTATTGGTTATTTTACCTGGTATTTGATTGAAATATGTAACACCCAAAATGGATGGATCTTTAAGCAGTTCATTTTCAAATGCCCTCTTACTATTTGTTACTCTTTCAAGGCCACCCCGGAATTTATCTCCTCTTAATGTAAAGGTTACCATTTGTTCATGATTTATCCCCAAATCCTTTGATTGCATATATTTTAACTGGTTTATTACTGTAAATGCAGAAATCATCAGGAAAATAGAAATTGTGAACTGGAAAGAGATTAAGGCTTTGCTTAGAATGACACCCCTAACGCCTTTTCTTTGTTTCCCTTTTAATATGAGGCTGGGTGACCACGATGTGATAAAAAATGCCGGATAAAAACCCGATAAAAATGCAGTGAATATTAAAATTCCGATTACCAGTAAAATTAATCTGATATCAGATAATAGGGAACCAATTTCTTCGCCGGTTAAATTATTGAAACCGGGGAGGAGTGCCTGAACGAGGATCAGGGCAAATAGAAATGAAATAAAAACCGTTATACATGTTTCCCCGAGAAACTGTATCGCAATTAATCTGCGAGAAGCACCCACTATTTTCCTCACAGCAATCTCTTTTTCCCGAATGGTAGTTCTGGCTACAGTAAGATTAATGAAATTGATACATGCGATAGTAAGAATTAATAAAGCAATAATGGAAAACACGATTACCAGTCCTACATTTCCGTGTTTTGTGTTTGATTCATGTTGCAGGTTATTGGCAAAATATATTTTGCTAAATGGTCGCAGAATTAACCTGTCACTGTCGTATTTATCCACATCTCTGGCTCTTTTATCGATTTTTTCAGCAAGAAGGTCAGTATCAGTATTGGGAGATAGTAACAGGTAAGTGGGGAAATTATAATTTCTGGCTTTCAGAAAATCTTCATTTCCCTCACCCAGTGTCATATCAGTAACCGGTGAGAAAGCAGTGATTTCCATATGAAAGTTACGGTTATCTTCGACTATACCGGTAACGGTATATGCATAAATACTGTCCAGGGTGATTAATTTATTCATTGGATCTTCTTCACCGAAAAGCTTTTCAGCAATGGACCTGGTAAGTACAATAGATCGGGGTACATTCAATGCATTATAGGGATTCCCGGCAATAAAATCAAAGTCGAGTACCTTAAAAACAGTACTGTCTACCATAGCAAAGTTAGTCAAGGTAAATTGTCTGTTTTTATATTCCAGTACAGGTTCATACCAGAACCAGAACCGGATTGCTTCTTTTACCTCAGGGAAAGCACGAGCTGTTTCACCTAGATACGGTGGTAAAACTACCCAGGTCTCACTTTCCAGTCGATATATTTGTTCCCGGTTTAAATGTCCTGAGTCATACCTTAATTGTTGATTTACCCAGAAGAGGATTAATATAGCACAGGTCATGCCTACTGTCAGGCCAAAAAGATTAATTAAGGAAATTCCCTTCTGGCGGAGAAGAACCCTAAGAGCTGTTTTTAGATAATGGGAGAACATGCAAAATGGGTTACTATTGGAATATTAGGAAACTAGCCTGATTAATTCATAAACCCACAATTTAGGCATTCCTGATTGATTTGATTGCCCCTTCAAATTGCTTATACCGGGATTTCCCGGTCGGATTGCTCTGGATTCACCGGACCGGGGTTCCGATTCTTCATCTAAGGGTAGTGGTTTTGCTTCAATAGATGCGACATAACCTGTTATCTTCCTTATATGCATTAACTCAGTTAGTGCACTATAGGTCTTTCACTGACTCATCTTTGCGTCCGTCAAAATATAGCCCGATAATTTTATTGACTTGTCCATTATTATCCTGAGCAAAATGTAACCGAAAATCACTTTTCCCTTTAAGTGCAAAAGTGTTTGTACTAATTGGTTCTAACTTATATTTTATACCACCATCTCTGTTATAAAATAAACTATTATCTTGCATAGTAATATGTCGTGGTCCGTAGTCACCAACAAATTCCTTCAAAGTTTCTGTGGTTAGCAAAACAGGATTATTCTCAATATCTGTTAAATCTTGTATCCATTTCAAGTATTTTTTAGCGTCTGCATTTCCAGGATCAAGCCCAATAGCTTTCTCAAAGTATTCACAGGCAAACTTATTATCTCTGAATTCAAAATAAAACATACCTAATTCTATACAGGCCTCTGGACTCTTAATATCTTTTTTAAGAGTAACGATTAAGGATTTTGCTTCCTCCAAAGATAAATAAGCTTGGGAGTTCGAGTAAAACGTAAGCAATTCCTTTGCTAAAGCCCTATCCTTTTTATATAGTTTCAAAGCGCACTTTTCTATAACTGGCTGCATATTAAATTCAATTTCTTCAAAGTCTTTCCAGATCTCTTGCACCATTTTTATGTTTCTTTTATAATCTACATCTACCAACTTCGCAAGTAGCTTAA
The DNA here is from genome assembly GCA_964481765.1 of uncultured Rikenellaceae bacterium. Lineage (GTDB taxonomy): Bacteria > Bacteroidota > Bacteroidia > Bacteroidales > VadinHA17. Next base: position 2,297 of record CAYZVJ010000084.1, on the reverse strand, counting down.
AAATCATAGCCGAGGATTCAAGGTTAAAAGACCATGCTTCATCCGACATATTAAAATGAAAATCCAACAACTCTCTCGGAGTTGTGTTGAGATACTCTGGAGCATGTTGAAAGGAATTTGGGATTTTTGTAATTCCCAGATACCAGGGAATAAAAACATTGCTACATGGTCTTTCAAGAGCCCGCCAAATTACAGTTCCAAGCTCAACTGGTAGCCAGCGCCTTTGCTGAATTATGGTTGTCCTGTGAGTTCCGTAATTGCAGATTGTGAAGAAAGGAGATTTGTGTGGACTCGTATCATAGTTGTTCGATTTATCAAGCTCCGTTCCTTCATAATGACTTCTAAAAATTTCCATAATATCGTTTAATGAAAGCTTATGGTCAGGTTGTACAGATACTGGCATAGCACCTTTTTGGGCCTCTATCCATGTTATTGGAAAGTTTTTGTTCAAGCTTTGTGCCATAAACCATTGTCGGTGTGTATTAACGGGATTACAATGTGAACTTTGTGGTGCATAAGCTTCTGCAAAATCGAATTTATTACCACCTGCAGGATCGTACCATCCCCGTTCTATTGCATAGTCAATTAGATCTGGAGAACATATAAAATTTTCCTTATCATTCATATCAATCTCACGAATACTGAAAGTATTTCCAATTATCACCACTTCATTGTCTTGTACTCGTCTAGCTACATATCTTTTCCCCCGAACTATCTGAAGCTGCCATGCTTCATCTGGACCAACTATGTTAAGGTTTCTTCCTGACCCATTGTAACCATATTCATCAATAAGTTCTGCTGCTAGGAGCACTGCCTCTCTTGCTGACTTTGATCTTTCAGCAAGTATCATTCTAAACTCAAACCCCAGGCCACCGTGAGATAAATCTCCTCGCGCCTCAACTTCCGCTACTGGATCCTCTTTGGAAGTACAGCCGTTACTACCAAATGCCACCCCCCATTCATTGATTATTCCGTTTGAGTACGATGTTCCAGGGCATTCATCCCAAAAATATGCAAATGTCTCCCTAACTTGGGAGATCGTTCCTCCATGTTCAAGTCTAACAACAGATCCAGGATCAAATTTCTTTCTGGGAACATACCATAAATAATCAATATCGCTTGGACTATCATCCTCAGATTTTGCAAAAAGGATCGATCCATCAATAGTTGTACTTTTTCCAGCAATCAACACTGTGCATTCATCTCTCTTATTGATTACAGAGGCTTGTCCAAAAGAAAAGTTTGAAATTGAGTATAGTACTACAAATGTCAATAGCAATAATACTTTGTTCTTGATCTTTTTCATTTTCTTGATTTTTAGTTTAACTAACCTAGATAGAATCGGATAGTTGTTGTAAAAAAAGACTTTACAAAAAACCTAACGCTGCATTAAAACATAAAAATATTAAGAGGGAAGAACTGGAATTCAATCAAATTGTATAGTCATGACTTTTGGATGCTGACCGGCTTTGCGAAGTTTTTGTCTCACAGCACAATCCCAGGGGGAAAGAACATCGGTGATGTTCCGGCCGACCGAATCGCTGTGATCGATCAGATGCTCAAGGACGATATTCAGGAATTCACACACGAACAGGTTCCGGTAGGAATAGATCTTACCTTCCGGACTCCGCTTATATTCAACCAGATAGGGACAACGACTGCTTCCGGTAGTGGTTCTGCAATCGATATGTGGCATTTTTATCATCACCGTTGTTGCTGGAAATACCAGTCTCCAATGAAACAGATAAGAACAGCATTCCGTGTGGTTTGAAACATTAAATTTAGCAGAAAAATTTTCAAAAGCAAGGAAGGAATTATGCCATGGGCATCCCTATGGGATAAGTTATTAGTTAATGGTTAATAAGTTAACGTGAATTGCTCTGTTAGTGGGTAATTAAGTTATTGAGTACATTGGAGAAAAACAAGAGTTTTCCAATTTTCCTTCAATACAAATATCATACAGTTCATTAATACAGGAACAGTTACCGCGATTCCTTGAGCCGCTTAATCTCATTGAAGTGGCTGATAACTAATTTTTCGTATCGTTCGCGGGATGACGTTCGGTATTCATCAAACTCTTCCCTGACTTCATCCAGGTCTTTCCGGAGTTGAACAGTGATGGTACGGTTCCTGGAAAAGGTAAGGAACAACAGTACTAAAAGAGCAATTAAAGCGATAATCACAGTCCACATAATGGTATTGTAGTAGGTTTTGCTCATGGTTATTCCAAAGAATGACAGGCTGTTTTTATTTTTAATGGCAAGAGCAAGCTCATCTTTTGTTTTTTGAAGACCTCG
>CAYZVJ010000083.1:0-15043 GCA_964481765.1 uncultured Rikenellaceae bacterium | reverse complement strand
ATAAAGATAATTGAATATTGCTTGGGAGGAGCACATAAAGCCAGTAATTCAGCCTGATCCAAAAGAAAATTTGTTACTTTTATGGCTTTTAATCACGATTCAGCACGGTATGGCGAAACCAAAACCCAATTTGCTGGTATTGGCTGCCGGAATAGGAAGCCGGTATGGTGGACTCAAACAGATTGATCAGGTTGGTCCCTCCGGTGAGACCATTATGGATTATTCAATTTACGATGCAATAAGAGCCGGCGTAGAAAAAATTGTTTTCGTTATCAGGGAAGAGTTTCAATCAGAATTTGAGAAGGTCATAGGATCCCGGTTACGGCATAAGGTTGAAATTGACTATGCGTTCCAGGAATTAAACATGATTCCCGAAGGGTTTACCATCCAGGATAACCGCAAGAAACCCTGGGGTACGGGCCACGCAATCCTTGTTGCCAGGGAAAAAATACGGGAACCCTTTATTGTGATCAATGCAGATGATTTCTATGGTGCACGATCCTTCCAGGTAATGGTCGATCACCTGATGCAAAGCAGCGAAAGTGAATATGCCATGGTTGGGTTCAGATTGGATAAAACCCTGTCCGATTTCGGACAGGTTGCCAGGGGCATTTGTAAGACAGATGAGAAGAATTTTCTCCGGTCCATCGTAGAGGTCACTAACATAGAGCAACGGAAGGATGAAATTGTTTATACCAACAAGGAAGGCAGGGTAATTAACCTGTCGGGTAAAGAAGTGGTTTCGATGAACATTTGGGGATTCCACCCGGATGTCTTTGGCTACCTGGAACGTTCCTTCAGCTCTTTCCTTACACTGGAATCAGGAAATCCCAAATCTGAATTTTACATACCTACGCTCATCTTTGAACTTTTAAAACAGAATAAAGTTACGGTTAAAGTTCTGGAAAGTAATGAATCCTGGTTTGGGGTAACCTACAGAGAGGATAAAGCGGAAGTGATCAGAAAGATCAGGTTATTGGTTGATCGTGGAATTTATCCTGAATCCCTTCACTAAAAATAAATTGGCAACCGGTTTACTTCGATAAATTCTGATGGCTGAAGAGTGATAGGAAGAGGGACAAATCTACCAGAAGAAGCTTCCCTGATATACCGAAATGTTTTTCTTGTTATCGATTATCGTAAGTACCAATTCATGATGCCTATTATTTGTTAGTCTTTCCCGGTCGAAACGATAGATCAATAATTCATTCTTCGGATCATATTCGAAAAGCACCCACTGGTCGTCGATGAAGCCATTATAGGATCTGATCCCTGATAGCTCATCACTGATCCTGAACCGCACATATTGTTTCCCCGAAAAATTGTTATTATCGACAGGTGTTATCGGATTAATCTCCGGCGGGACTGTATCGGCAACCACTACGAAGCGACCAAAATTTCTTGTGCGGACTTCAACAGCTCCGTTTTTATATTCACCACCCAATGAATGAATTTCATTGTTTTCATCCAATGAAGCAATGAGGAGTTTCTCCTCAATTTCAGCGGGAACACTATCCGGGACAATGCGCATGTCAAAATAACGATGAACCGGGATCAGTTCATTATGGACATGGTGAACCTCCGAATAGCTGCCCGGTATCCCGGGCGATTTAGCATAGGTGAAGTAAAGTGTATCGTACAATCCACCGGCAGGGATATTTATTTCAAAACCATAGTGCTGGTAGATGTTGCGTACATCAGGGAGCATGATCCTGGTATAGGTTCTTTCGGGCCTGGCGATTTTTTGTCCATGATTCCACCTTGAGGCCACAATAAAATCCAACCGGGATTCATTCTGGTATGCATCTTTTATGATGAGCGTGATTTCGTGGTTTTCATTGTCGAAAAAACTCAACCTTCCACGATCCTTTAACAACTTATAAATGGAAAGGTTGTTATTGGGGGCAACGAAGGTTTGATGAATGTTACGGTTGTTTACTACCTTTTCTTCATAATCAATATGGCTGTTGATATACCTGGATTCATTAAATGAAAATTCATCCAGTTCCTGGTAAAAGTAAGGAACCTGATCGAGCAGTACTTCAATAGAATAAATGCCACATCGGTTTCTTGCCCCGTTTAAGAAATCACTGGCTTCAATTCCAATTCCTATCATGCCTCCTACGGCTACCGGGTTTCCCTCCTCAAGCGAAAAAGCGCCGTTATTATGGACCACAACCATCCTCTTTTTCTCCCATTTAAAATCGACATGACTGTTCAGTGCCAGGGGGTAAAGATAGATGCTGTAAAACACAGGATGAATGGTGTCGTCCACATGAAAATTGAACAGTAGTGGATTGAGGGGATTCTCTGTTCTGCTGTCTCTCACTTCGAAATGCAGGTGGGGCCCGAGTGAACTTCCAGTGTTCCCTGAATACCCAATAACCTCTCCCTTATCAAACAGGAATTCTCCCTTTTTTGGAAAAAGATTAACTTGAAAGGTTTTTCCCTGGTATTGCTGTTCCCTGACGTATGCCTCCACCTCTTCGGTAAAACTGCTGAGATGACCATATACTGTACTATAGCCGTTTGGATGCGAGAGGTAAAGTGCTTTTCCGAAGCCCCCGGGTGAAACAGTGATTCGCGAAATATAACCCGTTTCCACTGCAACGACCTTCTTCCCACTAACTCCCTCCGTTTTGATATCTATGCCGGAATGGAAATGGTCGGTTCTTAATTCACCATAATTTGAGGATAGTATAATTGGGAATTGAACGGGCGATCCGAACGATGCAATCTCACGTTTTGTTTGTGCTTTTGCCGGGTATGCAAAAAGCAAGAGCAGGGAAATAAATAACGTTCGAATAATACCTGCTGGGTGAATGTAGACGATAGAGCCTTTCATCCTCGACCGAGTAAAACTTGTATATAAAATGCAAAACTATAATTTTATTCGGTTCGGGAAAATCGGGATTTATTTTTTGAAATTATCAAAGCTATGTTAACTTTGTATTAAATCTTTTGCCATGGATCATGAGCAAGACGAAATAGTAAATGAGTTAAAAGAAAAAATCAAAATCATCATTTCGTTTGTGGATCAGGTTCGTGAGGAAAAAGATAATTTAAAGCAAGAAATATCTGACTTAAACAATCAAATTAAACAAAAAGAAACTGAATTAGAAGAATTAAATAAAAGATACACAAACCTAAAAATAGCAAAATCGATCGTGGCAGAAGATGATAATGTCCATGATGCCAAGATCAAAGTGAATAAAATTGTGCGGGAGATTGACAAATGTATTGCTCTTTTGAATAAGTAGTTAATATGGAAATCAGCTAATGGAAGAAAAGCTTTCAATAAAGGTTAATGTTGCTGACCGGTATTATCCATTGAAGATTGACAGAAGAGATGAGGAAAAGATTCGAAGAGCAGCCAGGATGATCAATGAAAAGGTATTACAATATAAGCAGAGATATACCGATAAAGATGTGCAGGATTTTTTAGCCATGGCTGCTTTACAATTTGTTATTAAAGTTATAGATAGCGATAATCAACTTAATGATTCAACTCTCATCGAGGAATTAAAAGAATTAAATGCTGAATTAGACGAATACATTAAAAGAGAGTAATAACGTTCTTTTACATAAATAAAGTTTTACCCGCATTGTTTCTTCATTCATTTTTGAAACTCAACATTTACTAAATTGGAGAAAAGCGCATCTGGTCTATGACAGGCCTTAACCCTTCGGGGTTCTTCCTACGAAGACGTTGGAAATCAGAAATCAGGTGGCATCTCCACCCATGTCAATTGGGGTTTTATAAAAGTTGGGGAAACAACTGCGGGTTTTTTTTTCACTAACCCTAATATATAAATACCATGATACTATCAATGATTTTGGGAGACATCTCCATAACGCTGACAGTGATATTGATTGCTGTTGCTTTTGTTCTTGGTGGTGTGTTGTCATTCATACTCTGGCAAACTGTATTGAGAAATAAAAACAGGGCAATCATAAGGGAAGCAGAAACGGAAGCAGAGGTAATAAGAAAGGATAAGATCTTGCAGGCAAAGGAAAAATTCCTGCAGTTGAAAGCGGATCATGAAAAGATCATTAATGAGAAGAATAATAAGCTGGCTATTGCTGAGAGCAAGTTTAAACAGAAGGAAGTGTCGTTATCCCAACGTTTTGAAGAGGTAAACCGGGAAAGAAAAGATGTGGAAGCGATCCGTGAAAACCTTAAACAGCAAATACTTCTGGTTGAAAAAAAGGATGAAGAATTGTCAAAGATGCATAAACAGCAGGTTGATCAGCTGGAGGAAATCTCAGGGCTATCTGCTGAAGAGGCAAAAGAGCAATTGATCGAGTCGTTGAAAGAGGAAGCAAAAACGGAGGCGATGTCCTACGTCAATGAGATTATGGATGAGGCAAAAATGACTTCAAACAAAGAAGCAAAGCGAATCGTCATTCAAACCATCCAGCGTGTGGCAACTGAAAATGCCATTGAGAATTCAGTGACTGTGTTTAATATCGATACCGATGAGATCAAAGGCCGGATTATTGGACGTGAAGGGAGAAACATCAGGGCACTGGAAGCAGCTACCGGTGTGGAGATTATTGTGGATGATACCCCCGAAGCCATTATTCTGTCTGCCTTTGATCCTGTCCGCAGGGAAATTGCACGATTGGCACTTCACCAGCTGGTGACCGATGGAAGGATACATCCTGCACGCATTGAAGAGATTGTCCAGAAAACCACAAAACAAATTGAAGAAGAGATTATTGAGGTGGGAAAAAGAACAGCCATCGATCTGGGTATCCATGGCTTACACCCGGAATTGATTCGCCTGATCGGGAAAATGAAATACCGGTCATCATTCGGTCAAAACCTCCTGCAGCACTCCCGGGAAGTGGCAAACCTTTCTGCCATAATGGCCTCTGAGTTGGGTTTGAATACAAAGCTTGCAAAACGTGCCGGGTTATTACACGATATCGGGAAGGTGCCGGACGATGAACCGGAATTGCCACATGCTATTCTTGGTATGAAGTTAGCCGAAAAATTCAAGGAAAAGCCGGAAATTTGCAATGCCATTGGAGCGCACCACGATGAGACTGAGATGAATACATTGATTGCTCCTATTATACAGGTATGTGATGCCATATCCGGTGCCCGGCCCGGAGCCAGAAGAGAAGTGGTGGAATCCTACATCAAACGATTGAAGGAGCTGGAGGCTCTGGCACTTTCCCATCCGGGGGTGATGAAGACTTATGCAATACAGGCAGGACGCGAATTGCGGGTTATCGTCGGTTCTGATAAGATTTCCGATAAAGAAGCCGAAAGCCTTTCCAACGATATAGCAAAGAAGATCCAGGATGAGATGACTTACCCGGGACAGGTGAAAATTACCGTGATTCGTGAAACCCGGGCAATAAGCTATGCTAAATAATATACACGCCCTGTATCGGAACGATCAGAATCTTTTTATCAGCTTTAACAGGAAATGGTGAAGGCATTACATATTGCAGGTACCCGTCCGCAGACCATTAAAGCTGCTGCGCTCAGCCGGCAAATCAGAACGAACTTTCCCGATGCAATTGAGGAAGTGCTTGTTGATACCGGCCAACATTATGACCGTGAATTATCCACTCTGTTTTTTCATGAATTACAGCTCCCTGAACCGCAGTATAAACTGGAGGTAGGTTCCGGGTCGCATGGGAAACAGACGGCCGCTCTGTTAACAGGAATGGAATCGGTGCTGAATGTTGAAAAACCCCATTGCGTTGTCGTTTATGGAGATACCAATTCGACACTTGCCTCGTCTCTTGCTTCTGTCAAACTGGGATACCCTGTCGTTCATATCGAGGCCGGATTACGCTCTTTCAATAAGAAGATGCCGGAAGAGATAAACCGGATCGTTTGTGATCACATATCAACCCTGCTTTTTACCCCCACTGAAACAGGATTGGCAAACCTGGAACGGGAAGGATTACATGCCGGGAACTCACCTCCTTATTCACCCGATAATCCCGCGATCTTTCATTGTGGTGATATCATGTATGATAACAGTTTGTACTTTGGGAAAAGCACTATGGGACAGCAGGGGGTACTTGAGAAATTCAGTACCAAACCGGGGGAGTATATTCTTGCTACCATCCACCGTGATCACAATACGGATAACAGTGACCGGCTTTATTCCATTTTTGAGGGATTGGTAAGGATAACCCTGGAAGGTCATACTTCTGTGATCCTGCCCATTCATCCCAGGACATTGCAAGCTGTGGAAAAGAGCATGAACCGGTTATTTCTTGAAAAAGTTAAAAAAAACATATCTTTGATACCACCGGTATCTTACCTGGAGATGATTACACTTGAGAAACATGCAAAGATGATCATAACTGATTCTGGAGGAGTTCAAAAAGAGGCACATTTTTTTGAGAAACCCTGTATTGTACTCAGACCGGAAACAGAATGGGTTGAGCTGGTCAACAATAAAACAGCTCTTCTGGCTGATGCTGATTCCCGAAAGATAGTTGATGCATATGAATATTTTTTGAGTGTTCGTGATCTTTCTTTCCCCAAATTTTATGGTGATGGAAAGAGTGCAGCATTCATCTGCAGGCAATTGATATCCGCCTTTCACTAAAAGGCTGTTTTTATAACGTAAAGAAATATGAAAATACTGGTCACGGGAGCTGCAGGTTTTATCGGATTTCACCTTGTCAAGAAACTCCTGGATGACGGGGAACAGGTTGTCGGAACTGATAATATAAACAATTACTATGATCCGGAATTGAAATATGCAAGACTCGGAGTGACCGGCATTGAAAGGAATAGAATCAAAGCCGGAATAAGCATTGCCAGTAAAAAATACCCCGGATATTCATTCTATAAATTTGACCTGGAGAACCGGGAGGGGATCAACCAGCTTTTTCACGAGGAAAAACCCGATCTGGTTTGTCATCTTGCAGCGCAGGCCGGTGTACGCTACAGCCTGACTCATCCCCATACCTATATTGACAGCAATATCGTAGGATTCATCAATATCCTGGAAGCATGCCGGTCATTACCCGTGAAACACCTTGTATTTGCAAGCAGTTCAAGTGTCTATGGATTAAACTCCAGCATGCCCTTTTCTGTCCATGACAGTGTTGATCATCCCATCAGCCTGTATGCGGCGACAAAAAAAAGCAATGAGTTGATGGCTCATTCCTACAGCTACCTGTATGGCTTGCCCGTTACAGGACTTCGGTTTTTTACGGTTTACGGCCCCTATGGCCGTCCGGATATGGCGCTCTATAAATTTACAAAAGCTATTCTTGAAGAGGAACCCATCGAGGTGTATAACCATGGCAACATGGAACGGGATTTTACCTATATCGATGATATTATCGAAGGAGTATGCCGGGTGATCTTTCGTATTCCGGATGAAAATAAGGATTGGAATGGCTTACATCCCGATCCCTCAAGCTCTGTTGCACCCTATAAATTATATAATATTGGAAATAATAATCCGGTAAAACTGTTGGATTTTATTGATGCTATCGAAAAGGAATTGGGCAAAAAAGCCATCATGAATCTGTTGCCGATTCAGCCAGGCGATGTGCCAAAAACCTGGTCAGACACCAAAGACCTGGTAAGGGATTTGAATTACCAGCCGTCTACAGATATCAGAACCGGTGTAAAACGGTTCATATACTGGTTTAACGATTATTATCATAACAATCCATAGGACTCACCCGAAGGTGGCATAGCCATGATTATGGCAGACTCCTTCGGAGTTGTGAAGAGTTACCGGATGATCGAACTGGATAATGTTACCATGGATGAATAAACTGTTGAAGGAAATATTTGACAAACTGTTTTCTGCCATTAGTTTGGTACTGTTTTTACCCCTGATGATAATCATTGGCTTGCTGGTAAAAATCAGCTCTGAAGGTCCCATAATTTTCAAGCAGGAGCGTGTTGGTAAAAATGGAAAAATATTTCAAATCTACAAGTTCAGAACGATGCGCCATAAAACCCAAAGGAAGGGAATTCCTGTTAAGGGAGATCCCAGGATCACACCGGTTGGTACTTTTTTGAGGAAATGGAAACTGGATGAACTTCCTGAATTATGGAATGTCCTGATTGGAGATATGAGCTTTGTTGGTCCCAGGCCCTATGTTCCGCGTATGGCTGAGAAGCTGGCCGGTGACCATTCCAGTATCCTGAAGTGGAAACCGGGGATGACCGGTCCGGCAACCCTCAAATACATCAATGAGGAGGAGATCCTTTCATCAGTTGATGACCCTGACCGATATAATAATGAGGTGATCTTTCCGGATAAAGTGAAAATTAACCTGGAATACCTCGATCACTGGAATTTTGCACTGGATATGAGGATTCTCTGGAACACCCTGATCAGAAAAAGAATGAGCTAATTGGTATAGCGGACAGGTGGTTACCTGAAGCCTTCCAATACCACGCTATCCCTCTATTCCGGATTCACGAAAATATCAAGCAATTCCTTCAGGTGCCTGACTTTTTCTTCATTACCGGCCTGCTCATACGCAAAAGAAAGGTTCAGTAAGAGCCGGTGAATGATCTCACTATTTGAACAGGGAACGTAAAAAGATTTCCGGGGTGTAAGATTCTGATGTTTTATGAAGTGATCGATCTCTTTCTTTCCAAGTATTGCACCGAAATTGAAGGGGTTAATGTAAAACAGTATATGCGCTTCCAGTTCTTCAACAAAGGTCTCTGCTGATTTTAATTCATCCAGGTAAACCAGGATAAAATTTCTGGGAAGGTTAACTCCATATATTGGCAACCCGAGACGCTGAGCTACGATGGAATAGATGATTGCCAGGCTGATCGGATTCCCTTTCTTTGTTTCCAGGACAATGTTCAGGTAGTTGTTTTGTGGTGCATAGAATTGCGAACTGTTTCGTTTCAGTCCGTAGATTTTAAAAATGATCTGGTTAATGACCTTTACTTTCTCAAGAGCTGTCAGGTTATTGTTCAATTCCAGCCATACATCTTTTCTGATACTCTCAAGCTGGTTATCCAGCTGTGATAGTTCCAGGTCGGGGTATTGAAATTTTGCGATAAAGTATGCTCCTTCCAACAGATCTGAAGCTCCCTCATTGATCCACCGTACCAGTTGTTCATGGGTAAAGTTCAACTGGATCTGTTGTATCAGGTTTTCGATTCGTTCCTGGTGATGCTGGTTTCCACAATTCTCCCAGGCTTCCTCCAACTCCGGGATTATACCTATTCCTTTATCCATCAAATTACGGCTGACCTCCTCGAATACCTTTGCATCGGGATCTTCCAACAGGTTGATAAGGGCTTCTATTTCTTTTTTTGTTTCCAAATGTTTCTATGGTAAACTTGTAATTCGATTAAGGGAGAATACAATGAGACGTTCCATCAGATTTTTGTATTCCCCCATGAATTCTCCGGTTACGCGGTTCGCAATAATTGCACAAAGTGTTATTGCACGGTGGCCCAGCAAAGACGCCAATCCATAGATTGCTGAACTCTCCATTTCAAAATTAGTTACTTTTTCCGTTCCAAAACGGAACTTCATTATTTTTTCATTCAGGCCAGGGTGAGCCAATGGCAATCTGACAATCCTTCCCTGGGGTCCGTAAAAGCCGGAGGCCGAAATTGTGATTCCCGTGGTTACTTCCTTTCCTGTGAACTGTTTAATAAGCTCTTGATCTGCGGTCACGACATATGGCCTGGGAAGTCGTGGGTCCCAGCTAACATATTCCATGAAAGCCGATTCCAATGCCAGATCCGAAGCATCGTCACATCGGGAATAGTAATTCAACAAACCATCGAATCCGATCGCTTTTACTGTCAACAGGAATGTCCCAATGGGAATATTCCGCTGGATCGATCCGGAAGTACCTATCCGGATCAGGTTTAATCTGTTCAGTTTAGCCTTTGGCCTCCTGGTCTCCATGTCGAGATTAACCAGTGCATCGAGCTCATTCACAACAATGTCAATGTTGTCTGTTCCAATACCCGTGGAAAGGGCAGTGATTTGCTGCCCCCTGTATGTTCCGGTGTGAGTAACAAATTCACGGTTCTGGATTTTCACGTCAACCCGGTCAAAATGGGAGGATACCATCTCAACCCGGTCCGGGTCTCCCACGAGAATGATTGACCCTGCAATCTGTCCTGGCAACAGATGCAGATGAAAAAGAGAACCGTCCGGATTTAATATAAGTTCAGATGTTTTGATCATAAGATAACATGATGATCTTTGCATATCCAAGGTTGTTCCAAAACTATCTAAATTTTCCGAAACCAACAATTCTTTCTGGAGGGTGAAGATGTCCGGACAGGACTTTACGGTTGTAAAAAAAACAGGAATATCTGTGAGTTACAGATAATTCCTTTATTTTTGCAATTCGTAAACACGAATTAACTGTAAAAACTCAGAAATATGAAAAGAAAGCAAGTATTAATTATTACTACAGCAGTAGTTATTGTTGTGTTATTGTTATTTGGCAGCAGGATGTTTTATGTTGTCAAGCCGGGTGAACGGGCTGTTATTTTCCATAAAATATCGGGATTTCTCGATAAGGATAATATTGTTGGAACCGGGCTGAAGGTAATTGCCCCATGGAATGACCTGGACAAATACAATGTAAAGGAACAGAAAAGTGAAGAGACCATGGATGTCCTTGATAAGAATGGACTTTCCGTCAACGTAGATATTACGGTTCGTTTCAATCCAATATATGATAAAATAGGACACCTGCATGAAACGTTTGGAGTCAGCTATATCAATAGTCTTGTAATCCCTGAAGTTCGCTCAACTGTAAGACGGGTTACAGGCCGATATACAGCTGAAGAGATCTATTCAACAAAGAGACAAGAGGTTGAAGATGCTATTATCAATGAAACAGCTTCAGTACTGTTGACGAACTACATTGACATGAAAGCGCTAATGATCCGATCAATAAATCTGCCGGCAGATATTAAGGTGGCTATTGAAAGCAAACTGACACGTGAACAGGAAGCACTTGCGATGACCTTCATTAACGAAAGAGAGAAGCTGGAAGCAGAACGAAAGCAAATCGAAGCAGAAGGTATTGCAGCTTATAACCGCATTATCAGTGCCAGTTTGACAACCATGATCCTGCGACAGAAAGGAATAGATGCCACACTGAAACTGGCGGAATCACCCAATTCAAAAATTGTGGTCATTGGTGGTGGAAATGAAGGTATGCCGCTTATATTGGGAGGTAACTAACGATCGATAATCCTGATTGAAGCATCTCTCAACGGGATGCTTTTTTTCTTGTCCATTTTCGTTTTACCTCTACTTAGAAGGATTGCCACAATGATACAACGCATTCAAACCGTTTATTATGCTCTCGCAACGATCCTCATGGCAATTGGTACTTTCCTGCCCGTAAGCCGCTTTATCGGAGATAACGGGCAGGCATACCTGCTCCATACATGGGGTATTGTCGAAGCTGGAAAAGAATCACCACCTGTTGTACTCAGTACAATTCCGCTTTTAATACTTTTCCTTGTTGTTCTATGCCTATTGCTGGTTGTGGTGTTCTCATTCAGGAAGCGAATGGTGCAAATGCGGTTGTCTGTCTTCAGTATGGTGTTAATGATCGGTTCTCTGGCTCTTTTTTATTTCTACCGAAGGCAGGGAATGATGCATCTTAATGCCGATGCTTACTTCACACTATATGCTGTTCTTCCCATTGTATCCGCTATTTTGACCTATCTTGCATTACGCGGAGTGAAGAAAGATGAGGAGTTGATCCGGTCGTATGATCGGATAAGATGAGAAGGGATGAATTGACTGAGAGAGTGACTGTGAGACTTTGAGAGGGGGAGACGGAGAGAAGTGAGTGGGAAAGTTATACGTTATGCCATGGGCATCCCTTCGGGATAAGTGTATAAGTTAATAAGAGAAAAATTTCTGTTAAACTGAAAACTGAAAACCAGAAACCAGAAACTAAACAATCACCAGGTTTTCCTGGTCGGTTATTTTACCGCAATAGTGGCATTTCAGGGAGACATCTTTTTTAGATACGACCTGGAACCGGGTGGTGATTGATTCGTGATTAGTAATGCATTGTGGGTTTACACACCGTGCTATACCGATGATCATATCGGGGACTTCGACAACCTTTTTTTCCACCACTTCATACTCTTTGATGATATTTAATTTAGCTTCCGGGGCAACCAGTGCAATCTTATTAATCTCTTCATCCAGGAAGAACACATTAGAGACTTTAATAATCCCTTTCTTTCCCAGCTTCTTGCTCTCAAAATTGGTTCCGAATGTAACCATTTCATCAACGTTGTCAAGTCCAAGGATCTGGAGTACCTTGAACACACTTCGAGCCGGTATATGATCAATGACCGTTCCGTTTTTTATTGCACTGACACTTAATTGTTTCCGTTCTTTCATGAGAGCGATGTTAGGTTAAACCCAGAATCGAAGCGATAATTGCCTGCCTGGTATAGACACCATTCAGGGCTTGCGGGAAATAGTAGGCTTTTTCGCTGCTATCCACCTCGTCATGAATTTCATTTACGCGTGGTAACGGATGCAGGATCCGCATATTATCTTTGGTGTTTTTTAGCATTTTTTTACGCAGGACATATACATTTTTCACTTTTTCGTATTCCATCGGGTCGGAAAACCGCTCTTTCTGTACCCGTGTCATATAAACAATATCGGCTCTTGAAATGATATCGGTAAAATCCAGGTGTTCGTAATATTTCAAACCGAGGTTATCAAGAAAGATCTTGTATTCATCCGGCATACGTAACTCCTCGGGAGAGATGAAATTGAAGGTGGTATTGAAGTGTGACATGGCCATCAGCAGCGAATGAACCGTTCTGCCATATTTCAGGTCTCCCACAAGGAATATGTTCAGGTTATCCAGGGTTCCCTGTGTCTTCCGGATGGAATAGAGATCAAGCAGGGTTTGTGTGGGATGTTGATTAGCCCCGTCACCGGCATTGACTACCGGTACGGAGGCGACCTCGCTGGCATATCGTGCACTTCCTTCCAGTGGATGCCGGATCACGATGAGGTCGCTATAGTTGCTGACCGTTTTAATGGTATCTTTCAGTGTTTCTCCTTTGGTAACACTCGATGTTGAGGAATCGGTAAACCCTACAATCCGGCCTCCAAGCCGGTTCACTGCACTTTCAAAACTTAACCGTGTGCGTGTGGACGGTTCGAAAAAGAGGGTGGCAATCACTTTCCCTTCGAGGAGGTTGGGAGCAGGGGATTTTTCAAATTCTTCAGCCAGGTCAAGGACTTTTATGATCTCATCTTTGGTATAATCATCGATGGATACAAGGCTTCTGTTCTTCATTCAGATTGTGGATTGGTAGTCTGTTTAGATCAGCTGTAAAGATACATAAGATGAGCAAAATATCGTGCAGGTTGTTAACAGATAGTTAAAAAAAAAGGAATATGGGAAGTCGTTTGTCGGTAACGAAACGGGTTTCTTAACCGAAAAACGTATACTGATTTTTTTACTTCCTGGTAACCTCCAGGTTTTCGATCCGTTTGCATCGTTCAAGGAAGGCAGCTGCCCTGTCCTGTGGAATTTCAATGATAATGGAACAGCTCAGTTCAAAATTCCGGCTGATGACATCCAGCTCTTTATCTTTTAACAGGGACATTACAGCATTCATCTGGGGGTAAGCAAATGCCAGCCGGTACCGTTCTTTTACAGTCCGTGTAAAGATCTTTGCATTGTCTAGGGCGTCGGATGCTGCGTTCTTGTAGGCGTTGATCAATCCGCCAACCCCAAGCAACGTTCCACCGAAGTAGCGGACCACCACAACAAGGATATTTGTCAGATCCCTTGTTTCGATTTGTGTCAGGATGGGTTGACCTGCTGAATGGGATGGCTCTCCATCGTCATTCGAACGGATTAACTCTTTGTCCGGCCCGATAACATAAGCAAAGCAATGATGACGTGCATCGTGGTACTCTTTTTTCAAACCGGTCAGGATCTCCTTAACCTCCTCTTCCGAGTGAACCGGGTATGCAATACCAATGAACCGGCTCCCTTTCTCCCTGTATTCTCCACGGGAGATGGACGATATGCTCTTGTATTGACTGGTGGTTCCCATTTAACCGCTGATTGATAAAATGATGATGGTGATAAGGGACATCAGAACACCAACCCAGTTTAATTTGCTTAATTTTTCCCGGAAAACCAAAAGGGCGACGAGTATGCTTAATGTAACAATACCGAGATTGTTGATCCCGAAAATTATTGAACTGTCAACTCCGCTATGCGATAAAGCCAGCACAAAGAAATAGAGGGATCCGAAATTCACCAGTCCCAGCAACACACCAAACAAAACAGTCTTCTTACTGAAGGTTCTGCTTTTTTTAGGTCTTATCAGGTGAAATAAAAAGGCAGAAACAGCAGATATCCCGAACAGAAGGGTCATGAAGGAAGTAAGATGTACGCTTTCAAGAAATTCTGCCTGGGAGTATTTGATCAATGAATCAATCGTACCCATGCCAAAAAACATGATGAACGGGAGGAATAGCAAGCGGCGGTCAACGGGCCGATTGTGTTCCCTGAATACCATAAGGAAGAGAGCTACAAGTGCAAATACTATGCCCGATACTTTTAACGAACCCACCACCTCGTTTTCATACATAATACTGAACACAATCGGGATGATGACGGACATCCTGCCCGAAACAGAGCTGACCGTGATACCGAGCTTTTGCGTTGTCAGACCGACTATGTAAAACATGATCACAAACGAAACTCCGATGATCAGGGCAAAGATCATCCACCTGCCCGGGTTTTCAAAGAATACATGCATATCGGAATACCCAAGGGTAAATCCGAGAACAAATGCAACGAAATAATTGATGATGATGGCACTGAAGGTATTCAATCCCCTTTTATCCAGTAACTTAAACAGGACCAGGATGGTTGTCGAACAAAGAATACTAAGGACTAGGTAATGCATGGAACGAAGGTCAGAAGTATTGACAAAAATAAAATAAATGTTTTAATACGGGAAATCGTTCTCCGAAGGTGTTTTCTATACATACAATATGTCTGGCACTTCATCTATAACTAG